>NZ_JAWOVO010000041.1:0-15001 GCF_033339955.1 Vibrio sp. 1731 | reverse complement strand
CGGATAGATTCAAGCAAGCCAACTTGTCGTCAAAATCGGTGTTGCAAAAACGGGAGTGACCATAGATTCCGTTTTCTCTATTCGCCCCTTTGTTGAGATATGACCCGCTCCCCGGATCATGGCTTGGCCTTCTTCGCGACCCTGGCTACTGCACGGGCCGCCTTGAGGCACTCATCGAACACTTTCCCCTTTGCGAAGCTGGGTGTTCGGTCGAAAAAGAAGGTGGCTTCTTTCACCCCCAGCGAGACCGCATGAGGGGGAAATTCCTCCTTCTCCAGCGTTGCCTTGATGTGCTTGGCAATGAACTCGCGTGGGTGCATGGATGCCTCCGTTCTTCCAGAAACTGGTCTCATCACACAAACGACAGGCAATAGGAGTCCGTGACCCGCTGTCGGGCCGCTATCGCTTGTGGGATAAAGGCCCCGTTGACGGGGCCAGGAGAGAGCTGTAACCACATGCATTGCACCTGTGGTGGTGGCTTGAGCACTTCACAGTGAGTCAGCCGTTCTTGCTGTCGGTACCGGTGCGCCCTCACGGGCAGACCTACCATTCGAAACGGTCGCCTCTCGGCGAGGGCCTGGGTGGCGCTTCACAGCGGGACCAGGCATCCGCTTAACCCTGCGGTGGGAGATGTGATCACCTCCTTGGGGTGGTCATATCGGTTGGTTGTGGTGGCCGGGTCTGACACCGGCCGAGGTCTAGGGGGCATCCCTACGAATGCCGGTTGGCGCAAAGACCTTCCCATTCACCACAACCGTGGATTGCATTGGTCTCCGGGTCTCTCGTGCGGTACCCCATGGGCCTTGGCTCACCTGCAATGCAATCCCGGTTGTGTCCCGGCCTTTCACCGGGTGGGTGGCTGGGGAGTCAGACCCGCCACTCGCTGTGTTCGCTATCACTTCAACTGTGCTGTCTTTCCAGCTGTCAGCCGGTCACTGCCTTAATTTCCATTCACCTTGGTCGGCATGCATTCCAGCCTTGCCAAGGGAGAGCGGGGAGGTTAGTCAGCCCGGTTGCCGGTGTTATTTCCCCAAGCGGTTTGTTGCCACCGCTGCCAGTGTTGTGCTGGTCCTCCGGCTGGGGTTGTCCATCGTGCGAAATCAATTTGCTAACTATTGGTTAGCATATGCTTGGTTTGCTTTAAGTCAACACCCAAAAGTTAGTTTTTCAATTTTTTAATTCAGGGTCAGTTGGTGCAAGCTGTGGTGACGCAAAGGAAGGGGTAATTTTCGGATCATTGCCCTGCCGCCCGTTGCTCCGAACCACTGGGAGCTGGACCCCAACGATCTCGGGTGTGACGATGGACCTGTACTGAGGGGGCTGTGGGTCGTACCCCGATTCGCATGAGGATTGAATATAACCGACGTGACTGTTATATTTAGGTGGCTAAACCCGTCAAGCCCTCAGGAGTGAATCATGACCGTAGTCACGACCGCCGATACCTTCCAACTGTACGCACTTGCAGCCCGACATGGGCTCAAGCTCCATGGCCCGCTGACTGTCAATGAGCTTGGGCTCGACTATAGGATCGTGATCGCCACCGTCGACGATGGACGTCGGTGGGTGCTGCGCATCCCGCGCCGAGCCGAGGTAAGCGCGAAGGTCGAACCAGAGGCGCGGGTGCTGGCAATGCTCAAGAATCGCCTGCCGTTCGCGGTGCCGGACTGGCGCGTGGCCAACGCCGAGCTCGTTGCCTATCCCATGCTCGAAGACTCGACTGCGATGGTCATCCAGCCTGGTTCGTCCACGCCCGACTGGGTCGTGCCGCAGGACTCGGAGGTCTTCGCGGAGAGCTTCGCGACCGCGCTCGCCGCCCTGCATGCCGTCCCCATTTCCGCCGCCGTGGATGCGGGGATGCTCATCCGTACACCGACGCAGGCCCGTCAGAAGGTGGCCGACGACGTTGACCGCGTCCGACGCGAGTTCGTGGTGAACGACAAGCGCCTCCACCGGTGGCAGCGCTGGCTCGACGACGATTCGTCGTGGCCAGATTTCTCCGTGGTGGTGCATGGCGATCTCTACGTGGGCCATGTGCTCATCGACAACACGGAGCGCGTCAGCGGGATGATCGACTGGAGCGAGGCCCGCGTTGATGACCCTGCCATCGACATGGCCGCGCACCTTATGGTCTTTGGTGAAGAGGGGCTCGCGAAGCTCCTCCTCACGTATGAAGCGGCCGGTGGCCGGGTGTGGCCGCGGCTCGCCCACCACATCGCGGAGCGCCTTGCGTTCGGGGCGGTCACCTACGCACTCTTCGCCCTCGACTCGGGTAACGAAGAGTACCTCGCTGCGGCGAAGGCGCAGCTCGCCGCAGCGGAATGAGCGAACGTCGATATAGCCCGCTCGCGACGCTGTTCGCGGCGACCTTTCTCTTCCGGATCGGCAACGCGGTGGCGGCCCTCGCGCTTCCATGGTTCGTCCTGTCTCATACAAAGAGCGCGGCCTGGGCGGGCGCCACGGCCGCTAGCAGCGTCATCGCGACCATCATCGGCGCGTGGGTTGGTGGTGGCCTCGTCGATCGGTTCGGGCGCGCGCCCGTCGCATTGATCTCGGGTGTGGTGGGCGGCGTGGCCATGGCGAGCATCCCACTGCTCGATGCCGTTGGCGCCCTCTCGAACACTGGGCTGATCGCTTGCGTGGTGCTCGGTGCCGCGTTCGACGCACCCGGTATGGCCGCGCAGGACAGTGAGCTGCCCAAACTCGGCCACGTCGCCGGGCTCTCCGTTGAGCGCGTCTCGTCACTGAAAGCGGTGATCGGGAACGTCGCGATTCTAGGTGGCCCGGCCCTTGGGGGGGCCGCAATCGGCCTGCTTGGCGCTGCGCCAACGCTCGGGCTGACGGCGTTCTGCTCCGTCCTTGCAGGTCTGCTCGGCGCGTGGGGGCTTCCCGCGCGTGCCGCTCGGACGATGACCACGACGGCGACTCTCTCCATGCGCGCCGGCGTCGCTTTTCTCTGGAGCGAACCCCTGCTGCGCCCTCTCTTTGGTATAGTGATGATCTTCGTGGGCATCGTTGGCGCCAACGGCAGCGTCATCATGCCTGCGCTGTTTGTAGATGCAGGACGCCAAGTAGCAGAGCTCGGGCTGTTCTCCTCAATGATGGGGGCTGGTGGTCTCCTTGGCATTGCCATTCATGCGTCGGTCGGCGCCCGGATATCAGCGCAGAACTGGCTGGCGGTGGCATTTTGTGGCTCTGCGGTGGGCTCGCTTCTGCTTTCACAGTTGCCAGGCGTGCCGGTGCTGATGTTGTTGGGCGCGCTCGTGGGACTGCTGACCGGCTCAGTCTCTCCCATTCTCAACGCTGCCATCTACAACCGCACGCCGCCAGAACTTCTCGGCCGGGTACTCGGCACGGTCTCGGCGGTGATGCTGTCAGCCTCGCCCATGGTTATGCTTGCGGCCGGCGCGTTTGTCGACCTTGCTGGTCCGCTCCCTGGCCTCGTTGTATCGGCCGTGTTTGCGGGGCTCGTGGCTCTACTCTCGCTCCGTCTTCAATTTGCTACAATGGCGGCGGCAGCCACAGCCTCCGCCCCAACCCATACAGAAGGTGAACACTGATGCCCCGCCCCAAGCTCAAGTCCGATGACGAGGTACTCGAGGCCGCCACCGTAGTGCTGAAGCGTTGCGGTCCCATAGAGTTCACGCTCAGCGGAGTAGCAAAGGAGGTGGGGCTCTCCCGCGCAGCGTTAATCCAGCGCTTCACCAACCGCGATACGCTGCTGGTGAGGATGATGGAGCGCGGCGTCGAGCAGGTGCGGCATTACCTGAATGCGATACCGATAGGCGCAGGGCCGCAAGGGCTCTGGGAATTTTTGCAGGTGCTCGTTCGGAGCATGAACACTCGCAACGACTTCTCGGTGAACTATCTCATCTCCTGGTACGAGCTCCAGGTGCCGGAGCTACGCACGCTTGCGATCCAGCGGAACCGCGCGGTGGTGGAGGGGATCCGCAAGCGACTGCCCCCAGGTGCTCCTGCGGCAGCTGAGTTGCTCCTGCACTCGGTCATCGCTGGCGCGACGATGCAGTGGGCCGTCGATCCGGATGGTGAGCTAGCTGATCATGTGCTGGCTCAGATCGCTGCCATCCTGTGTTTAATGTTTCCCGAACACGACGATTTCCAACTCCTCCAGGCACATGCGTAAACGGAGGTGTGCAGAGTCCCTGCGGCAGGCGACGAACACGACCGTCGTCGATTAGTACCGGTACGGTCGGTGGTATCGAAGTCTTGATCACCACTCAGGTCTACGGCTTACAAATGGTGACCATCCCGATACTTGCGTCAGAGCACCGGGCCGATTCTTTGACAGTGAATCACTCCCGTAAGGTTGTGCCGGTGTGGGTGTCCCGGGTCGAGACGATACTCCGCCAATGCGCCCAGCAAACAACCTGGCCATCGCAGGTGGTGGGGAGCGGTGTGGCGGATGAGTTGGACAAGTTGGTGTAGCAGCACGAGCACGGCGAGATAACATCGCAGGAGTTCGACATGCTCAAGAGACAGCTGATTGCGAATCGCGATGCAGATTCATAACCCGATTGCGGGTTGGCTTCACTCCACCATCACCGAGCAGACTAGCACGGCGGGCTCTGTTGCAAAGATTGGCGGCAGTCAGAGGTAGGCTGTCGCTCTGCGCCGATCAGGCGGCTGCTGCGAAATGGTGGTTGAGCATGCCCATGGCCTCCGTCAGCGCCGAGGGCCCAATGCCAAAAGCTCTCTCCACAAGGCGCACCTCGCCCCTGATGCCGGGCTGCAGGCACCAGGGGCGAGCCTGTCCTTTGCGCAGGGCTCGCATGACTTCGAATCCCTTGATCGTGGCATAGGCCGTGGGGATCGATTTGAAACCGCGCACCGGCTTGATCAGTATCTTGAGCTTTCCGTGATCGGCCTCGATCACGTTATTGAGATACTTCACCTGCCGGTGGGCCGTCTCCCGGTCCAGCTTTCCTTCGCGCTTCAATTCGGTGATCGCTGCACCATAGCTCGGCGCTTTGTCGGTATTGAGCGTGGCAGGCTTTTCCCAGTGCTTCAGGCCTCGCAGGGCCTTGCCCAGGAACCGCTTCGCTGCCTTGGCGCTGCGGGTCGGCGACAGGTAGAAATCGATCGTGTCGCCCCGCTTGTCGACTGCCCGGTACAGGTAGGTCCACTTGCCCCGCACCTTGACGTAGGTTTCATCCAGGCGCCAGCTCGGATCAAAGCCACGCCGCCAGAACCAGCGCAGCCGCTTCTCCATCTCCGGGGCGTAGCACTGGACCCAGCGATAGATCGTCGTATGGTCGACCGAAATGCCGCGTTCCGCCAGCATTTCCTCAAGGTCGCGATAGCTGATCGGATAGCGACAATACCAGCGCACCGCCCACAGGATCACATCACCCTGGAAATGGCGCCACTTGAAATCCGTCATCGTTCCGTCCGTCCAATCTCCGCCAAGCATGCTCAAGCTTCACGATTTTTGCAACAGAGCCCACACGAGTATTGAGCATAGTCGAGATTGGTGCAGATCACTTCTGATATTGAACTGTCAGGAGCTGGCTGCACAACAGCCATTACGCCCAATCAACTGGTGCAGTCGTCTTCTGAAAATGACATTTGGTATCTCTCATAAACGGATGTTTTTGAGAGAACTATCTTCGGCCTTCACACGCACGAAAGGCGGCGAAGCTCCGCCGTTAATCCGTCCGCCGGAGATCTCGCCCAGGCAGGCTGAAGGCCGAGCAAGCCTGACAGGCCCGAAAAGCCCGGCACGGGCGTCGGCGGCGATGACGGCGGCGGCATTATCCAGGGTTGATGATGGAAGTGGAGGATATCGACAACCTCTCGCGCAACCAAGACATCGCGGTCGGACTGCAAGTGATCTTGAAGCCACGGGCCCGTCCCACCCCGACATGGACCTCGATGCCCGAACGGACGTTAGATTTCGAGTTCTAGGCGTTCTGCGATGAAGGTTGGATCCCAGCCGGGATTGAAAGTGTCGACGTGGGTGAATCCGAGCCGCTCGTATAGGCCACGCAGGTTCGGGTGGCAGTCGAGCCGCAGCTTGGCGCACCCCTGCGTTCGCGCGGCATGGCGGCAAGCCTCGATCAGCGCGGAGCTGACACCCCGGCCCGCATGTGTCCGTCGCACCGCGAGCTTGTGCAGATATGCGGCCTCCCCCTTGAGGGCGTCGGGCCAGAACTCGGGATCCTCGGCCGACAAGGTGCAACAGCCGACGATGCCGTCGCTGCAACTCGCGACTAGGAGCTCGGATCTCAGGACGAAGGTCTCCGCGAATGTCCGGTCGATCCGCGCGACGTCCCAGGCGGGCGTTCCCTTGGCGGACATCCACGCCGCAGCGTCGTGCATCAGCCGCACAACCTCGTCGATATCACCCGAGCAGGCGACCCGAACGTTCGGAGGCTCCTCGCTGTCCATTCGCTCCCCTGGCGCGGTATGAACCGCCGCCTCATAGTGCAGTTTGATCCTGACGAGCCCAGCATGTCTGCGCCCACCTTCGCGGAACCTGACCAGGGTCCGCTAGCGGGCGGCCGGAAGGTGAATGCTAGGCATGATCTAACCCTCGGTCTCTGGCGTCGCGACTGCGAAATTTCGCGAGGGTTTCCGAGAAGGTGATTGCGCTTCGCAGATCTCCAGGCGCGTGGGTGCGGACGTAGTCAGCGCCATTGCCGATCGCGTGAAGTTCCGCCGCAAGGCTCGCTGGACCCAGATCCTTTACAGGAAGGCCAACGGTGGCGCCCAAGAAGGATTTCCGCGACACCGAGACCAATAGCGGAAGCCCCAACGCCGACTTCAGCTTTTGAAGGTTCGACAGCACGTGCAGCGATGTTTCCGGTGCGGGGCTCAAGAAAAATCCCATCCCCGGATCGAGGATGAGCCGGTCGGCAGCGACCCCGCTCCGTCGCAAGGCGGAAACCCGCGCCTCGAAGAACCGCACAATCTCGTCGAGCGCGTCTTCGGGTCGAAGGTGACCGGTGCGGGTGGCGATGCCATCCCGCTGCGCTGAGTGCATAACCACCAGCCTGCAGTCCGCCTCAGCAATATCGGGATAGAGCGCAGGGTCAGGAAATCCTTGGATATCGTTCAGGTAGCCCACGCCGCGCTTGAGCGCATAGCGCTGGGTTTCCGGTTGGAAGCTGTCGATTGAAACACGGTGCATCTGATCGGACAGGGCGTCTAAGAGCGGCGCAATACGTCTGATCTCATCGGCCGGCGATACAGGCCTCGCGTCCGGATGGCTGGCGGCCGGTCCGACATCCACGACGTCTGATCCGACTCGCAGCATTTCGATCGCCGCGGTGACAGCGCCGGCGGGGTCTAGCCGCCGGCTCTCATCGAAGAAGGAGTCCTCGGTGAGATTCAGAATGCCGAACACCGTCACCATGGCGTCGGCCTCCGCAGCGACTTCCACGATGGGGATCGGGCGAGCAAAAAGGCAGCAATTATGAGCCCCATACCTACAAAGCCCCACGCATCAAGCTTTTGCCCATGAAGCAACCAGGCAATGGCTGTAATTATGACGACGCCGAGTCCCGACCAGACTGCATAAGCAACACCGACAGGGATGGATTTCAGAACCAGAGAAAGAAAATAAAATGCGATGCCATAACCGATTATGACAACGGCGGAAGGGGCAAGCTTAGTAAAGCCCTCGCTAGATTTTAATGCGGATGTTGCGATTACTTCGCCAACTATTGCGATAACAAGAAAAAGCCAGCCTTTCATGATATATCTCCCAATTTGTGTAGGGCTTATTATGCACGCTTAAAAATAATAAAAGCAGACTTGACCTGATAGTTTGGCTGTGAGCAATTATGTGCTTAGTGCATCTAACGCCTGAATTAAGCTGCGCCGCGAAGCGGCGTCGGCTTGAATGAACTGTTAGACATCATTGGCGTGGAGCCGAGCAGACTGGCGGCTTCGTGCTTCACAAAGTAAATGAACGCAGTCAACTGATCAGCGCGTGAGGCCAAGCAATCCATCCCTTGTCCAAGGTAAGCCTGCTGGGCTTCAAGCAGCACGGGCTGATGTTGGACGGGCAGGCGTTCCATTACCCAGTTGGCAGCTACATCCTTCGGCGCGATCTTGCCGGTTGCTGCGCTGTACCAAATGCGAGACAAAGTAAGCACTACATTCCGCTCGTCGCCTGCCCAATCCGGTTGTGAGTTCCATAGTTTCAAGGTGTCGGCCAGTGCTTTGAATAGATCGCTTTCCGGGACTGAGTTGAAGAAATCTTCCGCGGCCGAACCTGCCAAGGCAAGGCTGTGTTGCCTTGCTTTAGTTAGCAGAATAGCCAGATCAACATCGGTTGTCGCGGGCTCGAAGATGCCCGCAAGAATGTCCTTGCGCTGCCACTCCCCGAATTGCAGTTCCCGTCTGGCTGGATAACGCCAAGGAACAACATCGCCGTACACGACGATGGTAACTTCCAAGGCACGGAGAGCTTCACTTTGGCCGGGAGAAGCGGAAACTTCCAGGAAATCTACGAACAGAGCCTGCCGCACAGTCTCATCGAGCTGTGCAGTCACAGTAACCAGCAAATCAATATCACTGCATGGCTTCAGGCCACCGTCGAGTGCAGAGCCGTACAAATGCACGGCCAGCAACGTCGATCCCAGATGATGCTCGATGACGTTGAGTGCCTGTGATAGCTGTACCGAAATCTCGGCGGGCACTGCGTTGCTCATGATGTCTAACTCCCAATTTGTGTAGGGCTTATTATGCACGCTTAAAAATAATAAAAGCAGACTTGACCTGATAGTTTGGCTGTGAGCAATTATGTGCTTAGTGCATCTAACGCCGCTAAGCAGCGGCACATTTTGCGTTTTGAGCGCAGCGAAGCAAAATGTGTCCGATGGCTTGGATGGTTAACCCCTTTGCCAGATTTGATAGCGATAATTTATATTTGAATGAAATTCCTGCTCGAACACCACATTGAACTCTTTGGGGATTTCCGGAAAGAAAACATTGCCCTCTGGCTCGGAATCTATTGTCGAGATATGTAGCGTGTCGGCATGGGCGATCAGACTCTTGTAGATCTCTCCACCACCAGAAACAACAACATGGTTCGTAAGAGTCTTTAGCTCCCTCATTGCTGCTTCTATAGATGGAAACACAACCACATCATCGTTAGTAGCTACCGATCCTGAGCGGCTGACAACTGCATACTTTCTATTTGGGAGAGCCCCCATTGCCTCAAATGTTTTACGGCCGACTAAGAGCCATTGATTGTAAGTTATTGCTTTAAAAAGCAGCTGCTCACCTTTAGCGTTCCACGGGATATCCGAGCCGCAGCCAATAACCCCATTTCTTGCTTTTGCAGCCATTAGTGATATTTTCACGATACTCCTTTGGGTTAACGCCGCCATAAACGGCGACAGGGTGGCGCGCCTATTGCGCATAAAATGGCGAAGCCATGCGCAACAGGCGCGGAATCTCTGGCGTCCGGTTTGATGGCTTTGTTATGCAAAGGACTAGTCTTCAATGACGTGTAAACCACGGCGCTTTAAGTCCTCCAACGAATCCAACATTCCCCTTATTAATTCAACAGGATGCCCCTCCCAGTCTTCAACAACGCCAACAATTCTCAAGGGTTCGCAGGTTCTATAGGACTGTGTTGGATTACCGGGAAATCTTTTGTTCGTAAGATTCGGATCGTCTTCGAACGGTCCTGTTGGCTCAACTATGTATATGTAGCCGCGACCCTCGAGGCCAGACAGTGACATAGCAAGTTCAGCTCCCCAAACTGCTGGCTCCATCAAGGCTGAAAAGTAGATGTGCTTAAGAATACGACCGTCCTCGAAATGAGAGATGAACCCTGTGGTTAGCAAGTCACCAATCGCCAAATTGGCTTTGGTTCCATGATAGAACGGTCCTTGCACCTGCTTGTAATTATCATGAGAGATGGGAATCCAATCTTTTACCATTTTAAGACCCTTAATTGTTGGGATTTGGCTGCATAACTTTGTTTTAGGGCGACTGCCCTGCTGCGTAACATCGTTGCTGCTCCATAACATCAAACATCGACCCACGGCGTAACGCGCTTGCTGCTTGGATGCCCGAGGCATAGACTGTACAAAAAAACAGTCATAACAAGCCATGAAAACCGCCACTGCGCCGTTACCACCGCTGCGTTCGGTCAAGGTTCTGGACCAGTTGCGTGAGCGCATACGCTACTTGCATTACAGCTTACCAACCGAACAGGCTTATGTCCACTGGGTTCGTGCCTTCATCCGTTTCCACGGTGTGCGTCACCCGGCAACCTTGGGCAGCAGCGAAGTCGAGGCATTTCTGTCCTGGCTGGCGAACGAGCGCAAGGTTTCGGTCTCCACGCATCGTCAGGCATTGGCGGCCTTGCTGTTCTTCTACGGCAAGGTGCTGTGCACGGATCTGCCCTGGCTTCAGGAGATCGGAAGACCTCGGCCGTCGCGGCGCTTGCCGGTGGTGCTGACCCCGGATGAAGTGGTTCGCATCCTCGGTTTTCTGGAAGGCGAGCATCGTTTGTTCGCCCAGCTTCTGTATGGAACGGGCATGCGGATCAGTGAGGGTTTGCAACTGCGGGTCAAGGATCTGGATTTCGATCACGGCACGATCATCGTGCGGGAGGGCAAGGGCTCCAAGGATCGGGCCTTGATGTTACCCGAGAGCTTGGCACCCAGCCTGCGCGAGCAGCTGTCGCGTGCACGGGCATGGTGGCTGAAGGACCAGGCCGAGGGCCGCAGCGGCGTTGCGCTTCCCGACGCCCTTGAGCGGAAGTATCCGCGCGCCGGGCATTCCTGGCCGTGGTTCTGGGTTTTTGCGCAGCACACGCATTCGACCGATCCACGGAGCGGTGTCGTGCGTCGCCATCACATGTATGACCAGACCTTTCAGCGCGCCTTCAAACGTGCCGTAGAACAAGCAGGCATCACGAAGCCCGCCACACCGCACACCCTCCGCCACTCGTTCGCGACGGCCTTGCTCCGCAGCGGTTACGACATTCGAACCGTGCAGGATCTGCTCGGCCATTCCGACGTCTCTACGACGATGATTTACACGCATGTGCTGAAAGTTGGCGGTGCCGGAGTGCGCTCACCGCTTGATGCGCTGCCGCCCCTCACTAGTGAGAGGTAGGGCAGCGCAAGTCAATCCTGGCGGATTCACTACCCCTGCGCGAAGGCCATCGGTGCCGCATCGAACGGCCGGTTGCGGAAAGTCCTCCCTGCGTCCGCTGATGGCCGGCAGCAGCCCGTCGTTGCCTGATGGATCCAACCCCTCCGCTGCTATAGTGCAGTCGGCTTCTGACGTTCAGTGCAGCCGTCTTCTGAAAACGACAAACGATGTCAGAATAGAGTTAAATTTCCTATTGATTGACATATTCCGTCAAAGGTAATAGATTTCATCCTGACACTTTTGCCTTTGGAGGCATCTTGCAAGGTCAACGCATCGGCTATGTCCGCGTCAGCAGCTTCGACCAGAACCCGGAACGGCAATTGGAGGGTGTTCAGGTGGCGCGGGTGTTCACCGACAAGGCTTCTGGCAAGGACACCCAGCGTCCCGAGCTGGAAAGGCTGCTGGCCTTCGTCCGCGAGGGCGACACCGTGGTGGTGCATAGCATGGACAGGCTGGCACGCAACCTTGATGACCTGCGCCGCATCGTCCAAGGGCTGACACAACGGGGCGTGCGCATGGAGTTCGTCAAAGAAGGGCTGAAGTTCACCGGCGAGGACTCACCGATGGCCAATCTGATGCTGTCGGTCATGGGAGCCTTCGCTGAGTTCGAGCGCGCCCTGATCCGCGAACGTCAGCGCGAGGGAATCGTGCTGGCCAAGCAGCGCGGTGCCTACCGGGGACGAAAGAAATCGCTGAACAGCGAACAAATTGCCGAGTTGAAACGGCGAGTTGCGGCAGGCGACCAAAAAACCTTGGTGGCCCGTGACTTCGGCATCAGCCGCGAAACCTTGTACCAGTACCTGCGGGAAGACTGACCATGCCACGCCGCTCAATCCTGTCCGCCACCGAGCGCGAAAGCCTGCTGGCACTGCCAGATGCCAAAGACGAACTGATACGGCACTACACGTTCAACGAAACCGACCTGTCGGTGATCCGTCAGCGTCGCGGCGCCGCGAATCGATTGGGCTTCGCTGTGCAGCTTTGCTACTTGCGATTCCCTGGCACCTTTTTGGGCGTCGATGAGCCTCCGTTTCCGCCCCTGTTGCGCATGGTGGCCGCGCAACTCAAGATGCCAGTGGAAAGTTGGAGCGAGTACGGCCAGCGCGAACAGACACGGCGGGAGCACTTGGTCGAGCTGCAAACGGTTTTTGGGTTCAAGCCCTTCACCATGAGCCACTATCGGCAAGCCGTGCATACATTGACCGAGCTGGCCTTGCAGACCGACAAAGGCATCGTGCTGGCGAGCGCACTTGTCGAGAATCTGCGGCGGCAGAGCATTATCCTGCCCGCCATGAATGCCATCGAGCGCGCAAGCGCCGAGGCCATCACCCGTGCCAACCGACGCATTTACGCGGCGCTGACCGATTCTTTGTTATCACCCCACCGTCAGCGCCTGGACGAACTTCTCAAGCGCAAGGACGGCAGTAAAGTGACGTGGCTGGCATGGCTGCGCCAGTCGCCTGCCAAACCGAACTCTCGCCACATGCTCGAACATATTGAGCGCCTGAAATCCTGGCAAGCACTTGATCTGCCCGCAGGCATCGAGCGGCAGGTTCACCAGAACCGCCTGCTCAAAATCGCTCGTGAAGGTGGCCAGATGACGCCTGCTGATCTGGCAAAGTTCGAGGTGCAACGACGCTATGCCACGCTGGTAGCGCTGGCCATCGAAGGCATGGCCACCGTCACCGATGAAATCATCGACCTTCACGATCGCATCATCGGCAAGCTGTTCAACGCGGCCAAGAACAAGCATCAGCAGCAGTTCCAGGCTTCCGGCAAGGCGATCAACGACAAGGTGCGGATGTATGGGCGCATCGGTCAAGCGTTGATTGAGGCCAAGCAAAGCGGCAGCGATCCGTTCGCCGCCATCGAGGCCGTTATGCCCTGGGACACCTTCGCCGCCAGCGTCACCGAAGCGCAAACATTGGCGCGGCCTGCCGACTTTGATTTCCTGCACCACATCGGTGAAAGCTATGCCACGCTACGCCGCTACGCGCCGCAGTTCCTGGGCGTGCTCAAATTGCGGGCTGCGCCCGCCGCCAAGGGTGTGCTCGATGCCATCGACATGCTGCGCGGCATGAACAGCGACAGCGCGCGCAAGGTGCCCGCCGATGCGCCAACCGCATTCATCAAGCCGCGCTGGGCAAAGCTGGTTCTGACCGACGACGGCATCGACCGGCGTTACTACGAGTTATGCGCCCTGTCGGAGCTGAAGAACGCGCTGCGCTCCGGTGATGTCTGGGTGCAGGGTTCTCGCCAGTTCAAGGACTTCGACGAATACCTGGTGCCGGTCGAGAAGTTCGCCACTTTGAAGCTGGCCAGCGAATTGCCGCTGGCAGTGGCCACCGACTGCGACCAATACCTGCATGACCGGTTGGAATTGTTGGAGGCGCAACTCGCCACAGTCAACCGCATGGCTGCGGCCAACGACTTACCGGATGCCATCATCACCACCGCGTCAGGCCTGAAGATCACGCCGCTGGACGCGGCAGTACCAGACGCCGCGCAAGCCATGATCGACCAGACAGCTATGCTGCTGCCGCACCTCAAAATCACCGAGTTGCTGATGGAGGTCGATGAATGGACGGGCTTCACCCGCCACTTCACACACCTGAAGACCAGCGACACGGCCAAGGACAAAACCTTGCTGTTGACGACGATCCTGGCCGACGCGATCAACCTGGGTCTGACCAAAATGGCCGAGTCCTGCCCTGGCACCACCTACGCCAAGCTGTCTTGGCTGCAAGCCTGGCACATCCGCGATGAAACCTATTCGACGGCGCTGGCCGAGCTGGTGAATGCGCAGTTTCGGCAACCCTTCGCCGGCAACTGGGGTGACGGCACCACGTCATCGTCGGACGGCCAGAACTTCAGAACCGGCAGCAAAGCAGAAAGCACTGGTCATATCAACCCGAAGTATGGAAGCAGTCCAGGACGGACTTTCTACACCCATATCTCCGACCAGTACGCGCCCTTCAGTGCCAAGGTGGTCAACGTGGGCATTCGTGATTCAACTTACGTGCTTGATGGCCTGCTGTACCACGAGTCGGACTTGCGCATCGAGGAACACTACACCGACACGGCAGGCTTCACCGATCACGTGTTTGGCTTGATGCATTTGCTGGGATTTCGCTTCGCGCCGCGTATCCGTGACTTGGGCGAAACCAAGCTATTCATCCCCAAGGGCGATGCCGCCTATGACGCGCTCAAGCCGATGATTAGCAGCGACAGGCTGAACATCAAGCAAATACGCGCCCATTGGGATGAAATTCTGCGGCTGGCCACCTCCATCAAGCAAGGCACGGTAACGGCTTCGCTGATGCTGCGCAAACTCGGCAGCTACCCGCGCCAGAACGGCTTGGCCGTGGCGTTGCGCGAGCTGGGGCGCATCGAGCGCACGCTGTTCATTTTGGATTGGCTGCAAAGCGTGGAGCTGCGCCGCCGCGTCCATGCGGGGCTGAATAAGGGCGAGGCGCGCAACGCGCTGGCCAGGGCGGTCTTCTTCTACCGATTGGGTGAAATCCGCGACCGCAGTTTTGAGCAGCAGCGCTACCGGGCCAGCGGCCTCAATCTGGTGACGGCGGCCATCGTGTTGTGGAACACGGTATATCTGGAGCGTGCCACCAGTGCTTTGCGTGGCAACGGCACGGCGCTGGACGACACATTGTTGCAATATCTGTCGCCGCTGGGGTGGGAGCACATCAACCTGACCGGCGATTACCTATGGCGCAGCAGCGCCAAGGTCGGTGCGGGGAAGTTTAGGCCATTGCGACCGCTGCCACCGGCTTAGCGTGCTTTATTTAATGAGATGGTCACTCCCTCCTTCCCGGTACTATGCTGAGGACAGGCTTTCATTCGGAGA
>NZ_JAWOVO010000040.1:0-15900 GCF_033339955.1 Vibrio sp. 1731 | reverse complement strand
TTTGAATTGACTGTGCTGAATCCGAAGATTCAATGGTCACTTCGTTTCATTGAAACCTAATTTGATACCGAGGTATCGAATTGGATTATCATCAACGAGTGCCCACACAGATTGATAGGTCTATATTGTTAAAGAGCAACTCTTCTTTGTGATTGACATCACTTCGGAAGAGGCGGCCATTCTAGCGAGATAATTTATTGTGTCAAACACTTTCTTAAAATTATTTCGTTTTTCTTTTCAGCCTTATCAACTTCGCTTAAACCCTTGTGAGGCCTTGCCCTGTCGACGAGGAGGCATTATAGAGATCGCGCTCACATTGGCAAGTGTTATTTTTCAAAAATTGCAAAAATAATGGTTAAACGATGAGTTTTCGATCAAACCTTTATTTATTCAACTTTACCCCAAACTCTCACACAACTTATCCACAGAGTTGTTCTTTGAGACGTGTTTTTCAAGTACCATAAATAAAGAAAGCTGCTTTATTGCAGCTATCTTTATTAAACTTAACCTAAACTCTATTTAAAGAGCATTATGGCTATATGCCAGACCCATCTTGTTCAGAGCCATCATCTTCGTGTAGGCCACATTCTCGCTTTAAACCAAAGAATCGAGTTTCTTCCTCTGACATTCCCGGCTCCCATTTACGAGTGGTATGTGTATCACCAACTGAAAGGTAACCTTCATCCCACAATGGGTGGTATTTAAGGCCGTTTTGTTCTAAGTAGTAATGAACGTCTTTATTAGTCCAATCAATTACTGGTAGAAATTTAAACACACCGTTCTGAATTGATAGAATCGGTAAACCTGCACGAGATTTACTTTGCTCTCGACGCAATCCAGAGAACCACGTTCCAACATTAAGCTCTTTTAACGCTCGACGCATCGGCTCAACTTTATTGAGCTTGTTGTATTTTTCAATTCCCTCTACGCCCTGCTCCCATAATTTTCCATATCGAGCTTCTTGCCAATTCGCACTTTCTTTGGCTCGATAAACTTTTAAATTTAGGTTGAGAGCATCTGTCAGCTCATCGATAAATCGGTACGTCTCAGCAAACAGGTAACCAGTATCGGTTAGAATGACGGGGATGTCCGCTTTGGCGCGAGTAACTAAATGAAGCATAACCGCGGCTTGAATACCAAAACTAGAAGAAACCGCGAACTCGCCTTCTAGATTATCTAAAGCCCACGCAACTCTCTCTTGTGCTGAAAGCTTTTCGAGCTCGACATTAATTTGAGCAAGACGGAGGATTTGCTCCGTCTTTGTTAATGTCAGTAACTCTGTGAGCTCCAGCTTGGATGCTACAGAATCAAGCATGAAAGTCCCTCTTTGATACGAGCACTTCTTGGATAATGCCAGCACGAATAGTGAAATCGCCAAAGGCTTCGCCTTCTTCACGCTCTTTCGACCATCGAGCCACCAGCAGATCAATCTCTTCTAAGATTTGCTTATCCGTGATGTTCTCTTTATACATTTTTGGTACTCGAGTACCGGAACGGTTACCACCTAGGTGCAAGTTGTAACGACCCGGCGCTTTGCCAACTAGACCAATTTCAGCCAACATTGCGCGACCACAACCATTTGGACACCCAGTTACACGCAAAATGATGTTGTCATTTTCTGGTAGGTTGTGCTTCTCCAGAATCCCCTCCACATCAGTAACAAACTGAGGAAGGAAACGTTCAGCTTCTGCCATCGCTAGCGGACAAGTTGGAAAAGCAACACAAGCCATTGAGTTCTTACGCTGTTCACTTACGCCGTCGTCCATTAAGCCATGTTCACGAGCGATCTTTTCAATCTTCGCTTTTTCGTTTTTAGGTACACCCGCAACAATTAGGTTTTGGTTTGCTGTCATGCGGAAATCGCCTTTGTGGATTTTGGCAATTTCAGCAACACCCGTCTTAAGTGGTTTACCTGGAAAGTCTAATAAGCGACCGTTTTCGATGAAAAGCGCTAGATGATATTTACCATCAATTCCTTCTACCCAGCCAATACGGTCACCACGTTCTGTGAATTCATATGGACGGCTTTGCTCAAACTTAACACCAGCACGTTTCTCGACTTCCGCTTTAAAGACATCGCTACCTACACGATCCAATGTGTATTTGGTTTTTGCGTTCTTACGGTTTGAACGGTTACCCCAGTCGCGCTGAGTTGTTACTACAGCTGCGGCAACATCAAGTGTCTTGTCCAGCGGAATAAAGCCAAAGTCGTCAGCGCGGCGCGGATAAGTTGATGTATCGCCATGCGTCATCGCTAAGCCGCCGCCGACCAGGACGTTAAAGCCTACCAGCTTACCGTTATCTGCAATCGCTACGAAGTTGAGATCGTTAGCGTGTACATCTACGTCATTTTGCGGTGGGATAACCACTGTAGTTTTAAACTTACGTGGTAAGTAGTTCTTGCCTAGAATCGGTTCGTCTTCTTCCGTGCTTTCTACTTTTTCACCGTCTAGCCAAATCTCTGCATAAGCGCGCGTCTTTGGTAATAGATGCTCACTGATCTTCTTCGCCCATTCGTAAGCTTCTTGGTGTAACTCTGACTCCACTGGGTTAGTGGTACACAACACGTTACGGTTTACATCACCCGCGGTTGCAATCGAATCAATGCCAATACTGTTGAGCGTTTGATGCATCAACTTAATATTCGGTTTTAATACCCCATGAAACTGGAACGTTTGGCGAGTCGTCAGACGAATACTTCCATATAAAGAGTGCTCCGTTGCGAACTTGTCGATCGCTAACCATTGCGTTGGCGTGATGATGCCTCCAGGCATACGAGCACGAAGCATCACATTATGTAATGGTTCCAGTTTTTGCTTTGTGCGTTCATTACGGATATCACGATCGTCTTGTTGATACATACCGTGGAAACGAATTAACTGGAAGTTGTCGGCAGTAAAGCCACCAGTAATACGGTCCTGTAAATCTTGCTCAATGGTGCCACGTAATAAGTTGCTTTCTCGCTTCAGGCGCTCGTTATCAGATAGCGGCCCTAACTCTTCACCTAATACAACCTGCTTATTATTGTCCGTAGAAAAAGTCATTAGTACACATCCCTCTGATAACGTTTCGCTTTACGTAGGTCATTAATAAATTGTTCTGCATCGTCACGCGGCATCTTGCCTTCTTGTTCAGCAACGATAACCAATGCGTCGTGCACATCTTTTGCCATACGCGTTGCATCACCGCAGACATAGATATAAGCGCCTTCTTGGATCCACTGCCACACTTGAGCTGCGTTTTCTAAGATGCGATGTTGTACGTAAACCTTTTCTACTTGGTCACGACTAAAGGCAACATCCAATCGGCTTAGTACTCCTGACTTGAGATACTTTTGCCATTCCACTTGGTACAAGAAGTCTTGAGTGAACGTGCGATCACCAAAGAACAACCAGTTTTTGCCTTCAGCATCGCGGTTTTCACGCTCCTGAATAAAGCTACGGAATGGTGCGATCCCTGTGCCAGGACCAACCATGATAATTGGAATGCTATCATCTTCCGGCAGTTTGAAGTTGTTGTTATGCTCAACAAATACTTTAACTTCACCCCCCTCTTCGAGACGCTGTGCTAAGAAACTAGACGCACCACCATATCGTTTTTCGTCGTTTTGTTCGTACTCAACCAAAGCAACCGTTAGGTGTACTTCTTCATCGACCTCTTCTTGGCTTGATGCAATAGAGTAAAGGCGTGGAGTAAGGCGACGAAGCAAACCAATCAATTCATCTGCGGTTAACTTGGTTTTCTTTTCTGCCAGTACATCAACGATTTGAGTATTTGCAGAGTACTCGCGAAGCTTATCTTTATCTTCAACTAACTTTTGTAGCTTCTTGCTACCGGATAACTCGGCAAACTTTGTGATGAGCTGTGGGTTAGATGTTGTGATTTCATATTTACTCACAAGAGCACTGTGGATTGACAAGCTTTCACCATCAACGTCAACAGTCTCAACCCCAGACAAACCGACCTTACCAAGAATGGCATTTGCAAGTTCCGAGCTATTTTCAAACCACACACCTAGTGCATCACCTGGCTGATACGTTAAGCCCGAGCCTTCTAAGTCGATTTCTATATGACGAACGTCTTTTCCAGAGTCACGGCCCGTGATTTTTTGACTGGTCAGTAACGTCGCAGTGTACGGATTTTGTTTATTGTAAGGAGAGTGCGCAGTCGCAGCTTGACCCACAGGAAGTTGAACCACATCCGCTTCAGAGCCAGAAGACAGTGTATCTTTTACCTTGTCTAACGCATTCTTACGCCATTCAGTTGCAGGGGCTTCATAATCCACATCGCAATCAAGACGCTCGATAAATGGAGTCGCGCCTAGCTTTGATAGGTAAGTGTCGAAGTCTTTACCGGTCTGACAGAAGAACTCGTAGCTAGAATCTCCCAATGCAATAACACCATATTGCAGGTTTGGCAGCTTAGGAGCCTTCTTCGATTGCAAAAACTCATGTAGCTCAATGGCATTGTCTGGCGCTTCGCCTTCGCCGTTAGTCGATGCCACAATAATGACATGCGTTTCTTTGGCTAAGTTTTTACCTTTGTAATCGCTTGCATCAAAAAGTTCGACTGCAATTCCTTCTGCTTTTGCTTCCTGTTCCAGAGCTTCAGCAACACCTTTAGCATTGCCCGTTTGGGAAGCAAAAATAATACTCAACTTACCTGCTGGCTTCGCTGATACGGCTGCCGTTGCTTGTGCAATTGGCGTTACCGCTGTGTTTGGTTGATTTTGAGCTAATCCCCAAAAATACCCACTGACCCAAGCAAGTTGCTGTGAAGACAACTCAGAGACAGTTTGTTGGAGTGAGCTAATTTGTTGGTCATTCAGAGGGCTTGCGATTGGAGGATTTCCTCCTTGCCCATTATTATCTTCAGACACATTCTTGTGAGAATACTCATTCTTTTGAAAAGACATTATCACGACATCCCTATTCATTGCGTGACGATAGAGTACCCACTCTCCTTAATAACAAGAAAGAATAGAAGTGAATGTTTTATAACTTTTTGGAAGTAAGAACGGCTTACTTTTTGCTCATCGATCTTCAATGCGGACTTGTTGAAAGCCTACTGCCATTGCCGATTTTGACGCAGTATCCAAATCTTCATAAAGACATTCTTCGCCGTGACTGTCCGTTAGAAAAACAAAACCACCGCGCGCATGTCTGAACTCTACAACCCAACCACCCTCTTGGATTGCAGGCTCAATAATCGCTTCGATAAGCTGATTTTCACGGAATAGATGTCTTAGTTCATTTATTGTCATCGCTATCCCTGTTTTAACTTTCACATTGCTCCTAGGTAAGCATGGTCTAAGTCAGCCAAATAGGGAGAAATTTCGATTAGATATAATGAAGTGATATAAAAAAACGCCGCTTATAAAGCGACGTTTTAAGTAAATCGAATATCTAACATGGCTGAGTTTAGAACGCGTATTCCGCACTCACAAAGAAGCCGTTAGCAAAAATAAACTCTTTCCCTAGATCCGACATGAATTTATCGGACTCTAAATCAATCACACGGTAACCTCCACGAAAAGCCAGTCGAGCTTTTTCGAGCGGTACATTGTATTGAACACCTGCCATGAAATCGGTGCTTTTGATACCTTTGTTGTCACCAAAGTTTATCTCACCAATCACATCAAAGTTTGTATCCGGAACTTGAATTTCTGCGTAACCATACCAAGCCCAAATCAGCTCATCAAATTCTTCTACACGCCTGCTTGAGCCAGCATCAATGTATTTAGTGTCACTTAAATTACTAAACGTGAGACCCGCATCAAAGTGCAATAAATCATGCTCTAGAACGTGGTAATACAAGGTTAAATCGAGCTTATCGAACCCCATGTAATCCGCATCAACACTTGAGTAACGAAGGCGCGCATTAGGGACGTATTTAACATCATGTTCAATCGCCGCGTAAAAAGTGCCTGCGGTACTGCTATCTCGTCTCACTTCATTAACTTTAGTGTCGGCAGCCCATACCTCTGCGCCGACTTTTGTCGATACAGAGTACTCTGCAAAAACAGGAAAAGATACTGCCAACGATAATGCCGTTAAAGCGATGTTCGCTTTATTTGTCATGTAGTATTTACTCCGAGATAGCTGATATTCACGTAGAGGACGTGAGAGGAAATATACCATATTCTCACGCCTCTCCATCAACTAAATGATGTTACTCATTATTTATAGCGGGGCTGAGCGACGTAATTCTTGAAGAACCAAATACCCAATGCAATCACGATTAACCATGGTAATAGTTTAAGTACCGCTCCAACCATTCCCAGTAAAAACATCACAACTAACGCAATACCAGTTGCTGCGAATACGGTCATCATTGTGATACCCGTAACCAACAAGGTCGCCGCAAAGACTAAAATAAAGATTAGCTCCAACATAATCACTTCTCCATTTGTTTTCAATAAACAGAGCAGTTTCCATACCAACTTACAGAAACGAAGTTAAGATTATGATTTTTAATAAAAAAACAAAGCCAGAGGCATTTCTGCACTCTGGCTTTATCATTCTTTAGTTGGTAATTTTAGCCATTCACTGGCGAATTTTACACATTCAATTCTTTTGGAATCTTAGCTAGCGCGTCTTGCAATACTTCTAGACCAGAACCTGGTTTGTGCGCATTTTCACTGATATGACGACGCCATTGACGAGCACCGGGCATGCTTTGGAACAAACCTAACATGTGGCGGGTAATATGACCAAGGTACGCACCTTTCGCTAATTGCGCTTCAATGTATGGATACATCTCTTCAACAATTTCGCTGCGTTTCTTCACTGGAGCATTAGAGCCAAACAACTCTTGATCTACCGATGCCAGTAAATATGGGCTTTGGTATGCTTCACGACCAATCATCACACCGTCAAGATGCTGAAGATGTGCTTTTGCTTCTTCTAATGATTTCACGCCACCGTTAATCGCAATCGTTAGGTGTGAGAAGTCTTGCTTCAATTGGTAAGCGCGTGGGTAATCCAATGGTGGGATCTCACGGTTTTCTTTTGGGCTTAGACCACTTAACCATGCTTTACGTGCGTGGATAGTGAACTGCTCACAGCCACCCTTTTCTGAAACAATAGAAACGAAATCCGTTAGGAATTCGTAAGAGTCTTGATCATCAATACCAATGCGAGTCTTGACTGTTACAGGGATATCGACCACGTCTTTCATTGCTGCGACACAATCCGCAACTAACTGCGGTTCAGCCATTAGGCAAGCACCAAATCGACCGTTTTGTACGCGGTCAGATGGACACCCCACATTTAGGTTAATCTCATCGTAGCCACGCTCTTGCGCTAGCTTGGCACACGTAGCCAAATCTGCTGGGTTTGAACCACCAAGTTGAAGGGCTAACGGATGCTCTTCTTCGTTATAAGCCAGGAAATCTCCTTTTCCATGAATGATCGCACCTGTCGTCACCATTTCAGTGTACAACAGGGTTTCTTTGGTCATTAAGCGATGGAAGTAGCGACAATGACGATCAGTCCAATCTAACATTGGGGCAACCGAAAAACGAGAAGGTGAAAAACTCATAATTAAAACCTTAAAAATCAACAATATAGAAATATGTCATATGTATTTTGCAATGACCTATTTCTGCATATTTTGTCCGGTTTTAACTTAAAAAGTCCCTAAAGGGATCAATTTGGGGACTTTTAGGGACACGAAAAGCAGAAATCTTCATGCGAATTTGGGTCGGGGATTATACAGCCAAGGTCACATTTCGCAAAATCTGTACCGCCACCATTGCAAGAGTCTTTGCCACAACCTGACCAGAGGAAATTAATGTGGCAACGATTAGTATTGAAAAAGTAGCAAGTAAACAGGGGACTCGATACAAAGCACGGGTGAGAGAAGCAAGAAATGGCAAACGTCTGTTCGAAAAATCTAAGACATTCGGCAAAAAAGCGGATGCAAGTAAATGGGCAAAGCAGTTAGCTAAAGAGCTACGAGAAGATGGCATCCCCTCACTTGAATCTAGTTCGAAAGAAATTTTGATTGGCGATTTAATCACGCTCTACCTTGAAGATCCCATTACCTCACGAGATCTAGGGCGCTCTAAATCCGCAGTCTTAAGGCGGCTACGTTCTTATGACATCGCGCTTGTTCCCGCACACCTGTTGACAGCTACACACCTAGTGCAACATTGTCGAGTAAGACTTGCAGAGCCAACTGCGCCGACACCACAGACGGTTTATCAGGACATCACTTACTTGCGCAGCGTGATCAACGTGGCTGGGCCAATGTTTGGCTACAACGCTAACGTACACGCACACAACGAAGCAATACCTACCTTAATTAAATATCGCCTCATTGGTCGCAGTGAGAAACGAGATCGACGCCCAACGTCAGTTGAATTGAACTTAGCAGAACAAGGGCTTAGAAAACGAGAAAGTCACCGCGCCTCATCCATACCACTGGTCGATATTTTCCACATGTCACTTTCTACTTGTATGCGCCTTGGAGAAATTACACGGATCAGATGGGAAGACTTTGATGAGAACGCAGGTACAGTAATCATTCGAGACCGTAAAGACCCTCGTAAAAAAAAGGGAAATCACTGCACTATCCCTCTATTCAGTGATGCCATTGAAATCATAAAACGTCAGCCAAAAATTGATTCGTGCATTTTTCCCTACAAATCAACTTCGATTGGTGCTGCTTGGCAGAGAATGTGTCATGAACAAGGTATTGATGACCTCCATTACCATGACTTACGAGCTGAAGGAGCGTGCAGGCTGTTTGAACGAGGACTCAACATCGTTGAAATATCACGTATTACAGGGCATCGCGACATCAACGTTTTGAATAACATTTATCTGCGGTTGAGTGTTGAGGATATTCACCAACGCATCAACTAGCAAACGAGTGGCTCTGTCATGATTGAAGAGCCACATCCATTGTTACATATCGTTACATTTTCAAAGGCATGATTTGTTTTTTGACGAAAAGGAGCGGAATCATGGACTCAAAATTTCTAACTAATTGATAAATAGATCCCATCTAGAAAAACCAATAACCCCATGCACTAATATAAATAAAAGTATTTTACAATCAACAACTTAAAACAAAACACCATCGTATTTACAATCAAATCCAAACCATTACTATCGACTCAAACCAGTTAAAAAAGAGTCCAAAAATGGCAACAATTAGTATCGAGCCACAACATCTCAAATCCGGCATGTCTTACAAGGTCAGAGCAAGATCAGGCAAAAAAGACCCTATTAAATTTTCCATGTCTCGCACATTTAAAAAACAGTCACAAGCTGCGCGATTTGCCAAAAACATCTCAGCGCAATTTAAGGAGAAGGATTTTAGTTTTCTTCATTCAAGGCCTACTGTGCTTGCTGTTAGCGATGCCCTAACCCAATTTCAATCTTATGTGTCAGCGGATGAAGAAATGGCCTCCAAATACAACAAAAATATCTCAACCGTCATTAAGCGTTTTATTAACTCTTCATTAGCAGATCTGCCAATCGATTTGATTACACCTAGGGATATCATTCACTCAATGAGAGAGATTCAGGAAACTTATCAACTTTCACCCTCAACCCTAGGCTTCTATCTAAGCGCACTATCCACGGCGTTTTATGATGCGAACACACTATTAGGATTCAATTTCAATACAGATGCACTGCGAGATGCGAGACCGACGTTAAAAAGGCATGGATTGATAAGCCGGAGTCGTCCTCGCAATCGTGTGTTATCACTAGAGGAATTGACTAAAATTACTGAATACTATGACAAAATGGAATTAAGGGGGCGTTCATCAATCCCGATGATAGATATCATGTGGTTTGCTTTATATGTCTGCCTCCGACAAGGTGAAATTTGTCAGAAGTTAAAATGGCAGGACTACAATGAAACGACACATATCCTGACTGTCGATAAGCGAAAAGATCCAACAGATAATAAAAACAAAATAACTAAAATCACGCTCAATGCTGCCACCATTGCCATCATCAAAAAGATGCCAAAAGGAAGGCCAACTGATCCGATTTTTCCATTCAATCCAAAATCAGTGAGCACGTCATGGACGAAAGCAATGAAAGCGCTCGGTATTGATGGCCTACATTTTCGCGACCTACGAGCAACTGGCTCGTCTGAACTATACAAGCACGGCATGGACCTTTATGGCGTGTCCAAACTCGCAGGGCATAGCTCGGCTGAGATGCAACTCACACATTACCTGCGTAGTATCCCTGTTGTTTTGCCAGAAGATCACATCAAGCTCAATTAGAGATTAATGTTCGCTGTGTCATTGAATGTCAGGAAGTAAAGGTTAGCGATGAAACATATTGAAGATTTAATTTTTGAGGCGAGCCTCTGGACACTGAACTTCCATAATCAATATAAGATTGTTGGTAAGCCGCACCCTGATGCATTGATTTATCGTGGCTTTATTGATTATTACTTGGAGGGTAAACGTGTAAAACTGGTAGTTAATAAAGAGAACTACGACTCTTTCTTGTGCAAGATGCAGCATCACGAAAAAGCGATTGATTTTGCTAAAAATTGCCTAACGATTGATGACAAGGATGTATAAAAATCACTCTAGCAGTCACCTTTGTTCAACTTCAAGACAGTCTCCATAGAAAAAACCATAAAAAACAATATATTGCTGTTTTCAATCTTGTATTAAAAGATATTTAGTTGCATAATTAAATTATATAAGTTTCTGATTTTTATTAAAAACAATGACAAAAAACACTAATCGAGAACACCCAATTGTAAAACTACTGCGTTTGATTCTTTCACTGCTGGCTTTAGCTGTTTTGACATATATAACTCTTGAATTATTTGCTAACAGTTGGTGTCGAGCGGCCTTCGGTACTAGTATTGATGAAAATTCAAGCTGGGAATTGAAAGCTTGCGCTAAGTACTATTGGGATATCGACTTAGAAAATCGAGACGGTTGGTAAATCAACTCTAAAAACCCGATTTCAAGCAACGTTCAAACTGCTTAAAAGAAAAATAAACGGAGATACCCATGTCAGATGATTACATTTCAATAAAAGACCGAATGAAAAGCTTTGCGGTTGGTTTAGGCGTCATGATGGTCATTGCCTTCTTACTTCTGAAGAGCGGTGATTTGATCGGATACCTAGCAGAGTACTACGACTTGTAAGAAAAAGAAGAACAACGAGCCTCCATTAATATGGGGGCTTTTTTATGGAGACGATTTCAACGGGTATGGTCATTAAATGATTGAATTTTCTTTCTTTACTATTTATAGTCCTTTACAGCCCTCTCAGGCTAATGGTGCGTTTGCTGTAAACTGAGATCATTTTTAAGTACTTCATTTAATATTGCTACGACTAGATGCTGGTCATTGGCAAACCAACAAAATCAAACGCGGTGTGTCAAAAAATCCAGCATGATATCGAGGCAGTATGAACGTTAATGCTTATTCTCAATTTTCAGAACTCACTCCAGTACAGTTGCTTTCAGTTTTTAAAGATGAGTATAGAACCATCGCCAAAGACAATCGCACGTTATCTCTTAATCAAGGCTACCAAGCCTTAGCAAAGCACGCACAGTGCAATAGCCTTGAAGCGATGAAGAGTCAGTCGATTATTCTTATTAAAGTCAGCGAATTTATTAACGCGTTGATCGCTTGTGGCTTACCTGTTTCAAAAACCACTAATACCGCAAGGTTTGAAAGGCTACTAAAATGCGATGTGCTTTGCCCGCCTTTGAGCGGAGGCCTTTGTGTCGCAATTACTAATGATGGTTTAGTCCTTGAAACACCTTATCTAAGCAATCCTACTCCGTACATTGCTGGCTCTGAGATTTGTCATTTGCAAATCGATATGGTTGATGGAGCTTGGCTTAGCAATGACGATTGGGTCAGTTTTGTGAACAACTTAGAAGATAATTTGGATTTAGATGATGATATTCAGCAACAAGCTAGTGAACACTGGAGCGAAGTACATGCTGAAGAAAATGAACTAATCCTAGACCCCACTCCCGACTATGAAGAGATGGCGACTTGGTCTGAAGGTCGGTTTAGGCAGTTTGTTCTAAAACACTCTCTATATACACATGTAGATACTGTATACAACTTCTTCGACGAAGAGCGCAAAAGGCAATTAGCTTAACCCTAGAAAAAGGCTTCGTCCCTTAAATAAACGAAGCCTTTCCTGCTATCCTAGATAAATACCCTAAGAAACATCTTGATAACGGGTACCTCGTTTACGATTACTTCACCCCACTCAACATATAGAAGATAACCCGCGCAAATTGTTTTGTTCTGGTCAGGCAATAACGTTTTAGATCAGGTAATTATTGCCTGTCCCCTCAACAATCCTTGTCATCTTTTCTGGTGGTTTTATTTTTGATTTAAAGCTGAAAATAAGAAAGCACTGCGACGATGGTTAGTGGAACCCTTCAACAAAAGTTTCTGCGAAGCGTTTTAACCGCTCGGCAATACGAGGAATAATAGTCCGGCGGGATCGGAACGTCATTTTCTCTGTGGTCAGCTTGGCAATATCATCCGATTTGAGGTCGTCGACTTTCAAACCTTGCTCGATATCAAGAATAATTTCTTTAAACTTATTGCCATCAAGCTTTTCTTCCTCGGCGAGTTGACGCATTTCTTTTTGTTTCTGCTCTTCGATGTACTCATCAAACTCAGCACCTTGCACTAAGCCTTGCATGCTCTTCTCGATAAAACCTTCGATGAGAGAACGTTTACTGTACAGAGTTGGCTCAGTAGCTAGCAAGTTAGCGATAACTTGACGCTTCTTCTTTTTCGCTTCTTCACAAGACTCTTCGAACATTGTCATCAACAAGTGACGAATGTAACCAACGTTGACTTCATCTCGTTGGAGCAGTTCAAGCTCAAAGTCGATGTCCGCTAGGATAGATTCTTTATCCGCAGGGCCTTTCTTTAGATCTCGGGCTAAATCGCTGTACTTAGAGGCGTAGTCGACGAACTCTTGCTCAGAAATGCCAAGCGTTTCAATGTCGAAGTCGCTGAATGTCTCTAGTTGGTTCTTTAAGCGCATCAAGATGCGGAACTGCTTAATAAAACCTGCTTGCATGTCTTCGTCAGGCAGGTCATCGACACTTTGCACATCAGGAGTAATTGCTTTCAACGCTTCAAGTGCTTTCGTGAAGTCCTCAGTCAAACCGTTAAGGTCTGGAACTTCTATATGCTCTGTAGGCTTCTTATTCGAAAATAGCGTAAACGCCTCGTCTGCTTGCGGTTTGAGGTTGCGGTAACACATAACGTTGCCATGCGACTTCACCGTGCCATTTAAGCGGTTAGTACGGGAGAACGCTTGTACTAAGCCGTGGTACTTAAGGTTTTTGTCGACATAGATGGTATTCAATCCGGGAGCATCAAAACCCGTAAGGAACATATTCACTACTAGAAGGATATCTACTTCGCCGTTCTTAGTGCGGTTAGAGAGATCTTTGTAGTAGTTGTAGAAGCTGTCGGTATCTTTGGTCGAATAGCTCGTACCAAACTGCTGGTTGTAGTCTTCGATGTAAGCGTCCAACTTGTCTCGGCTATGCACTTTGGCGTTCGCTTCTGCCAACCCTTTAACATTGACCTCGCCTTCGAACTCTTCTTCCTCATTCACTCCGTAGCTAAAGATGGTGCCGATGTTGAGCTTATGCCTGCCCTCTTCTTTGAGCGCTTTGAAAGTATCGTAGTAGGTGATGAGATCAGGCACGCTTGCCACACACAGCATGGCGTTAAACTTACGTTTCGTCTTATGACCGTGGATACCAATGATGTGCTCACACACTTGTTTAATGCGCTCGGGAGAGCTAAAAAACTCGGCAACATCGATGCTGCTGACATCGACATCCATGCCATTATTTTTATGTTTCAGCTTGCCATAATACTCAATAGCAAATGGCAGCACGTTATCATCTTTGATGGCATCAACAATCACATAGCTGTGAAGACGCTCACCAAATAGATCCTTGGTAGTCCTTTTCTGCGTCCCTTTGCCTTCCACTTTTTTAGCTGTGGCATTTTTGGCAAAGATCGGTGTTCCGGTAAAGCCAAATAGTTGCGCTTTCTCGAAGAAATCTACGATGTTTTGGTGCGTTTCACCAAACTGGCTGCGATGGCATTCATCAAAGATAAAGACCACACGTTCTTGGCGTAAATGTTCCACCTGCGCTTTAAATCGAGGCTTGGTAATGAGGTTATTCAGCTTTTGAATCGTGGTGATAGTCAACTTGTTAATACGATTGACTTTGTTGCTGTAAATCGGCGCATACTCAGCCACTTGTGACAATGCTTCACCATCATTGGCGCCATTGCCTGCCGTAGTCGCCACTTTCTTCGGCACGGGTCGAGAACCGAGGAACTGATTCAGAAGACTTTTGGTGTCGCCTGTACTGTCGACACTGCCTCTTAAAAACGCATCAAATTCTTTGGCGGTTTGATAATCGAGGTCTTTACGGTCAACCACAAATACCACTCTGTCGACCTCTTCCAATGTAGAGAGGATCTGAGCCGTTTTAAAACTCGTCAGCGTTTTGCCACTGCCCGTGGTGTGCCAAATGTAACCGTGATTATTGTTTGTTTTAACCTGATTAACGATCGCTTCTACCGCATAGAATTGATAGGGGCGAAGCACCATCAAAAACTTTCCTGACTCGTTTTGTACAATGTAACGACTCAGCATTTTTGTCAGGTGAGGTTGATTTAAGAAAGCGTTCGTAAATTGAGGCAGTGCGTTAATCTTGTTGTTTTCAACATCCGTCCAGTGGAAGGTCTGCTTGAATGAAAGCTCACGGTTATTCGAGAAATATTTGGTGTTGACGCCATTAGAGATAACAAACAACTGCACGTAATTGAACAGCCCACCTTGAGCACCATAAGTATGCTTGTCGTAACGTTTGATCTGGTTAAAGGCTTCCGCCAGCTCAATACCTCGGCGTTTGAGTTCAATTTGAATCAGCGGTAAACCATTCACCAAAATGGTTACATCGTAGCGATTCTCGTACGTACCTTGAATGGTGATCTGGTTGGTGACTTGGAAGCGGTTCTTGTTTGCTTCATCAAATAGCAATGTAAGGTAATCTGTGGTGCCATCTTCACGAGTGACATCAACCTTGCCTTTCAGGCGTTTGGATTTATCAAAGATATTGCCCTTTTCAAGCTTGATGAGCACACTTTCAAACTCACGTTCGGTGAGCGTTACGCCATTGGCTTTCTCAAGCTGAGTTTTGAGGTTCGCTTTTAGCGCTTCCGCATTACCAATATCGACAGGTTTGAAATCAGCCGAAACAAGCTGGTCGATTAGCTCTTTTTCAAGTTGTGCTTCTGATTGTGTGCTCATAGTTCTTCTTTTTATAAATCCAACTGACGGTTCTAACTACACGAACATTTGTTGTAACAAGCCCTTTTTCCATTCTTTGGCTTTTTCCAACTCTGAAGTAGCTAGACTGATCTTCTGTTCAAGAGCGGATAAAAAACAAACAATTTTGTCTTGTTCAACCTTTGTTGGGTATGGCATTGATATTTCAGAGAAATACCTGTAGCTGATAATCTTGCCATCACGGATACCTTCGAGACGCTTTTGCATTTCTACAATGAATGGATAGGTCTTCAAATAATATTTGTAAAAGTAGTCAGATATATCGATCTTGGGTCTTAGAATTACATATGCTGGGCTACAAATCCCTGTATATTCAGAATACTCTATGCCCCCCTGAAAACTACGAAGAGAGATGATAAAGTCTCCTTTCTCTACTACTTTGTATGATGCAACAGATGTATCAGCTACAGAAATGTTGTAATCAATTAGATTCCGAGGGATGGCACCTTGATTCTGTGTAATGGCTATGTTCCCTTTAACTGTTGTTATACTTAAAGTAGGCAACGATTGGAGGGAACTCCTATGCTTCAGTCACAGT
>NZ_JAWOVO010000039.1:0-16143 GCF_033339955.1 Vibrio sp. 1731 | reverse complement strand
AATTCGGCGATAGCTTGGTCTAAACGTTGACCTAACTGGCTATCTTTTACGGTATTTGTTAATACAATCTGCTGAGCCATATCGAACTTTTTTAAAAACTGTGAGACTAATGCTCACGACTGTGAAAAAATAGACTATTACGTCATTGTATCTGTTACTGGAAAGAAAGTAACGGCAGCTTAAGAAATATTTAGATTCAAGGAACAGACTCCTGATATGAAACGTCAGACTTTAACAGGCCTTTTAGCGGTATCCCTTCTGTTTGGATGTGCAAGCAAAGAAGAAATCGTTCCTGATGTGCCGCCTTCGGAACTGTATGCAGACGCACAGATTTCTCTTCAAAGTGGTAATTGGCTTTCTGCAATTGAGAAACTGGAAGCATTAGACTCACGTTACCCATTCGGTGCCTACTCTGAACAGGTGCAGCTTGACCTAATCTATGCGTACTACAAAAACGACGACCTTGCTTTGGGCTTGGCAACCATTTCTCGCTTTATGCGTTTAAACCCAACCCATGAAAAGATGGATTGGGTGCTGTACATGCGAGGTCTAAGCCACATGGCGCAAGATCGTAACTTTATGCATGATTTATTCAGCGTAGATCGAAGCGATCGCGATCCTGAACCGGTAAAAAAAGCGTTTGATGACTTCAAAAAACTACTTCAACGTTACCCGAATAGCCCATATGCAGAAGATTCACAAAAACGTATGGTCGCGCTGAAAAACCGTCTAGCGAACTATGATTTAGCGACTGCTGACTTCTACCTTCGCCGTGAAGCTTGGGTCGCTGCTATTAATCGCAGCCAAGAGCTACAAAAAGCGTATCCAGACACAGAAGCTGCACGTAAGTCACTGACTATCCAGCTAGAGGCCTACAAGCAACTTGGTTTGGAAGACGCCGTAGCAAGAACTGAAAAGCTTATAGAGCTCAACCCTGTGAAGTAATTGAACTTGCTTTAAACTGAACCGCCACCGTTTTTACCGTGGCGGTTTTTTATTACTCTCAATAGTGTATTCAGCCCTTTCTTGATGATCTTCCTAGCTCCACATATGCTTAAAGTTCTCCTCCCCCCTTTATAAAAAGGATGTGAACGTGACGATATCTAAGCTTTGCGCAGTTATGCTGCTCCTATTGTCTGCTTCCGTTTGCGCACTGCAAATCTCGCCGCTCAAACAGCCTCCTTATACTGGGGACCTCGATGTCATCAAGGAGAAGAATGTACTGCGCGTCTTAGTTTCTGCTGATTTAGGCTTTTACTACATTGAGGGCGGCACACCAAAAGGCATAGGCGCGGAATTGCTGGCGCATTTCGAAAAAGACCTTCGTAAACTCAAACCAAAGCTTAACGTACAAATTATTCCTGTTGCCCGCGACCAGCTACTGCCAGCCTTAGAAAACGGTTCAGGTGACTTAGTTGTCGCCAACCTGACTATTACCGACACGCGCAAACAGAAAGTGGAGTTCAGTTCACCCATTCTCACTGACATTCAAGAGTGGGTAGTGACAAACAAAAGCACACCAACGATGACGAAAATCGAACAACTGAGCGGCAAAGAGATTTGGGTGCGCGCCAGCTCTAGCTACTTTGAAAGCATTCAGACACTAAATAAGAAACTAAACAAAAAAGGCTTACCGCCTGTTATCGTGCACTTTATTGAAGAAACACTTCAAGATTATGAGCTGGTCGGAATGCTCAACAATGGTTACGTCAAAGCCATTGTTCTCGATAGCCATAAAGCCAAGCTTTGGCTGAAAGTGATGGATGATATTCGGGTGCACAAAAAAATCCCTATCCGCAAAAATGGCAAAATTGCTTGGGCAATGCGAGAAAATAGTCCCAAATTAAAAGCCGTCGTGAATAAGTTCATCCAGAAGTCTCGCTCTGGGACACTACTCGGTAACGTTATTTACGGTAAATACATCGATAACACGGGATGGTTGAACAGAGCTCTTAACCCTAAGAAAATTGCTCAACTAGAAAAACTCGCAGCGCTATTTTCACGCTATGGTGAGAAATACGATATCGACTATTTACTGATCGCTGCAATCGCTTACAAGGAGTCAGGATTTAATAACGACCTAGTTGGAAGCCGAGGTGCCGTTGGCATAATGCAAGTCCTACCCAGCACCGCTCAAGATCCGAATATCAATATCAAAAATGTTCGACAATTAGAAAACAACATTCATGCTGGAGTGAAATACTTAGCTTTTTTGCGTAAGCAGTACTTCAGTGATCCTGATATTACTGCACAAAATAAACTCTACTTTACATTGGCGGCTTACAATGCGGGCCCCGGCAATGTAGAGCGTATTCGTAAGCGTGCAGCCCAACAAGGTTACGATCCTAATGTTTGGTTTAATAACGTGGAAGTCGTTATGCGGAAAAGTTTAAGCTCAACGGTTGGGTACGTCACAAGCATTAATCGCTACTACATAATATACAAACAACTAGAAAGTTTGGACCAAGTCAAAAGTCTAGAAAGGGTTTCACTAGCCCCAAAAGACCCCATTTTCATGATACCGCTACGAAAAGTCAGCCAAATGCCAGACAGTAAAAAGCCACTTGTACAGTAAGCGGCTTTTTAAATGGATTCATTGGAAAGACTCAGTGATCGTCATCACACCTTACGTGTAGTTAAATTTTAACCACCTCAAATATTAGGCCGTAAAACTTCCCTAATAACGAGGCCGTTTTCAGCTGAGTACTCTATTCAATCTACGGATTTACTAACCGATAACAAGCAATTTCACGATAAATCTCAGAAGTTCTTGAGTGAGATCACATTCATTTTTCATCATAAAAAACCCGAGCAAAATAATGATCTGAATCACATTTTTTTATGCTTAAAGCGGTAATCTGAACTCAACCCATGAGGGATGCAACAGAGGAAAAACACTTATGACAATGAATATCACTGGCAAAAACATCGAAATCACCTCTGCAATCCGAGCTCATATTGAGAGCAAATTTAAAAAACTGGAGAAATGGCAAGTAGACCTAATTGGTTGCCAAGCAACTTTCAGTGAGGAACCAAACAAACAGAAGAAATTCGAAGCGGTTATCAAAGTTCCTAAAGGCCAGCTCATTGCCTCAGCAACTCACGAAGATCTTTACGCAGCTATCAACGAAGTGGAGCAAAAACTAGAACGACAATTGAACAAGCTGACCCACAAACCTGAAGCTCGACGTGCAAGTAAGCCTGAGCTAGTGGAAGAAGAAGAGTAAACTGAACAGATTGAGGAAATAGCGCCGAAAGGCGCTATTTTTTTGCTTGACGCTCTCCCCAGCCTTGCTTATTGTGTTTAAACACTCATAAATTAAGCACTATTTATGCATTTAACCTCACTGTTTATTTTTGACTTCTTTTTCCTCCCATAGTTGGAGGGGCGAACTCGTTTGTGAAAGAAAAGTCAAAAACAAACAGAAAGCCTCCCAAATCGGGAGGCTTTTTTATAAGGAAAGAATTGATGACTGACCAACCTATTTCCCTCGAAGAAATTCGTTTACGCTTGAATGAGTTGGATGACCAACTTCTCAGCTTATTGTCTGAGCGCCGTAAACTCAGCATTGAAGTAGCCAAAAGCAAAGTACAAACCTCAAAGCCTGTTCGCGACGCCGTCCGTGAACAGCAATTATTGGTCAAGCTGATTTCTAATGGCCAAGATAAATACGAACTTGACGCGCAGTACATCACCAAACTTTTCCATACCATCATTGAAGACTCAGTTCTGCTTCAACAAAGTTATCTGCAAAATCTCGTTAACCCACAGCAAAGCCGTAAGCCACTTGCTCGCGTCGCTTTTTTAGGAGCCAAAGGCTCTTATTCGCACTTGGCAAGTCGCGAATACTTCAGTCGTAAAAATACGGAGCTTATCGAGCTCAACTGCGAGCACTTTAAAGAAGTGACTCAAACGGTTGAATCTGGCCATGCTGATTATGGCGTTCTGCCAATCGAAAACACCAGCTCAGGCTCTATTAATGAAGTGTATGACTTACTACAACACACGACGCTTTACATCGTTGGAGAGCTAACTCAACCAATCGAACACTGCTTGGTTGCGAAAAAAGACATTCGTCTGGAAGATATTAAAACGCTGTATTCTCACCCTCAGCCACACCAACAGTGCAGTGAGTTTTTAAGCCGTATGAAAGGGGTAAAGCTGGAATCCTGCGCGAGCACAGCAGATGCAATGCAGAAAGTCCAAGAGATGGATCGTGATGATGTGGCTGCAATTGGTAATGCATCAAGCGGTAAGCTATATGGCTTGCAAGCAATTCAAGGCAACATCGCAAACCAAACCGAAAACCATACTCGCTTTATCGTGGTTGCTCGTAAACCGGTTGAAGTTTCTACTCAGATTCCAGCAAAAACCACATTGATCATGTCGACCTCCCAAGAGGCAGGCTCATTGGTTGAAACACTATTAGTGCTGCAACGTTACGGCATCAATATGACCAAGCTGGAATCACGCCCAATTATGGGGAACCCGTGGGAAGAGATGTTCTACGTAGACTTGACATCACATCTTGCTTCGACAGAAATGCAACAGGCACTTGAAGAGCTAACAAAAATCACTAAGCACTTGAAAGTATTAGGCTGTTACCCGAGTGAGAACGTAAAGCCTACGCAAGTAAAATTGAGTTAATAGACACCAGTGAGTAAAAAGATCATGGCAACCCAAAAAGTCGTAATCGCATCGCTAAACCCAGCCAAAATTAATGCAGTTCAAAGTGCATTTCGTAATGCATTTCCGCATCAAGAGTTCAACTTCGTTGGCATCAGTGTACCGAGTGAGGTCGCAGATCAGCCCATGACGAATGAAGAAACTCATCGTGGTGCGCTAAACCGCGTTAAAAACGCAAAAGTAGAGATGCCAAACGCGGATTACTATGTCGGTCTCGAAGCGGGAATTGAAGCAAACGTGACGTTTGCTTGGATGGTGGTTGAGTCAGAGACTCACCGCGGTGAATCTCGTTCTGCAAGCTTAATGTTGCCGCCAAAAGTCTTGGAAAAACTCAAGGATGCGAATGAGTTGGGAGATGTAATGGACAAAGTGTTTGGTACTGATAACATCAAACAGAAAGGTGGCGCTATTAGCCTACTAACCCAAAACCAGCTAACTCGAAGCTCGGTCTATCACCAAGCCTTGATTCTGGCTTTGATTCCATTCACAAACCCTGAGCACTTTCCTTCAAATTTATAACACTCAGCCTATTCTCTAGATACGCAAAAGGGCGGATATTTCCGCCCTTTGTAATACGTTATCTTAGTCAATTGTAACACCAAGGCCTAAAAGCAAATTGGATATACTGTCTACTTAGATACCGCAACTTGTTCTAACAAGACTTTCAACTTGTCTTTTTCTTCATCAGATTTCGACTTTAGTTCGTTAGAGCCACGAGTAATGGTGGCAATGCCCACACCAAGCATCTGACTGATCTGACGTTGAGATAATTCTCCTTTAAGAAGTTCGTTAATTATATTAACGCGTGATATTAATGACTCTCTCTCATCACGTGACATCAGCATTGTTAACAGCATGTCATCTTGCTGGGTGCCCATACTTGTTCGAATTAGCTCAATAATCTGTTGCCAGTCTTTGTACTCGGGTTCGTGCGACATCAAGTTACCTCACTCAATACTTGGTATTGATCTCATGTTGATTCAAGAACGCGCCATCGATACCCAAAAGATCACGATAGTATGTTTCAAACATCAAGATGTTTTGTACATAACCGCGCGTCTCTTTAAATGGAATTGCCTCAATAAAGGCATAAGCATCCACTTTTCCTTGGGTACGCTCTCGCCACGTTTTTACTCTGTTAGGACCTGCATTATAAGCAGCAAGAGCAAAAATACGATTATTATCGTAATCCTCTAATAAACCTTGCAAATAATGGCTACCAATTTCGATATTTTTTCCTACATTGTAGAGATCCTTCGTACCTTGATAACTCAACTTATATTTACGTGCCGTGTACTTCGCCGTCGCAGGCATGATCTGCATAAGACCACGAGCGCCAACTGGAGAGCGGGCTTCAACATCTAACGCACTTTCCTGTCGAGCGAGAGACATCATCGTGACGGGATCAATGTTGTGCTTTTTCGCATAAAAGTTAAACCACCAGCGGTGTGCTATTGGGAACCTAAGTTCGATATTATCCCACATCTGCGCTTGAATACTCGCGGTCACCGTTAGGTGATGCCAACGTTTAAATGATGCATAAGCCGCCAACATCGCCTTTTCATCTTTCCCTACGCGGCGCAGTAAGTGTGCCCATTCACTCTTCGCTGCTGCGATTTTATCCGTCGCGATCAACTCTTCGATACGAGCTAACGAGTCTTGATAGGGTTGAACAACTTTCTTATCCAACTTAACCGTATGCGTTGGGTATTTGATTGATTGCCCGATTGCATTGGCGGCAGCCACACTGTAGAAGTTTCGTTGCCCAAGCAGAGTTGCTAAACGCTGTTTCCCCGCGATGTCATCACCTAACGCTATTTCACTTCTTCCAAGCCAATATTGCCAGCGTAGCGTGGCTTGTTCTTCTTTATTTAGAACAGCAATCCACTCTTGTACGCCTTTCCAATCTGCATTTTGAATCGCTAAGCGGATGCGCGTTTCAATCAACGGTAAGTACTGACTGGTTTTCGTTTTATCATCGCGCCATTTAGCTAATGACTCAGACTCCGTACGAGTCAATCGAAATGCAATATAGTCGGCAAGTTCTTGCGCTTTTTCTGGAGAAAACTTCTGTCCTTTAATGACAGCATCGTACGCACCTTGTGCTTGGCTAGTGTTCATGCGAGCCAACTTTTCTAACGCATATTCACTTTGCGCTCGATTAAAATCATTCGCAGGTTTTTTCTTCGCGAATTCCGCAACACTTGAAGGATTATCAAACAACGCTTTCATTTCTTTGGCTTGTTGCTTTGCCTGCGCTGATTTAGGCAGTTTGAGCAAGTAACTCATCAAACCGCCATTACGAGCATCAAACGCCAGTAACATACGCTGTAGAATCAGTTCATCGGTACGCTCACCCGCCTTGTCCCATGCTTCAAATAATGGGTCACACTCATCAGCAATGCTGATGCCACGTAACCACATATGTTCAGCCCCTTTAAACGCCGCGACTTTCTTGCCTTGCTTTAATTGAGCGACGTAGAAAATACATTGGTAACGCTCACCACTAGGAATGACTTTTTGAAACTCAGTAATGGTTTTCCAATCTTTTTGCTTATAAAGATGATTGAGGTATGGAGCGCGAACTCGACGAGAAAATGGAAAAGACTCGTGCTCAGAAATAAACTCGTTCACCTGTTGTGGTGACTTTTCCGGTAACTGTCTAATAAAAGTGCGGTAATCCACATAAGGCGTTAGTGGATAGTCAGAAATTTTAGGACGAATCGAAAGGTATCCGTCGATGTCATTTTTATCTAATAAATCTTGAGCTTGCTCATATACTTCGCGCTGCTTTTCCAAACTCAGCGCGGCATTAGCACTCAAACTCATAGCACACAACGCGGCGGCGCAGCATACGTTTTTAGCCAATTCAGATACGTTGAATCTCATTTGTGTCATTTTCCCCAGACATATACTGCCCTAAAGCCTAGTTTTGTTAGAGTTCATGTGATGTTAAGGCAATTTTCACACATGCATCTATTTACACAGAATGCAGATGTCCATGTAAAGCAACTTAGTGTATTAAAAATTGTACTCGTCAAACTTTTAAGACGATGGAGACAAAGCGTTTCTAACTCGCATAGAAAACACTTCGTCATTCTTAACGAATAACAAAAGTGTATACCCTAACCGTGTAAGTTTCCGGTCAGCTCAAAATAAGAAATCCATTCGTTAGGGAAATTCTTGCAATGCGGTAACAAAAACAAAGCACTTGGTATAAAATGATGGGTTTGAATGACAGTTAATTTAGGAACGATCGGCAATGGCTGAATACGTATATACCATGTCGCGGGTGAGCAAAATTGTGCCACCTAAGCGTCAAATTCTTAAAGACATCTCTCTGAGCTTCTTCCCTGGTGCGAAAATCGGTGTTTTAGGTCTGAACGGTGCAGGTAAATCCACACTGCTACGTATCATGGCAGGTATCGACACGGATATCGACGGTGAAGCGCGTCCACAACCTGGTCTAAACGTAGGTTACCTACCTCAGGAACCAGTATTAGACGAATCAAAAACCGTTCGTGAAGTTGTTGAAGAAGCGGTTGCTGACGTTGCTGACGCTCTGAAACGTTTGGACGCAGTCTACGCAGCATACGCTGAACCAGATGCAGACTTCGACGCACTTGCAAAAGAGCAAGGCGAGCTAGAAGCCCTTATCCAAGCGAAAGATGGCCACAACCTAGAAAATGCGCTTGAGCGTGCGGCAAACGCACTTCGTTTACCTGAATGGGACCAAAAAATTGCGCACCTATCAGGTGGTGAACGCCGCCGTGTGGCTATTTGTCGCTTGCTACTTTCTAAGCCAGACATGCTACTGCTTGATGAACCTACCAACCACCTAGATGCAGAATCAGTGGCTTGGCTAGAGCGCTTCTTAGTGGATTACACAGGTACCGTAGTAGCCATCACCCACGACCGTTACTTCCTAGATAACGCTGCGGGCTGGATCTTAGAACTGGACCGTGGTGAAGGTATCCCATGGGAAGGCAACTACACCTCATGGCTGGAGCAAAAAGACGCTCGTCTACAACAAGAAGCCTCCCAAGAGAGTGCTCGCCAAAAGACTATCGAGAAAGAGCTTGAGTGGGTACGTAAAAACCCTAAAGGTCGTCAAGCGAAGTCAAAAGCACGTATGGCTCGCTTTGAAGAACTGCAAAGCTCTGATCATCAAAAACGTAATGAAACCAATGAACTATTTATCCCACCAGGTGAGCGTCTAGGTGATAAGGTTATTGAAGTGAAGAACCTGACCAAGTCATTTGACGGTCGAGTTCTGATTGATGACCTGTCATTCAGCATCCCTAAAGGTGCAATTGTTGGTATCATCGGTGCTAACGGCGCAGGTAAATCGACGCTATTCAAGATGTTAAGTGGTACTGAACAACCAGACTCGGGCACAATTGAGATGGGCGATACAGTAAAACTGGCATCGGTCGATCAGTTCCGTGACAGCATGGACGATTCTAAAACCGTATTCCAAGAGATCTCTGAAGGTGCTGATATCATTAAGATCAACAACTTTGAAATCCCAGCTCGTGCATACTGTTCACGCTTTAACTTTAAAGGCAGTGACCAACAAAAGATTATTGGTGAACTATCGGGTGGTGAGCGTAACCGTGTCCACCTTGCGAAGCTGCTTAAAGCGGGCGGTAACGTGTTGCTACTCGACGAACCAACCAATGACCTTGACGTTGAAACACTGCGTGCTCTAGAAGAAGCGTTACTAGAGTTCCCTGGTTGTGCAATGGTTATCTCGCACGACCGTTGGTTCCTTGACCGTATCGCTACCCACATCATTGACTACCGTGACGAAGGCCAAGTTAACTTCTACGAAGGTAACTACACAGAGTACATGGATTGGTTGAAGAAAACATTGGGTCCTGAAGCCGCAGAACCACACCGTATCAAATACAAGCGTATTGCGAAGTAATCGCAACCCACAAAGTTTGATTGTAATTTGTACAAAGGCCGCTATCATAGCGGCCTTTGTTTTCTTTGTTATAAAAAGAGCTCATTAGCCCGTCTCGTTCGTTAAGAACATGACATTGCACTTACGTCACTCTGTAGCGACTTCGACACTTTTCAAACAACAATCGAACATTTTTTGTTCGTATTGATATACTATTCAATTCTGTTTGACGACCTGACGAGAATATTCATGTGACAGAGAGACGACGCTTTTCACGTATTCTCCATCAAGCTCCAGCTAAGATAGAACAACGTGACTTGGCAATTGAAGCTAGGATTCAAGATCTTTCCTTGCATGGTTTACTCATGAAAGTGGAAGAGACTGAGGCTTTGGATCCAACCCTTCCAGTCCATGTGACTTTTTCATTTGATCAATCCGAACAAGTGATTACGTTAAAAGCGCAAATTGTGAATGTCTCTAAGTGTGAGGTTAGGTTGAAGATCGCTAAGATAGACATCGAAAGCATTAGCCAACTAAAACGATTTATAGAATTGAATGTAGGCAATAACGACCTTCTGAATCGAGAGTTAGAGCACCTCTCTGGTTTTTAGGAGAAAAATAAATGAACGCCTATTTAAGTAACAATAACTATGTCTAAAAAAATCATCATGCAGATCCCGACGAAAGACGGCGATCAGCAGTTCTATTTGGGCCGCAGTTCGGTCCTAGCAGTATTTGCTTCAGTATTGGCATTACCCGCCGTCGTTGGTGGCGCGTGGTACCTTAATCAGCAGCAGATGCACAATAAAGACGAACTAACACAAATCATCGCCAAACTGGAAAGTGAAAAGGCCGAAGTGACGGCTCTTTACGAAGAACAGCTTGATACCAATCATTCGCTTTCCCAGTCTTTGACGGACAAAAACAATCAAATTCAGCTATTGGGCAAACGGGTATTCGACGTTGAATCGGTTTTAGGTCTCGCAGACGAAGAGTTGATGATCGATGAGAACAGCATGGGGTTAGAGGAGCGAATTGACGCAGCCGCTATCGATTCTGCTGTTCGAGCGACGATGTTCCGTTTGATACCAAATGACAGTCCAGTCACATACCAACGTATTTCTTCTTCTTACGGCAGTCGTATTAATCCGATTTCAGGTAAGAGGCATGTTCATACTGGTATCGATCTGACTTGTAAAAGAGGAGAAGAGATCCTGGCACCGGCTGACGGTGTGGTGGAAACCGTTCGCCCGAGCAATCGTGGTTATGGTAACTATGTCACCATTCGTCACTCATTTGGCTTTATGAGCTCCTTTGCTCATCTACAACGCTTCAAAGTGAAAAGCGGTCAGTTTGTTAGTAAAGGCGACATCATTGCTCAATGCGGTAACTCTGGCAACTCCACAGGGCCACACTTGCACTATGAAGTACGCTTCCTCGGACGAGCACTCAACCCTCAATACTTAATGGAGTGGACGCCAGAAAACTTCAATGACGTCTTTGAAAAAGAGAAAAAAGTGAAATGGGGACCTTTGGTTCAATTGATTGATAACGTTGTACGTCTACAAGTCAATTTAACCAATTCACCCTATCGCGATACCAGTATCAACACAGTATCAAGTGAAGATACGAGTAATACTGCGACGAACTGATTTGTCCATCAACACGAAAAAGAGCAGCTTACGCTGCTCTTTTTGTTTCGGACTCTGCACGGCTAAATGACCCGTGATTAGCCGCGATGAATATTATCATTCGCCTGTTTGAGTAAGTTTTGGCTCTCATTCATAAATTGTTGAGAATAAGTACCAAACCAATCACTCACCTGCTTAAAGCTTTCGATGAATCGCGCTTTGTCTCTGCTATCCAGAATCGCTACCGCATCACCTAAACGCTGATGGAATCGCTTGATCATATCGATATTCTCTTGAGAAGAGAAAATGATATCACCGTACAAGTTCGGATCCTGACCAAACAGTCGTCCCACCATCGCCAATTCAAGGCGGTAGATTGGCGAGCTTAACTTCAACAACTGATCGATGTTCGGATTCTCTTTGCTAAGGTGCATACCGTAAGCAAACGACGTGAAGTGGCGCAGCGCCTGAATCAACGTCATGCCATGATCGTGCTCTTGTGCATCGATTTGGCACAAGCTTGCGCCCCAAATCCCAAACTGTTGCAATAGCCATTGGTAATGCTCGTGACCACGGCCATCACAGTACACAATAACCTGCTTGGCAAGGCTCGGAACATCTGGGCCAAACATTGGGTGCAAACCAACCACAGGACCTTGGTGCACATTCAACATTGCTTGCAGAGGCTTCGACTTGATAGAAGTCAGGTCACACAGAATGCAGTCTTGCGGCAAGTTCCCCAGTTTTTCGATCACCCCTTCCGTTAGATGAATCGGCACCGTGACCACGACTAAACCCGCGTTGTCTAGAATCTCATCCGCATGATCCCAGTCTTTACTGCCGAGAACTTTGACCTGGTAGCCCGACAATTTGAACATACGCCCAAACAGGCCACCCAATTGACCATTACCACCAATAATAACAACTGAGCGTAAATCAGGGTTCAAACACTTAAAACCGGAATCTTTCTCGCTGGCATAAGACTCACGCATTGTTCGACGCAGAATATCTTCAATAAGCTGTGGAGGAATTCCCATTTTTTCAGCTTCAGCGCGACGAGAAGCTAACATCGCCGCTTCGCGGTCTGGAGCATAAATTGGCAAACCATGTTCGCTTTTTACTTCCCCAACTTTCTCTACGAGCGCTAAACGCTGAGCCAATAGCTCCAACATTTGCTTGTCGACTGCATCAATCTGATCGCGTAATGCGTTAAGTTCAACTGCCATTGATGTTCCTTAAATCCTGTATTAATTAGCCTTTAGACGATTTTCTAAGAAAGGCACTAGCTCTTCATGTGCATGACGTAATAGTGCCTCAGTTGAATCCCAATTGATACATGCGTCAGTGATAGATACACCGTATTTCATCTCTTCAAGAGCTAAGTCAGAAGATTGATTTCCTTCATTGATATGGCTTTCAATCATAAGACCGATAATAGATTTATTGCCTTCACGGATTTGATGAATCACATCCTCCGCGACTAATGGCTGGCGACGGTAATCTTTACGTGAGTTGGCGTGACTGCAATCCACCATTAATGAAGCATCAAGACCAGATTTCGCCATCTCTTGCTCACACTCAGTGACTGATACCGAATCGTAGTTAGTTTGCTTGCCGCCACGTAAGATCACATGTCCATTAGCATTGCCCTGGGTGGTCAACAGTGCGACTTGTCCCTCACGGTTAATTCCCATAAAACGGTGGCTAGAGGACGCAGCTTGCATCGCGTTAATTGCGGTTGCCAAACTGCCATCGGTGCCATTCTTAAAACCGATTGGCATAGACAGGCCGCTTGCCATTTCACGGTGAGTTTGTGACTCCGTCGTACGAGCACCGATGGCTGCCCAGCTAAAAGTATCCGCCAAGTATTGTGGGCTAATTGGGTCTAGAGCCTCAGTCGCGAGCGGGATTTCCATCTCTGCCAACTCCACCAGAAGTTCGCGTCCAACATGCAGACCGTGTTCAATATCGAAACTGCCGTCTAGGTGTGGGTCATTGATCAGGCCTTTCCAGCCGACCGTGGTGCGCGGCTTCTCAAAGTAAACACGCATAACAATATACAGTTGGTCACTTAGTTGTTCAGAGAGTGCTTTAAGTCGCTTTGCGTAATCCTTCGCCGCTTCTACGTCGTGGATAGAACATGGACCGCATACAACAAGCAGGCGGTGATCCTTCTTGTGAATAATATTAGCGATAGTTTGACGAGACTCTTGAATAAAGCGACGTGCTTTTTCACTCAAAGGAAGCTTGGTTTTTAGTTCCTCCGGAGTAATAAGAACCTGTTCTTCGATAATATTAATATTGCTCAACTCACTTTTCTGCATAACTCTAACCTGTATATTTATTTTTACACCCAACCAAACCTTTGGTGAGACAACTAAGCTTTAACGACAAGATAACAGGCTAAAAAAGAAAAACAAGCGTACAGAATAAAAAACATTTAGTGTAAACTTAAGTTTACAGTCAAATTAAAAGCCAAAGTATAATTAACTTTGGCTTCTCATCGCTGTTTTGAATCTTTTACAAGAGGTTTAGCTAGTCAAGCGTTTCATCGCTTCACTCGCCGCTTTCCACTCTTGAGATAGCTTAAGTTCGCTTGGAGAAAATGACTGTTTTTTCAGTAATCCATCCGCGAGTGGCACGGTTGAAACCGGTAAGTTGTCTAATACCTCAACGTGCGCTTCTCGTTTATTACACATTAACAACATATCGCAACTAGCTCTCAATGCTTGAGCACCTCGCTCGGCTGGGCTGCCCATAATCGCAGCGCCTTCCATGGTCAAGTCATCCGAAAAAACCAAACCTTTAAAACCCAATTGCTGACGCAGGACCTGTTTTAACCAGTATTCAGAACCGCTGGCTGGTTGAGCATCATAATGTGGGAAAATCACGTGAGCAGGCATCATGGCATCTAAAATACCGGCATCAATTTGCGCTTTGAAGATCGCCATATCTTGTTCAAAAATATCACTGCGCTCATCGTATGGTGTTTCTAGATGTGAGTCTGCAATCACGCCACCATGTCCAGGGAAGTGCTTGCCTGTCGTTGCCATGCCAACACTCTTCATTCCCTGCATATATGCAGTGCTATAGCGAAGAATGGTATCGGCATCTTCACCGAATGCGCGGTTACCGATCGCTTTACATTGATGGCCTTGGTCAAGTACCGGGGCAAAGCTTAAATCAATATCATGGGCAATCAGCTCTGCTGCCATTAACCAACCGCCCATACGAGCAAGCTCTTCACCATTTTGATGTTTAGCGTACTCATCAGCAGCAGGAATTAATGAGAAACCTTCACGAAAGCGCTGCACTCGGCCGCCTTCTTGATCCACACCGATCAAAAACGGGCGCTTAGCCGCCTTTCGGATGGATTGAGTAAGTGCTTGAAGCTGTTCGCTATCATGATAGTTGCGAGCAAATAGAATTAAGCCACCAACCGTAGGATGCTCCAAGATTTCTTTGTCTTCAGCGGTCAGTTCATACCCCGCAACGTCAACCCATAACGGTCCCATGTTTTCTCCTCAAAATCGGCTGAATATCTCGTATTCGATGAGGTTATTCGCTTCAGATTTGCTTTACAATAAGTGAATGAAGAATTGACGAGATCGGCTATGAAATTTAACGAACTGTACATTGGTGTGATGTCTGGAACGAGTATGGATGGCGTTGATACCGCTCTAGTTGAAATAAGCGATGAGCATGTTCGCCTGATTGCGCACGACGACTACCCAATGCCCGCAGCGCTAAAAGACATGCTGTTATCTGTTTGTACCGGTCAAGCAACAAATTTAAAAACCATAGGTGAACTTGACCACCAGCTCGGCCACCTATTTGCAGATGCCGTGTTACAGCTGCTCAATAAGTCTGGTTACGTCGCAGAGCAAATTCGTGCGATTGGTAATCACGGTCAAACAGTGTTCCATCAGCCTACCGGAAACTTGCCGTTTACCACTCAATTGGGCGATGCCAACATTATCGCGGTCAAGACAGGCATTGATACGGTAGCGGATTTTCGTCGTAAAGACATGGCGCTAGGTGGACAAGGTGCCCCACTCGTCCCTGCTTTCCATAAAAGCATTTTTGCGATGCAGGATTCCACAACTGTGGTGCTTAACATTGGAGGCATTGCCAATATCTCTGTACTGCATCCAGAACAACCAGTCATTGGCTATGACACAGGCCCGGGCAATATGTTGATGGACGCATGGTGTGCGCTGCATAAAGGGCAAAGCTTCGACGAAGATGCACAATTTGCACTTAAAGGAACGGTAAACGCTACTTTGTTGACTCAATTACTCAAAGAAGCTTACCTCGCCATGCCAGCCCCTAAAAGTACCGGACGAGAACTGTTCAATATTGACTGGCTGCATCAACAACTGGCCCATCACAATTTACCAATCGAAGACGTACAACGTACACTTTGCGAGTATTCTGCAATTACCATTGCCAACGAAGTCGACAAGTTTTCTCATGGCATCACACCTCAACTATTGGTCTGTGGCGGTGGAGCAAGAAACCCACTTTTGATGCAGCGACTAGCTAAGTTATTGCCACAATGGAGCGTTGCGACAACGGCAGAAAAAGGCGTTGATGGCGACTACATGGAAGCAATGGCGTTTGCTTGGCTTGCGCAGCGCCATATTCACGACCTCCCTAGCAACTTACCGGAAGTTACGGGGGCAAGTCGTCTCGCTTCACTGGGTGTACTCTATTCAAAAAATTAAGGGCAATAGATCCTAAACAAAAAGGCTTAATTCATTATGACGAACGATGCACTTATCGCAGCTTTATCCCATCTGGTATCTGAAGGGCGAAACCCAGACACCATGGACATCGACTTGCTGCCTTCTCTCGATATTGTTCAACGCATCAACCAACAGGACAAACTCGTTCCTCTTGCCGTTGAAAAAGTG
>NZ_JAWOVO010000038.1:0-24757 GCF_033339955.1 Vibrio sp. 1731 | reverse complement strand
GGTTCGAGTCCCGTCCACTCCGCCACTTATATTAAGCCTCAGTCGAAAGACTGAGGCTTTTTTCGTTTTGGTTCCCCCGACTTACCTTAAATCCACTTTCATATTAAAACCTTGCATCTAGAGTTACACTACCCTCTTCACATGGTTTTAATATCGTCGTGAACGAGCTAGCATGTAACTCTGTGCCTTAGTCTTAGCCTTATTCCGATACCAAGCTCTAACCAAAGCTCCTTTTTATTCGATATTAGAAAATCTAGTTATGTGACAGAGTTTAATTGTTTGAGGTGTCGCTTGTTTCTAATTTGAAAACAGGACGACTTTGAATACAAGTTTAGTCTCACTGAGTTCAAGAGGGAGGGATTTAAACTTCCGTTAAGGCTTTGCTACCTGGGTGCCAGCTCAGTTTTATCTCGGTGAGGTTGCTAACCCGTTTGGGTTCTGAACGCAATCACCCTAAATGTCTCTTTCTCATAAAAATACAAACTCGCTCATTGCTAAGTATTGTGGAAGTTTAGCTTTGATGTTTGCGAGGAGCCTATATTGCCAAGGGAAGAGAAGTGATACAGATGAAAATGGGTAAATTAAAAGACTCGTCTATGAATACTATCTATCGGCAATAGTTAGTATCTATGAAAATGTAGCGTAGCGATTCTTCGTATATTTGATGGTATATCAAAGAATAAGGAGCCTTCGTCCTTGAAGGGGAGTCTGAAAATTAGTTATGAAAAAAGCAGCTAGGTAGCTGCTTTTTATTTATTAAGTTACGTGTCTTTAAGAGTCCACTGTCTCCGTATGTTCCGGAGTGGTTATTGCTTGGTTGTTCTCTTCCATCTTCTTCTCTTCTGCTTTTGCTTTTTCAATCATTGGAGTGATTGTTGAGCCTTGAATGAGGATAGAGAAAACAACGACGGAGTAGGTCATTACAAGAATAATCTCTTTTACATCGATTAACTTATCTTGAATCACCCAAATACCAGATGGAATGGAAAGTGCCATTGCCAATGCAAGGCCCCCGCGTAAGCCGCCCCACGTCAAAATACGTACTGACCACGGGTTATATTTTCTGTAACGCTTAAAGCCAATGTACGAGAGAAATACGCTTAAATAGCGAGCTGCTAGTACAAGAGGGACTGAAATAGCCATCATGATCCAGTCTTCTTTGTGGAATTCAAACAGCAGCATCGACATGCCGATCAGTAGGAATAACACGCCATTCAAGAACTCATCAACAAGCTCCCAAAAATGGTCAAGGTGATCTTCACTCTCTTTTGAAAAGCCAATAAAGCGTGTCCAGTTGCCAATCATAATACCGGATACAACCATTGCGAGTGGGCCTGATACATGGATGTATTCAGCAAATGCGTAACCTGCTGTTGGGACACCAATGGTAAGTAACAATTCCATTGAGTGATCATCGGTGGCACTGATCAAGTAGTGGAATAGCAAACCGAGGACGAAACCATATGTGATACCACCGATAGCTTCTTGGATGAAGAGTAAGGTGACACTACCTACAGTTGGTGCCTCAGTGCCAAATGCAATCGTAAATAGAGTGACGAAGATAACCAAACCGAAGCCATCATTGAAGAGCGATTCTCCTTCAATCTGAGTGGAGATACGTTTAGGAGCATCGAGTTTTTTCACAATAGCCAATACAGCGATTGGGTCAGTTGGCGATATTAAAGCACCAAATAGTAAGCAGTAGACCAAATCAAATTGGATGCCAATTAACTGACAAAACCCATACAGCGCAAATCCAATAAAGAACGTAGAAAACAGTGTAGCTCCAAGGGCTAAAACAGTGATCTCCCACTTTTGATCTTTAAGGTTCGGGAGTTTGATGCCTAGTCCACCAGCAAATAGTAAGAAGCCAAGAATGCCTTTGAGCAAGAAATCTTCGAAGTTAATCCTTGTGACCGTCTCCGTTGCAATTTCGGTGAGATGGAACCAGTTGTTTTGACCCGCAATTAAGATTAGAAGTGAAAGCACCATTGAACCTGCGGTAATCGCAATGGTGGTTTGCATCTTTCCTATCTTGCTGTTTACAAAAGCAATTAGCATCGCAGCTGCGGATAGAAAACATAAAGTATGATAGACCGACATAGAGCTCTCTATTTGTAACATTTTATGAATGGAATTCTCGGCTGATGCTGCTTAAATAGCAAACATTTTTTCGTGATTATTTTGCAAGTTAAGAAGGATATAAAATAATCATTAATTCTACGTTTAGACGTCTAGACTCCTGAAGTTTGTGTGATAGGATGGAAAGATAACTAAAGGAATGAGGCTGTACTGTGGGAAGTAACGTAATACAACAGATTGAAGCTCAATTGAAGCAACGTATTCTTTTGATTGATGGTGGTATGGGAACCATGATTCAAGGGTACAAACTTGAAGAGCAAGACTATCGAGGAACGCGCTTTGCGGATTGGCATTGTGATCTAAAAGGTAACAACGACCTGTTGGTTCTAAGTCAGCCTCAACTTATCAAGGAAATTCACGCTGCATATTTAGAAGCGGGTGCAGATATTCTCGAAACCAACACGTTTAACGCAACAACCATTGCGATGGCTGACTACGAGATGGAAAGCCTAAGTGAAGAAATTAACTTTGCTGCTGCCAAGCTTGCACGTGAAGTTGCAGACGAATGGACCGCAAAAACACCCGATAAAGCGCGTTATGTCGCAGGGGTTTTAGGGCCGACGAACCGCACTTGTTCTATCTCTCCTGATGTAAACGACCCTGGATATCGAAATGTTTCTTTCGACGAGTTAGTTGAGGCTTACTCTGAATCGACTCGAGCGCTGATTAAAGGTGGTTCTGATCTTATTCTTATCGAGACCATCTTCGATACTCTTAACGCTAAGGCTTGTTCATTTGCTGTTGAAAGTGTGTTTGAAGAGATGGGTATTGAGTTACCTGTGATGATCTCGGGGACTATTACTGATGCTTCCGGTAGAACATTATCCGGTCAAACCACAGAAGCGTTTTACAACTCATTACGTCATGTTAAACCGATTTCGTTTGGTTTGAACTGTGCACTTGGCCCGGATGAACTGCGTCCTTATGTTGAAGAGCTCTCGCGTATATCAGAATCTTTTGTTTCCGCTCACCCAAATGCTGGGCTTCCGAATGCATTCGGCGAATACGATTTGTCGCCAGAAGATATGGCTAAGCATGTTAAAGAGTGGGCTCAAAGTGGCTTTTTAAACTTGATTGGTGGGTGTTGTGGTACAACTCCTGAGCACATTCGCCAAATGGCACTCGCGGTTGAAAATATCGCCCCTCGTCAATTACCTGAACTTCCCGTTGCTTGTCGCTTGTCTGGCCTAGAGCCACTCGCTATTGATAAAGACTCTTTATTTATCAATGTCGGTGAGCGTACGAATGTAACCGGTTCTGCGCGTTTTAAGCGCTTGATTAAAGAAGAGCTGTACGATGAAGCGCTCGATGTGGCTCGTCAACAAGTTGAAAATGGCGCTCAAATTATCGATATCAACATGGATGAAGGCATGTTGGATGCACAAGCTTGTATGGTTCGCTTTTTAAACCTTTGTGCGTCAGAACCTGAAATCTCAAAAGTACCAATCATGGTTGACTCTTCCAAGTGGGAGGTTATTGAAGCCGGTCTTAAGTGCATCCAAGGCAAAGGCATTGTTAACTCGATCTCTCTCAAAGAAGGCAAAGAGAAATTCGTTGAACAAGCTAAGTTGATCCGCCGTTACGGTGCGGCTGTGATTGTGATGGCGTTTGATGAGATTGGGCAAGCAGATACACGTGAGCGCAAAGTAGAAATTTGTACCAACGCTTACCGAATTCTTGTTGATGAAGTGGGCTTTCCACCAGAAGACATCATTTTTGACCCAAACATTTTTGCCATTGCTACGGGGATCGAGGAGCATAATAACTACGCGGTGGATTTCATTGAAGCCGTTGGCGATATCAAACGTGATTTACCACATGCGATGATCTCGGGTGGTGTTTCTAACGTCTCATTCTCTTTCCGTGGCAATAACTATGTACGTGAAGCGATTCACGCGGTGTTCCTCTACCACTGTTTTAAAAATGGTATGGATATGGGGATTGTGAATGCGGGTCAGTTAGAAATCTACGATAACGTGCCTGAAAAATTGCGTGAGGCTGTGGAAGATGTCGTTCTTAACCGTCGTGATGACGCCACTGAGAGATTGTTAGATATCGCGGCGGAATATGCAGGCAAAGGGGTAGGTAAAGAGGAGGATGCCTCTGCACTTGAGTGGAGAACTTGGCCTGTTGAAAAGCGCTTAGAGCACGCGTTAGTGAAAGGAATAACTGAGTTCATCGTTGATGATACCGAAGAGGCTCGTGTCAACGCTTCAAAGCCATTAGAGGTGATTGAAGGCCCACTAATGGATGGGATGAACGTCGTCGGAGACTTGTTTGGTGAAGGTAAAATGTTCCTTCCTCAGGTCGTAAAATCTGCACGAGTGATGAAGCAAGCAGTCGCGCATCTGGAGCCCTACATCAATGCAGAAAAGCAGGTGGGTCAAACAAACGGTAAGATTTTGCTAGCGACGGTCAAAGGTGATGTACATGATATCGGGAAAAATATCGTTGGCGTTGTATTGCAGTGCAATAACTACGAAATTATCGATCTTGGTGTCATGGTTCCTTGCGAAAAGATCTTAAAAGTAGCGCAAGAAGAAAACGTCGATATTATTGGTTTATCAGGGTTGATCACGCCTTCATTAGACGAAATGGTGCATGTTGCAAAAGAGATGGAGCGTCTCGACTTTAACTTACCTCTTCTCATCGGTGGCGCAACAACGTCAAAAGCCCATACAGCAGTTAAGATTGAGCAAAATTACAAGCATCCAGTGGTTTACGTGAACAACGCCTCACGTGCAGTGGGCGTATGTACTTCTCTTCTGTCAGATGAACGTCGCCCTGAATTTGTTGAAAAACTTCAAGCTGATTACGAACGAGTACGTGATCAACATAATCGAAAGAAACCGAGAACCAAACCAGTGACATTAGAAGCGGCTCGAGCGAATAAAGTTGCGATCGATTGGGAAGCTTATACTCCTCCAGTGCCTGTTAAGCCTGGCATTCATATCTTCGATGATTTTGATGTGGCTATATTACGTCAATACATCGATTGGACACCATTCTTTATGACTTGGTCACTTGTGGGTAAGTATCCAACAATTTTCCAACATGAAGAAGTTGGTGAAGAAGCAAAACGTTTATTCGAAGATGCCAACGAGTTACTTGATCGAGTTGAGCGAGAAGGCCTGTTAAAAGCGCGTGGAATGTGTGGCTTATTCCCTGCTGCGAGCGTGGGGGACGACATTGAAGTTTATGCTGATGAAACTCGTACCGACGTTGTGAAAGTATTACGTAACTTGCGACAACAGACCGAGAAACCAAAAGGATTCAACTATTGTTTATCCGACTACATCGCACCTAAAGAGTCGGGTAAACATGATTGGATAGGGGCATTTGCTGTCACTGGTGGTATTGGTGAACGAGAGCTTGCTGATGAATACAAAGCACAGGGAGATGATTACAACGCAATTATGATTCAAGCGGTGGCGGATCGCCTAGCCGAAGCGTTTGCTGAGTATTTGCATGAGCGTGTCCGTAAAGAAATTTGGGGTTATGCTGCGGATGAAGATTTATCTAACGATGATCTCATTCGTGAAAAATACCAAGGTATTCGCCCTGCACCAGGTTATCCAGCGTGCCCTGAGCATACTGAAAAAGGACCGCTTTGGGAGCTACTTAATGTGGAAGAGAATATTGGCATGACTCTAACCTCCAGCTATGCAATGTATCCGGGTGCGTCAGTATCTGGTTGGTACTTCTCTCATCCTGACTCACGTTACTTTGCGATCGCACAGATCCAAGAAGATCAGCTAGAGAGTTACGCCGATCGTAAGGGGTGGGATAGGATCGAGGCTGAAAAATGGTTAGGGCCAAACATTAATGGTTAAATTGATGTTTACCTCGTCCAAATATAACAACTAATGAAACAACAAAGGGCTGCAGATACGCAGCCCTTTGTTTTATTGAGTTGAACTTACTTCTCAAACAACTCCGTGTGGAGTTTTTGTATGGCTTGTTTCGATACCGATTCATGGAGCAAGAAGCATAAGTTGTGAGGGCTAGCGCCATAACAAATCATGCGTAGGTTAAAATCTTCTAGCGTGCCAAAAACCTGTTTCGCGTAGCCTTTACTCTCACTCATGTTGTTACCAATGAGAGCAACGAGGCATAGGTCATGTTCAACTTCTACCTTACATAACTCTTCTAACTCTTCTCGTGCAGCTTGCGGCAGCTGTGGTGCTCCGCCAGATGTATCAGTTTGATCAAGTGTTAACGATACACTGATTTCAGATGTCGTGATCAAATCGACAGAGATCTTATGCTTTGCAAGGATCTCAAAGACCTTTGCTAAGAAACCGTATGCGTGGAACATATTGGCGCTGCGTAGCGTTACCATGGTTTGGTTACAACGCAAAGCTAGCGCACGGAATAACGGTGAGCTTTCGACTTGGTGGCGAATCCAAGTTCCCCCTTTTTCAGGCTCTTTCGATGACCCCACAAATACCGGAATGTCGTGGCGCAATGCAGGTACTAGCGTAGAAGGGTGAAGGATTTTAGCGCCAAAGTTAGCCATTTCTGAAGCTTCACTAAAGCTGATCTCAGGAATTGGTGAGGCTTTTGGCGCAATTCGCGGGTCTGTTGTGTAGATGCCCGGAACATCAGTCCAGATTTCTAACCCTGCCGCTTTGACGCTCTCAGCAATTAAGGCGGCGCTGTAATCGCTGCCTCCTCGACCTAGTGTTGTTGTATTACCGGCTTCGTCAGATCCTATGAAGCCTTGAGTAACAACAACGGATTGTTGGCAAAGTGGTACGAGTTTATCTTGCGCAAGCGTCGAAATTGCTTCAATGTTTGGCTCTGCGCGACCAAAGTTGTCATCAGTACGCAGCACATCGCGGATATCAAAGCGCACAGCTTGAATGCCTCGCTCACACATTAACTGAGTTAGAATATGCGTCGACATGAGTTCGCCACATGCGACTAAATGATCGGTTAACTTCGCACTAGCTTGGATAGATGCAGCCTCGGCCAGGCTGGTTACGGTATCTAATATGCCATACACCTCGGCAGCAGTTTTCGTGCTGTCTTCGAGCTGAGTTAAAATGGCGTCATGAATGTTGGCCAGATTTTGCAGCAGCTCAGTACGGTGCGTTTGATCCTGAACACCGTTGGCGAGTTCTACCAATAGGTTGGTGACGCCAGAGCAAGCGCTGCTCACGACCAGGCGAGTATTTGGATTGTTTTCGATAATGGTGGCGCAACGACTCATTGCCTCAAAGTTGGCAACACTGGTTCCACCGAATTTAGCTACGTTAAATGCGCTCACTGCGTTCTCCCACGACTTCCTAAAAAATTGTACATCCAATGTTTAGTGAGAAAAGGAACAGAGCAAAAAGAGAGGTATTTAGAATGCTATTTGAAAAATTTACCCTCAGAAGCCCTTCATCAGACTGCGCTGATGACAGTTGATGGGATTCAGCCCAATTCAACCGACAAGTCAAATCCTGCAACTTTGACTTACCTCGGCACTACTCCCCCTCAATGATTGGTGTTGGAATTGCGGTTCCACAAATCATCTACCTGGGTAGCGCTCCTCTTCTACATAAAGCTCAAACATTGAACGGTTTTGAGGCCTTAATGTCAATCAATATTTCAACCTTTATGGTGTTTTTTATTAACGATTTTGTGACACTGGTTTGACCTCCATACTTACGGCTAATTGCTGATAGAGGAAAAATCTATTAGGGTGAAGAACCCTACACCTGAGCCATGTTATTGAATAGAACTTTTAGAATGCTCAGGATAAAAGATAATCAAGGAGCTGACATGTCGATCCAAAGCTTTATTCCGCCTCACCGTATTTTAATGGGACCTGGTCCTTCTGATATTTATCCTCAAGTGTTACAAGCACTAAGCCGTCCTACGGTAGGTCACCTTGATCCTCTGTTTATCGGTATGATGGATGAGCTCAAGCAGCTATTGAAGTATGCCTTTCAAACTGACAATGAGTTCACTATTGCGGTTTCAGCGCCTGGTAGCGCAGGGATGGAAACCTGCTTTGTAAACTTGATCGAGAAAGGCGACAAAGTGATCGTCTGCCGTAACGGTGTATTTGGTGAACGCATGCGCGAAAATGTCGTCCGTGCTGGTGGCGAAGTTGTTATCGTCGATGATGAATGGGGGACGCCTGTTTCCATTGATAAAGTCGAGCAAGCACTCGAACAGCACCCAGATACAAAAATTCTTGCTTTTGTGCATGCGGAAACCTCAACTGGTGCAGTCAGTGATGCTCAAGCATTGGGTAAGCTGGCGAAACAGCATAATGCATTATCTATTGTTGATGCGGTGACATCGCTTGGTGGTGTGCCGTTAAAAGTGGATGAATGGCAACTGGATGCGGTTTACTCTGGTAGTCAAAAATGTTTGTCATGTGTACCTGGGCTCTCACCAGTGACGTTTTCTCCTGCCGCGATTGAAAAGATTCAAGCAAGAACAACACCAGTACAGAGTTGGTTCCTCGATCAGAGTTTAGTTTTGGGGTATTGGAGTGGAGAAGGCAAGCGTAGTTACCATCATACGGCGCCAGTTAATAGCTTGTATGCGCTTCATGAAGCTTTATTGATACTGAAAAATGAAGGATTAGAAAACGCTTGGGCTCGTCACCAACTGATGCATGAAAAACTCAAAAATGGCTTACAAAAGTTAGGCTTTGAATTTGTTGTGGACGAAGCCCATCGGTTGCCACAATTAAATGCGATTTACGTGCCTGAAGGAGTTGATGAAGCAAAAGTTCGTGCTCACTTGCTAGAAACCTATAACCTAGAAATTGGTGCAGGCCTTGGGGCATTAGCTGGTAAAGCGTGGCGTATTGGCTTAATGGGTTACGGCGCTCGATCTGAAAACGTTGCGCTGTGCTTAAAAGCGTTAGAAGAGTCACTCACTGAATAAAATCATACAGCAATGAGATAAAGAAAAGCGAAGGTCATCCCTTCGCTTTTTGGTATTTATTACTCAGCTCCTGAAGTGGGGGCTGGTGAGGCAGATATTGCTTGAGAAGGTGGCTGGTAATTGACGTCACTGAAATCAATCTTCGGGAACAAAAACTGCGCTTCAGCTCTAATTTGCTCCGCTTTACTTGAGTCATCTAAGCCTTGGTAGGCCAAAATCAAATTATTATAAAATGCAGGGCGAGGCTTATCTTTGATGATTTTTAGCGACCAATCGATATAAGGCTGAATCAAGGTTGCGTCTTGTTGGTACAGCCCAAGGTTTAAAAACGTGCTATAGACATCCCAATCAAACCTGTCTTTCCAAACTACAGGGTTACTGACTTGATTCAGAATATCAGGGTTAGTTGGTCTAGTAGTCTCAAACTTCGTCAATACATAATTCGTATGTAATGCGCTTACCATGTAAAACGTAAACGCAACGGGAAGTACCAAACTAAAAACACGCAGCAAGCTTTTGGTTACATTACTAAAGCCGACTTGTCGATAACGAGAGACGCGCTGATCGACCCAGTACAGTAGGATAACGAAGATCAACCAATGCACGAGAGAGTGGTAGAAAGGGTATTCCAGTTGTGAGTGCAATACGATAGGTATAAACAAGGCCAGCAACGCAAGACGAGTTCCGCGTTTGGCTTGATAGATTCGATACAGTACCAGTGCCATCGCTAAGAAGATGCCGAGTATTGGCAGCAAGCCACCTTCTACTCCCCAGTAAAGCAGCTCGTTATGCGGATGATCCATGGCTGGCAAACCAGCTGGGTAATTCTCATTTAGGGCATGTTGACGAGCCGTATACAGCATGTACTCAGATTCAAACTTACCATATCCATAACCAGTAAAAGGCTTTTCAATCACCATGTCTAATGTTTGCGGAAAAGTATACGCTCGAGGAGACTCCATATTTACTTTTTCTGCGGCTAACCCACCTCCATCAGGAAAGGCAAGATGCATGACAACGACTGAGAGTAAGAGCCCACTTACAAGTGACACAACCCAGCGGATAAAGCGCCCTTTGGTTGCAAAGCGGTACATGTATGGAATGACCAACAACACGGCGATGACCGAGGCTAACCAACCAGTGCGTGAAGCCAACGCCACGATTAGTGGTAAAGTTAAAACTGGTACGGCATAGAGAAGGTAAACATCGCTTAACTTACGATCGTATTTGTAGGGCTGACGTGCAAGTAAATAGCTGGCAATCACCAACCCTGTCGCAAGAAAACTGGCCATTACATTGGGCTGTTGGAAAATACCATAAGGACGATTGGCCACCGTGTCGTAACCAAACGGATTGCCTGGTTTGAGATACAGATATTGTGTCAAACCAAAAATGGCTTCGATAACAACCGCAAGGACAATGAACCATAATAGGCGTTGGCGATGTTTATTACTGAAATGAAATTGTTGTAAAACAATAAAGAACAGGACACCACACCACAGGCCTATGAGCTTATTGGCTGCCAAGCTGCTATTCGCATTTGGGTACAGAATGGGCACTGTCATGATAAGAGCACTAATGAACAAGCCGATGGTTAGTTTTGAGTAACGTAGCACTCGATTATTCGCTAGTTGGTAACACCCAATGCCTAATGCAAAGCTAAAAGCAATCCAAGTTGTCGCATTGAACGAAAGCGAAAGCCCCGAACCGCCGGGGTTGGGCATGAAAAAGTGCATTGCCAACACAAATAGTGTTGCCAAGGCAATGAGAAACTTGCGATTGAGGGGAACCTGTACTTTTTCGGGAGAAAGCTTTGTTCCACTTACATGTATAGTAGCCATAGTTATTGCGTTGTTTTGAATGAAAAAAGACCAGCACTTGCTGGTCTCGATACTTTACCTGTTTTTTCTACTTCAACATAGGCTTGAGGAAGTGAGCTGTGTGCGAACCCTCGATTTGCGACACATCTTCCGGAGTGCCTTGAGCGATTATCTCGCCGCCACCTTGACCCCCTTCAGGACCAAGATCGATAATCCAGTCCGCAGTCTTAATGACGTCCAGGTTATGCTCGATCACCACGACAGTATTTCCGTGGTCGCGAAGTCTGTGCAGTACAGTGAGCAACTGCTGGATATCATGGAAGTGAAGGCCGGTTGTTGGTTCATCCAAAATGTACAAGGTTTTTCCTGTATCACGTTTGGATAGCTCTCGCGCCAGTTTCACACGCTGTGCTTCACCACCGGAGAGTGTTGTTGCCGCTTGACCCAATCGTATGTACGACAAACCGACATCCATCAGTGTTTGTAGTTTGCGAGCGATGGCAGGAACTGGATCGAAGAAGGTGCGTGCATCTTCGACCGTCATTTCTAGCACTTCATCAATAGTTTTACCTTTGTAACGTACTTCGAGCGTTTCACGGTTGTAGCGTTTACCTTTACACACATCACATGGCACATAAACATCTGGTAGGAAGTGCATTTCTACTTTGATAACACCGTCACCCTGACAGGCCTCACAACGACCACCGCGTACGTTAAAACTAAAACGGCCCGGCTTGTAACCGCGAGAACGCGACTCCTGTGTGCCTGCAAACAGTTCACGGATTGGTGTAAAGATCCCCGTATAGGTTGCAGGGTTAGAGCGAGGTGTACGGCCAATTGGGCTTTGATCGATATCGATGACTTTATCGAAGTGCTCTAGACCTTTAATCGATTTATAAGGTGAAGGCTGAGCCGTTGTCGCTCCGTTAAGTTGGGTATGCGCAATTTTAAAGAAAGTATCATTAATCAGCGTTGATTTACCTGAGCCAGATACCCCTGTAATACAGCTGAATAACCCAACAGGAATTGAAAGGTTAACGTTTTTAAGGTTATTACCTGTTGCGCCTAATAGCTCAACCGTTTTTTTCGGATCTCGCGGCGTGCGATCTTTCGGTACTGCGATTTCTTTAACACCACTTAAGTACTGACCTGTCAGAGAATTCGGATTTGCGATTATCTCTTCCATGGTGCCTTCCGCAACAACATTACCACCATGTACGCCAGCACCAGGACCAATATCTATGACATGATCTGCACAGCGAATCGCATCTTCATCGTGTTCTACCACAAGTACGGTATTACCTAAATCGCGCAAATGAGTGAGCGTTTTTAATAAGCGTTCATTATCACGTTGGTGGAGGCCAATCGACGGTTCATCCAGAACATACATCACACCAACAAGACCTGCACCAATTTGGCTTGCTAAACGAATACGTTGAGCTTCACCGCCTGATAAGGTTTCTGCACTGCGTGATAAGTTTAGGTAGTTCAAACCGACGTTAACTAAGAATTGCAGGCGGTCGTTGATTTCCTTCATCACTTTTTCAGCGATTTGGGCGCGTTGACCTTCCAGTTTCAAGGAATGGAAGAATTCCAATGCATCAGCAATGCTGAGTTCAACAATCTCAGGTAGTGTCGTATCAGCAATAAACACGTTACGTGCTTCAAGGCGTAGACGAGTACCGCCACAGCTTGAACAAGATTTAGTGGAGATGTATTTTGCAAGCTCTTCACGGACAGAGTTGGATTCTGTATCACGATAGCGACGTTCTAGGGTATTCAGAATACCTTCGAATGGATGGCGTTTAACGCGAATATCGCCACGATCGTTGATGTATTTAAACTCAATCTCAGTACGACCTGAGCCCTTTAGAATGACATCTTGCGTTTTCTTTGGCAGAGAATTAAAAGGGGCATGGAGGTCAAAACCATAATGATCGGCCAATGAGGTGAGCATTTGGAAGTAGTAGTAGTTCTTTTGATCCCAACCGCGAATCGCACCTTGTGCCAAGCTTAATGAATCATCTTGAATGACTCGGCTTGGATCGAAGTATTGTTGAACACCCAAGCCATCACAAGTGCCACATGCACCAGCAGGATTGTTGAATGAGAAAAGTCGCGGCTCTAACTCTTGCATGCTGTAACCACATTGTGGACAAGCGAAGTTGGCGGAGAAAATAATCTCTTCACCGTCGCCATCCATTGGCGCGACAACCGCAATTCCGCCTGATAATTCGAGCGTGGTCTCGAAAGATTCGGCCAAGCGCTGTTGTAAGTCTGGACGAACTTTAAAGCGGTCTACCACGACTTCAATGGTGTGCTTTTTATGTAGCTCAAGGGTTGGAGGATCGGAAAGATCGCAAGTTTCTCCATCAATACGCGCACGAATAAAGCCTTGAGCCGCTAAGTTCTCAAGCGTTTTAACATGCTCACCTTTACGTTCTTTGACAATAGGCGCCAATAGCATCATTTTGCTGCCTTCCGGCATCTCTAGGACTTTGTCCACCATTTGGCTGATGGTTTGCGCAGCAAGAGGGGCATGGTGCGTTGGACAGCGGGGTTCGCCCACACGAGCATACAATAGACGTAAGTAGTCGTAGACTTCGGTAATTGTACCGACGGTTGAACGCGGGTTATGAGAAGTAGATTTCTGTTCAATAGAAATCGCAGGTGATAACCCTTCAATGTGGTCGACATCGGGTTTTTCCATCAGAGACAAAAACTGACGAGCGTAGGCAGAGAGAGACTCTACGTAGCGTCGTTGGCCTTCTGCATACAATGTATCGAAAGCGAGAGAGGATTTACCGGAGCCACTTAGTCCAGTAATGACAATCAGTTTATCGCGAGGGATTGTAAGATTAATGTCTTTAAGGTTATGGGTTCGGGCACCGCGAACTTCTATTTTATCCATCGTTTTTGCTCTATGTATAACCAAGTGGGGCAAGTATTACATAGTGTGAGAAATGTGCAAAGAAAATTACTGGATAAAAAAACAGTAAAGTAAAAAGCCCAGCGTTGTGCTGGGCTTTCGATACAGTAATTTCGTACTAAGACGATGCTTTATACTGCTTTTTGTGTTGCGTGCTTACCTAGCTCAGAGGTTTTTTCATCTTTTAGATACAGGTTTTCAAAACAATAGTTAGTTGCTTCGATGTAACCTTCAACGCTACCACAGTCAAAGCGTTTGCCCTTGAATTTGTAAGCCAATACACAGCCCGCTTTTGCTTGCTTCAGCAGCGCGTCAGTGATTTGAATTTCACCACCTTTACCTGGTTCGGTGTTTTCGATCAGTTCAAAAATATCGGGAGTCAGGATGTAGCGACCAATGATCGCAAGGTTGCTAGGTGCCGTGCCTTTCTCTGGTTTTTCTACCATGTCGTCTACGCGGTAGATGTCGTCTTTGATCATTTCACCAGAGATAACGCCGTATTTGTGTGTTTCTTCGGCTGGTACTTCTTGCACTGCAACGATAGAACAGCGGAACTGCTTAAATAGTGCCACCATCTGAGCCAGTACGCCCTCTTGCTCGTTCACACAAAGGTCATCAGCAAGAACAACAGCAAATGGCTCATCGCCTACCAATTCTCGTCCAGTTAGAATCGCGTGGCCCAAGCCTTTCATTTCGCGTTGACGTATATAAGTGAAGTTTGCAGATTCAATGATTTCACGGATATCTACCAACAGCTCTTCTTTGTTGGTACCGCTAATCTGATGTTCCAGTTCGTAGTTCTTATCAAAGTGGTCCATGATCGAGTGCTTGCCACGGCCTGTCACAATACACATGCCGTTCATACCAGCTTGGATTGCTTCTTCGACACCGTATTCAATAAGCGGTTTGTTCACGACTGGCATCATCTCTTTTGGCATAGATTTCGTTGCCGGTAGGAAGCGTGTGCCATAGCCTGCAGCAGGGAACAGACATTTTTTTATCATTGGGGGAATATCCTATCTCGTTTTTATCAAGAATCTGCGCATAACTTTAACACGAGAGGTATCAATGAATCATGAATAAAGTAGGAAAAAATGTGAGACTCGGTGCGGAAAAAAGATGAGCGACTCGTCATTTCAGTTATCAGAGCCGCTCACATTGCATCATGACATTAAGTTTTGGTCTGCCCAGGCGATTGCCTGTACTCGGTTCTTTACGGATAGCTTTTTGAATATCTGATACAAGTGCGATTTGATGGTGAATTCACTGACGAATAACTCCTCGGCCATCTGACTGTTCGAGGCGCCAGCTTGTAGGCAACGCAGTACTTGTAGCTCACGAATGGTTAGGTCTACCGTAGCTGGTGCAGTATGAGTATTAATGACATTGCGGTAATAGTGTAAAAGTTGACTGGTTACATTACGCGGCAGCCAGTTTTGACCGTTAACAATGCCTTTTAACCCTTCTCCAATTTGCTCTAGCGTATCTTCAGAATAAAACACACCTTTTAATTGACCAAATGAAAGAAGTTCATCTGTGGTTAGTCTTTTAGGCACGTTGAAGACAACGGTTTCAAAGTTTTTCCATACAAGAGGCAAGTTTTTGATCGATTGAACAAGTGACTTATGTTCACTGAAGTCGATCAGTAGAATTTTATTACGGTGTTGCGGCTTGGCTTCCATGAGTGCTTCGGTTGAAATCACCGGGATTCTCATATCAATGTACTTTTCGAGTGCCGCCACTTTTTTTTGCGCATTGTCTTCCATACTGATCAGAAATAGCTTTCTTGCGTAAGCCGACTTTCTCACGTGTTCCAATCTCCCTGGGTTCAATAGAAGCCATAAACTGGCATTAAAGAGAGGCCATAACCATCGCTTTACTGAATAAATGCGTTCGAATTCAAAGCTTCACGAAACGATGTCTGCAACGCGAATCAAAAATGCTACACACGTAAGTTGAAATACGATTTGGGTTCTAGAGGGTGACTCAATAGATCACAATGGTATTAGACTTTAATCAAAACATTAAAGCGTGCTATTCTAATGCGCTAAAATTTTATATATCCAGAGTGAAACGGAGCACATCATGGCCAGCCGTGGAATTAACAAAGTTATTTTGGTGGGGAATCTAGGTAACGACCCTGAAATTCGTTACATGCCGAATGGCGGTGCAGTAGCAAACATTACTATTGCGACTTCTGATTCATGGCGTGATAAAGCGACTGGCGAACAGCGCGAAAAAACGGAATGGCACCGTGTTGTGTTGTTCGGCAAACTTGCGGAAGTAGCAGGTGAGTACTTGCGTAAAGGCTCTCAAGTCTACATTGAAGGGCAACTGCAAACTCGCAAATGGCAAGATCAAAGTGGTCAAGATCGCTACTCAACTGAAGTCGTTGTTCAAGGCTTCAATGGTGTGATGCAAATGCTTGGCGGTCGTGCTCAAGGTGGCGGCGCACCTATGGGCGGTCAACAGCAGCAACAAGGTGGATGGGGTCAGCCTCAACAGCCAGCTCAGCAGCAGTACAATGCGCCTCAGCAACAGCAACCACAACAACAGGCTCCGCAGCAATCACAGCAGCAGTACAATGAGCCACCAATGGATTTTGACGACGATATCCCGTTCTAAATTCTGCTTATGCTTGAATCGAAAAGGCCGCGAATATCGCGGCCTTTTTTATTGTCGCAATCTAATGATCTCACAGGCTTATCTTGGCAAGGTTAGGCGTAACAATAAAACTTATCAATGAGTGTGATTTTCTTTATGCTCCAGCCTCTCACTATCAGACTAATCCGATTGTTTGATGAACTCTTATCAAGTATAAATATTTCAATAAGGTATATGATGAATAAAAAAGGAATTTGGTATTCATGAGGTATACCCCAACTCTTAAGTTAAGCACACGGCTGGTGGCCTTCGTCACCATGATCGTTATCTGCGCCATGTTTATCTTGTTTGTCGGTGGCACCCTCTCTTTTAAACGTCTTGGGCAGGAATATCTCACCCATTATTTAGAAGGGATCGTAGAGGTGGTCGACAAGGAGATGGAAGATCCTGACGCCGCTTATTCTATGCAGCGCTGGATGCCGAAAATGCTGCAGGCTTCCAATATTGTCGAAATGACGTTGTCGACCAACAACGCCGTTGTTTATCGCTTCAAAGATACTTCTCATCAAATGGAAGCGTCAGTCTTGTTTGAGGCTGAGTACCAGTTGACTCACAATCAAGATTACACGATTCACTTTAAAGCAATTCCCCCTTACTTAGGTTACAGCTACTCAATGCAGGCGCTTTGGTCGATCACGCTTGCCGTTATATTGATCATCTTCTGCTTAATGCGCGGCGTGGCATGGCTTAAGGAACAATTAGAAGGCTCCGAAATGCTCGAAGAGCGAGGCAGAATGATCCTGGCTGGTAGGGTGGAGCAGTATGCCAAAGGTGACAAAAAAGAATGGCCTTACACCGCCAGTGAAGCGCTCGATGTATTAATCGAAGAGTTACAAGATGCGCGTCAAGAGCGAAGCCGATTTGATACCTTTATTCGAACTCAAACCTTCCTTGATAAGCTAACCGGTACCGCTAACCGAGTGTTATTTGATAGCAAGTTGGAATCGGCGTTACTAGAAAGTGGGGCTCGCGGCGCCGTGTTGCTAGTGCGTATTCAAGACTGGAAACTGGTTGAAGAAGAGCAAGATAAGCAAATTACGGATGAGTTTATTGTTGAAGTTGGGAGTTTATTGTCCAATTTAGTTCAACGATACCCAGATGTTGTATTTTCCCGTTATTACGATGCTGATTTTGCGCTTTTTCTACCGCACCAAAGTGCCAAAGATGTGGCTAACCTTGCCTCGCAATGCATTCGCCAGTTAGAAAAGTTAATGCCGCCAGAGCCACTTGACCCAGACAACTGGTGCCATATTGGCATCACCACTTATAAAGAAGGTGAGCGACACAGCCAAATAATTGATGAAGCCGAGACTGCTTTGCGTAGTGCGCAACTACAAAATAACAATAATTGGAGTCGCTTCAAAAAATGGAACCACGATGAAGAAGCTCGTGGAAGTGTGAGGTGGAGAACGTTATTTGACACAGCACTTACACCAGAAAATGTGATACTCTACGCACAATCTGTGCACCCAATAAGTGACGCAACGCATAAAAAATCATTATATGAAGAGTTAACATGTCGGATTCGCGATCCTGAGAATGGGATTGTTAAAGCGTCTCGGTTTATTTCTGCGATCAGACAGGTTGGTTATGAAGCGCAAATGGATAAGTCAGTTATTAATAAATTCTTAAGAGAATTTAAGGATAATTTTGATAACTCAAGATCGTATGCGCTCAATTTGAATGTAACGCCTTTTTCTAACCGAGAGTACTTTAAATGGTTTCGTGATGAACTCTTACAGTTGTCACGTGAACAGAGAAAGTGTCTCAGTTTTGAGTTTGTTGAAGCACAATTTGTAAGACACTTAGACTTTATGCGACCAGTCGCTAAAATGCTGGCCGGTTTAGGGTGCCACTTAATGGTTGGGCAGGCTGGACGAACCATCGTCAGCACTCACTATTTAAAAGAAGTGGATATTCGTTACCTTAAACTTCATCGCAGTTTAGTAGCAAAAATCGACCAGCGACATGAGAACCAGCTATTTGTTCGCAGTATGCTAGGTGCGGCGGCAAACAGTAAAACTAAAATTATAGCAGTGGGAATTGAGAATCAAAACGAGCTCAACACGTTAATTGAGCTCGGGGTTTATGGTGGGCAAGGGCGCTACTTTTCTGCGGAGCAGCAGTTTCTTCCTCGTCCCCAAGCGTTGCTGAATTCTCAATCAGAATCCCAAGTTAAATTGGGAAGACGAAATCGCTGGCGGAAAAAATAAAGATAATAATCATGGATTTCAAAGCACTATTCGACAAGCTTAAGCGATCATCTAGTGGTGGTCGCTCCTGCTTTTTGGTTATTCAACCAGACGCCGTTTATTTATCATCTTCAATCAAAAGTAGTCGTCCATACCAATTTGATATTTCTGAGTCCAATTGGGAAAAAGCCATTGAGCAAGCATTGAGCGTTGCAGCGAGTGCGTATGATTCATTAACGGTTGTTCTTTCTCATAATTATTACCAGATGTACCAAATCGACAAACCGGTCATGCCGCGTCAAGAATGGCCAGCCGCATTACCGTTTTTGTTGAAAGAACTGATCTCTGAGCGTGCCATCGACATTATTGCCGATGCGGTCGAGTTACCGAATTCAACCAAAGTGCAAGCATACGTCTTATCGCGAAAAATATTGGATAAGATTGTGTTACTGGCCAGCCGAGCCCAGTTACCATTAGAAGCCATTCTTCCTGAAGACGATATTTGGGGAGAGACCGCAGGTGAACTAGGTAACTTCCTATTATTACAACGCAGTGTGCGTGGTCACTTCCGTATTAGCGCTTTTGTCGAAAATACTATCGCGTTCCATCGTTCGATTCGAAGTGTGACGCCACCGTTAACGGGGGTTCCGTCTAGCGAGTTACAGATGGATAGCCTCTCGTTAGAACTGCAACGTTCGATTGATTATCTTTCTTCTCAGTTGCGCCATGTGCAGCTGCATCAATTGAAAGTGTGTTGTGATGAGGAGGATGAGAGTGAGCTTGTTCAGTCTCTGAACTACCGTTTAAGCACTAAAGTCTCTCCGTTATTACCACCAAAACATGAGTTATCAGGACACGTTTTAGCAGATGCCGCTGCGGCTTCTAATACTCGACGCGTTAACTTATACCCTGATTACTTAAAGCCGAAAAAAGAGCTCCTGACGCTAAAAAATATCGCGTTATCTTGGGGCGTTTCGGCGGCTGCAATTCTATTTTCTTACGGCTATGTGACTTGGCAGAGTAGCGGTTTGGAAGATGAGATTGCTATTGTAAAAAGTAAAGGCGATATCATGAAGTCAGAGCTTGAACGTTATCAAGTCAAGCTACGTAAACATCAACCTGACAATAATAAGCTGGCAGCTAAAGCCCGCTTAGAGCGTGAAGTCAAGGCGAAGCGAGACTCGCTTAAAGCTGTCGGGAAATACGATGACTCGCAACGCACGGGTTACTCTGGCGTGATGCAATCATTAGCGAAGCTAGGAAACCAAGAAATTTCTTTGTCCGAAATTCGAATCAATACCCATACCTTAGACCTGAAGGGACTAGCGAAAAAACCGAGCTCAGTGCCAAATTGGGTTAGCCAATTTAAAAACGAAATTAGCTTGGTTGGCCGAACGTTTGACGACGTCAAAATAGGTCGAAATGATAAGGATATTGTGACGTTTGAACTAAAAACGCGCGAGGATAAAGAGAAATGAACGAATTCTGGCTCTCATTAGAAGGGCGCTTTGGCGAAATGAGTACGCGTGAAAAAGTGCTCACTGCATTGTGCGGTTTAGTTGTCGTGATCATGTTGCTCTTTACGCTGGTATTGGAGCCAAAGCTTAACGAGATCATCAGTAATGAGAGGCAACTAAGTAATTTAAAGCAAGCCAATCAAAAGATTGAAATCGATACGTTACGTATTCAGGCGCAACTTAAGAAAGATCCAAATGCTGAGATTGATCGCGCGATATCTAATCTGTTAGCTGAGAGTCAGCATCTTTCGATGCAATTAGCGGAGATCATCGAGCATCTTATTACACCTTCGCAAATGGCTGAGCTGCTTGAAAATGTGTTGGAGCAGCAAAGTGGCATTCACCTTTTGTCTCTGCAAACCTTGCCATCTGAGCCAATAACGGAAGATAAAGAAGCATCGCAATACTCTGGTTACTACGTGCATCCTGTTCGTATGGAACTGACTGGTGACTATTTTTCTATTGCTAATTATCTGAATAAATTGGAGAGCCTTCCTGCGAGTTATTACTGGCGCAGCTTTAGTTATAAAGTCGAAGAGTACCCGAAAGCGAAGCTTGTGTTAGAAGTCTACACACTAGGATCTAGAGAGGAGTTTATTGGTGGTTAACAAACTCATCATCTCATTGCTTGTTATGGCAGCGGCAGGAACCGCTTGGGCAAACCAAGACCCAACGGCCCCACTTGGTTGGGAAAAACCAGCGGTTGAAACGTCAGCGAAACCAAAAGTTAAACGGTACCGACTGCCTAAGCTCAACAGTATTGTGTGTAAGCCAAGTACTGATTGTATCGCGATTATGGATAACAAACTTGTCGAAAAAGGCGAGCTATTTAAGGGTTATCGCGTCGCGAGCATTAATAGTGAATTTGTAACTTTAAAGCGTGGTAACCGTCAGTGGGACCTAGAGCTTTTTGATTTAAACGTAAAACAATAATAACCAGAGCCCGATCAGATATGCGCAAATTAGTTGTAGGAATAACGATTGCTTCTTTAATGGGATGTTCAATGGGTCATCGGAATCCAGTGGAAGTTAAAGAAGCGCTCAATGAATCGATCAATCAAGCGAACAGCCGCACATTGGAAGAAATCCCTTCTTCTGTTGAGGCAGACTTGATGCCAAATTTAGACTCGAACGTTGCATCAGAGCAAGGCACCTCGAAGCGTTTTCGTATTCAAGCGAATGCGGTCGATGCAAGAAGCTTTTTCGCCTCGTTGGTGAAAGGCACAGAGTACAGCGTGGCGATTCACCCGTCGGTACAAGGTAATATCACTGTCAACTTGTCAGATGTGACATTGGATGAAGTTCTGAATGTTGTACAGAATATGTATGGCTATGACGTGGTGAAGTCTGGCAAAGTTATTCAAATCTACCCAGCAGGTATGCGTACGGTGACCATTCCAGTCGATTACCTGCAGTTCAAGCGTTCTGGTCGCTCATTAACCAGCATTGTTACGGGCTCTGTAACCTCGGCTGGTACGTCTAATTCTGGTGGTAGCTCAGACAGTTCTGACTCGTCAGACTCTAACAATGGAAACAACAACGATAGCTCAACCACATCTACGGGTGGTACACGCATCGAAACCATCACTGAAAGTGACTTCTGGCCTATGCTACAGCAAGCCGTTGCGAATCTAATTGGTTCAGGCAAAGGGCAAAGTGTGGTTGTAACGCCACAAGCGGGAGTTATTACGGTTCGAGCATTTCCAGATGATATTCGCGAAGTACGCGAGTTCTTAGGTGTATCGCAGGAGCGCATGCAGCGCCAGGTCATTCTTGAAGCTAAAATCCTAGAAGTGACGTTGAATGATGGCTACCAACAAGGCATCAACTGGTCAAACTTATCGGCATCAATTGGTAACTCGGGTAGTATCGTAGTCAACCGCCCTGCGTCGACATTACCACCATTGGATGCGATTGGCACGCTATTGGGCGGTCAAACTAACGTGACTATTTCGGATGGTAACTTCAATGCTGTATTGAGCTTCATGTCTACGCAAGGTGACTTGAACGTCCTTTCGAGCCCTCGTATTACCGCTGCCAACAACCAAAAATCTGTTATCAAAGTGGGTACCGATGAGTACTTTGTTACCGAGCTATCGAGCAATGCAGGCAACGGTGAAAACTCAAATGCGGTTCCTGAAGTGGAACTGACGCCATTCTTCTCGGGTATTTCCCTTGATGTGACTCCGCAAATTGATAACAAAGGCAATGTGTTCCTGCATGTTCACCCCGCAGTTATTGAAGTCACGGAAGAAGTGAAGCAATTGAACTTGGGCGGAGATTTCCAAAACATCCAACTGCCATTAGCGAAAAGCTCTATTCGTGAATCAGACTCGGTTATTCGTGCTAAAGATGGCGATGTTGTGGTTATCGGCGGGTTGATGAAACAGCAAAATCGTGAGCTTGTTTCTAAAGTCCCATTTTTGGGCGATGTACCAGCACTGGGGCATTTGTTCCGCAACGTGAATAACGTAACTGAGAAAACAGAATTGGTCATCTTGCTAAAACCGACCGTAGTTGGCGTGAACTCTTGGCAGAAAGAGCTAGAGCGCTCTCGTGATCTGCTGCAAGAGTGGTTCCCAGATGCGCAATAAGCGCTGGGAAAGGTTCTGTTTTTTAATAGGTTTGTGATTCGAGTATGTACTTGTCCCACTTTGGATTCCGAGTTCAGCCTTTTTCGTTAACCCCAAATACAGAAATGTTCTTGGGGTTAGTCCCTCACTATGAGGCGATCCAAACCATCCTAGCTGCCGTGCAAATGGGAGAAGGGGTGATTAAGGTGACGGGAGAAGTCGGCACTGGAAAAACCATGGTATGCCGTAAGCTGATCGAGCAGATTGAATCTGAAGTTGAGCTTATTTACTTACCCAATCCAGTGTTGAATGGGGAACAGTTGCAGTTTGCTGTCGCCAGAGAGTTGGGTATCGAGAACGATGATCCGCTGCGTATCGTTTCCCTCATTCAAGAACACTTGATTCAAGTACATGCCTTGGGAAAGAAAACCGTCTTGATCGTTGATGAAGCGCAAGCTCTTTCCCCACAAGCTTTAGAAACATTACGTCTATTTGGCAACTTAGAAACGGAACAAGATAAGCTCATTCAATTGGTGTTATTCGGACAACCTGAGTTGGATGACAGATTAGCTAATCATGAGCTAAGGCAATTTCGTCAACGCATTACGTTTAGTTGCCAGTTACGTCCTCTCTCTATCGATGAAGGCGTGGCTTACATCAATAATCGTTTAGATAAAGCAGGCAATGGGGCGCACATTTTTTCTATTGAACAGAAAAAAGCGATTTGGCGTTCATCCATGGGGATTCCGCGCTTGATAAACCAAATTAGTCACAAGTCGTTGCTTGCTGCATTTAATGATCGTTGCACACTATTGAAAAATCATCACGTTTATGCCGCTATGCACGATACGTTTGATGCCCGTAAACCTAAGTTTAAAACACCCGTATTTTGGGGATGGAGTCAACCTTGAGTGCCATCAATAAAGCATTATCAGAACTTGCTGAAAAAACATCGCCGTCAGAGCTTACTCGTGCGGAGATTCCAAGTGTCTCACGCAGTAAACCTTGGCTTTGGCTTGTCGCCGGTTTTTCGTTAAGCCTTGCGGTTGGTAGCTGGGCGGTCTCTCGCGGTCCTGTCCCTTCAGGCGAGCTATCACAATTTCAAACCGACGCTATGCCATTGTCGTCTGTGAATGTCTCACCAATTGTTTCATCGGAGCGCACTCACTCGCCAACGAGTAAAAAGACGCCCGATACAACTCATGTGGTTTACACCAAACCAGCCACGCAGCCGGTAGCGCAACAGCCTCACATGCAAGAGACTGATAGGTTCACGCCAAAATCTGAGATAAATATCGCCTCAGATGATGCAGTTTTACTCGCGCAGTTAGCAACGATGCCGAGCGAGGAACAATCTAATCACGTAACCCGCACGACATCAGAAAACAGCTCAATGCGTATTGAGCAGGTTGAGCTTACACATCGTCAGCTTTCTCTTAAGGCAGTTAGTCGAGCGGAAAAAGCACTCGATGTTAACGATATGCAAACAGCGTTGTCGGCTTATGCCGAGGCGTTGCGTTATGAGCCAATGAATGCAGGCACGCGTCAAAAGCTATCAGCGTTGTACTTTGGTAAAGGTGACACGCGTAAAGCATATGAGATTATTCAAGAAGGTATCAACCTAGATACGAACAACCAAGTACTTCGCTTGGCCTTGTCTAAGTTGTTAGTGAAAGCTAATCAACCTGAAGCGGCGCTGAGCCCGCTTGTTCATTTGCCTCAAGTACCAAGTCGAGATTACTTGGCGATGCGTGCGGCATTGGCACAAAAACACAAGCAAAATGACATTGCGCTTGAGAGCTATCAACTCCTAACTCAGCGTGAGCCGGAAAACGCGCGCTGGTGGTTAGGTTTGGCTATTCAACAAGAGCGCGCCCTGGCTTTTACTGCCGCGATTAACTCTTACAACCAAGCTCTGGGTAAAGTTGGCATTTCGAATCAATCGCAAGCATTGTAGTGGTCAACTAAAATTGGCCACGGTTTTAGAGTTTTCCCAATATAACCGTTCTGATTCATTGGGAGTTAG
>NZ_JAWOVO010000037.1:0-25901 GCF_033339955.1 Vibrio sp. 1731 | reverse complement strand
GGATATCGAGATACTGATTACTTCTTCTTAAAGATAAAAGCGGCTTTCCCCGGAAAGCCGCGATGAACCTTTTTTATTGAGATGCGAGATACTTGTGGAGTACAGGCTTATTTTGTTTCAATCGCTGTTAGCTGCACTTTCTCTTCGTTGATTTGTAATTGTTGTACTTTCAGCAGTTCAATTTGTTCTATCAGACCTAAGCTCGGATTAAACCAACGTTCTGCCGAAGTGGCGAACTCCATTGAGTCCATGTCATCACAGTTTAGGTTGTAGATGTTCTCTTCCATCAGGTATGCCGCTTCAATTTTCTTGCCTGAGATCGAGAACGCTTTACGCACGCCAGTCTCTCGGATTTGCTGTTGCCAAACCACTTGGCAAGATGCTGTCATAGGAAGGTTTTGTACCCACTCATGCTCTTCAAAACGGTCTAGAAGGTTGTGAACTGCGTAGCCTGTAAGAGTGGTTTGCAGAGACATAGTTTCTTCACCGATGTCAATATTCGGGCTTTTCTCTTTTACGTCGTCACCGTTTAGGCGGAAAATCGGACCGCTGTGCATAAGCATGGCAATAAACTGATGACCAATGAAATAAGTGTCAGTGATTTCATGGAGTGCACCATCTGATCCTGCAAAGTAAAGCGTATTGCTCTCTTCGTCGTCGTTGTACTGCTCGTCTGAATAGTAGAACTGTTCGGCGCCGTAGTTCACCAAGTCATTAACCAACTGGACCATTGCCTCGCTGTTTGGGATTTGTGCCAATGCTGCCAATATTTGCTCGCGACCCATCGCTTGGAAGCTCAGTTTCATGTCGCCTTCTGGTTGGCCATCCAAGCTAAATGCGTAGTTTAGCTGTGTGCTTGGCGTGGGAGCGAAGATTGAGTTGTGAATCGAGACGTCGAAACTTTCTTGAGGCACTTTGTTTGGATTCGCACTGCCAGAAGACGAACCTCCGCCACAGCCGTAAAGAGCCAGAGTTGCTGCTGCGATAAGCGTCATTTTGTTTAGCATGGTTTACATTCCTGATTGATAAGGCCGCTTCATGTTGGGCCGTTGCTTGAATGCGAGCATGCTAAGTTCAGTGAGAGAAAAAGGGCAAAAAACAAAAGCTAACAGGGGTTAATGAAAGCTTAATTTTATATTTATATCTTTGTTTTATTTGGGGTTATTTCGTTGGCTACGTTAGTGCAATACTCGTTAATGAGCGCTTTCCATCGGCTTATGATTTCTTGATCGGTGACACTAACATGCAACGTTTTCCACGGTTGGAGGCAAGTCTCTTTTGATTCAGATTGAGAAAGACGCTCAAACAAGGTTTCGGAAGGTAAAACGCGCAGCAGCGCCACCAGTGATTCCATGTAGTTGAGACGGAACTGTTCAAGTTTGTTCTGCTTATAAGCAATGTGAGACACAAAGGTATAAATCAGTGCGTTTTGGATACGTGAGTCGCCATCTGGTGTCGTTAACAGAGCTTTTGCCCTGTCTAAGTTACCTAATTTGAAATGCAATAGACCTAACCAGAGGCTCAGCTCATCTGGCAAAACATCAAACGACGATTGTACTTGAGTTAAATACGCTTCCAGCTTTTGATGTTCGTGCTCGTACAACGCGAGATGTCTTGCGGTTGTGATAGCTGCAAACTCATCAGCTTGTTGGAGAGGTTGGCTAGAAAAGGCATTCTCGAATAACATTTTTTTGTGAATATTCGAAAGCTGCCACGAACTTGCCGAAGGTGCAGGCAGGTTGAAGTATTGTGCGACATCCGAGTGAATTTGGAAGATGTCCGATTGTAGTTCGGATAAGCGCAGTGTGTATTCGTTGCGAAACGCCAGTTTCCCTGTCGCAGGATAAATAAGGTTCATCTGCGCTTTCAAGCTGCCTTGTTCTGCGCCGTCTTTTAACTCTATGTTGAGTTCGTAATCACTGGTCTGCATATTTCTTGCACCAGGGAAATACGGTGTATGACCAATGGGATCCAGAAAGTAACTTGGAGCGTCTTGGTTAGCGATGTCGGTATATGGATATTCTACTTGTTGTTGTAGTAAGACGGCTTTGACCAGTGTGCGATATTTTCGCGCCTGAGAGCCGATTGCATCGACACGGTTGAGCAGCAACTCGACTTTGGGGATAAGTAACTGATGACGTGTTTGTTGTGTTGAAATCTCTTGGCGTTTCCATAGCAAGCTTGCGAGCGTCACGCTACAAACCGCAAGTATGGCACACAAGCTATAAGCAAAAATCAGCTTGAAGTTCTTATTCCTCGCAACCTGAGTTGGGATAACGCGTCGATGGCTTTTCGCTGGTGGCACCAAACGAATATTGGCAGGGTTAAGAAAGTAGCCTTTGCGGGGGTAAGTGACTAAAAGCTTAGCGGCATCGTATTCGGGTAAGTACTGCTGTAGCAGGGCACGTAAGGTGCTAATGCGGTTCGTGAGCACATTCTTAGAGATGAACTTGCTCTGCCAAATGGTTTCAATAATGGTGTCAGCAGAGAGTGGGTGGCCAACGCTTGTTAACAGCAGTTCTAATAATTCAATGGTGCGAGGTTCAAGATCAATCGCGATAACATCTTGATGAAGGGTCTGTGTCTTCGGGTTATAGATCAGCTCTCCAATCGCAATACAACTGTGAGTCTGTTTAGCTTGTTGCAGAAAGTCGCGCATACCGTACCGATCTATTTGGAAATCGCGAAGTATTATATAGCGATTGGAGCGCGAAATCTTATAAATCGCGCTTCAATCATTATCAAAAATTTATGAACCGTAGGTCACGGAATAGCGGTGCGGTTTGTGGTTCATCGCTAACACGAGATTGAGTGCAAACGCCCCCAAAATTGAAAGGCCAATCACTTCTGGTGTGACAAAGAAGAATGAAGCAAACAGGATACATGCATCGATTGCCATTTGGCTTTTGCCAACTGAAATGCCAAATTTGTCTTGGATAAACAAACACAGCACGTTAAAGCCACCCAAGCTGGAGCGATGTCGGAATAGGATCAGCATACCGAGCCCCATTAAAAGCCCGCCTGCGACGGCGCAATAAACTTCATTTACCGATTCGAGCGAGATTAGCAAATAAAGATGATCGGCAAAGATAGAAACCAACGCGCCAGAAATGGCACTATTAATGGCGAAATGACGGCCGAAGCGTTTCCATGCTAGTAAGTAAAAAGAACTGTTTGCTAAAAAGTACAGCACACCAAAGGTAAAAGGTGTAAATTGGCTAATAAGCAGAGCCAATCCAGTCGTGCCTCCCGTTAGAAGGTTCGCGGATTGGAGAAAGAAAACGCCTTGAGCTACTAAAAAGGTACCCGTGAGAATCGCTATCCAGTCTTCTTTTAATGAGTGTTTTTCCATCAATATTGCAGTCATTAGTGATAAATAAGGCGTGCATAGTAGTAAAAAGATGATCTTTTCGGTAGCTAGAGGGTAAAATTTACGGTAAACCTATGTAATTGCTGTTTTACAGGGTGTAAAGCACAAATTTGACAGGCAATAGATTGTCGTTATGCGATTGCAATGCTGGCATGGTAAACATTGCTTGTCATCATGAAAAAACTGCATGAGAAAAATTGTAAATTTCTCTTTATGACCTAAATCAAATTATGTAGAATGCGCGCCATCAGGGTGACGAAAACGTTTGCGTCGGGTCATTCAACAGTTTTTTTGCAACTTTCAGTACTAATCTGAGTCAGGAGATACAGATGCTTAAGCGTGATATGAACATCGCAGATTACGATGCGGAACTGTTCGCAGCTATCCAGGAAGAAACTCTTCGCCAGGAAGAACACATTGAACTTATCGCTTCTGAAAACTACACAAGCCCACGTGTAATGGAAGCGCAAGGTTCTCAGCTAACGAACAAATACGCTGAAGGCTACCCAGGTAAGCGTTACTACGGCGGTTGTGAGTACGTAGATAAAGCTGAAGCACTAGCAATTGAGCGTGCATGCCAACTATTTGGTTGTGAGTACGCTAACGTACAGCCTCACTCAGGTTCTCAAGCAAACAGCGCAGTTTACATGGCGCTTCTTAACCCTGGCGATACAGTTTTAGGCATGAGCCTAGCGCACGGTGGTCACCTAACTCACGGTTCACCAGTAAACTTCTCGGGTAAGCACTACAACGTTATCCCTTACGGTATCGATGAAGCTGGTCAAATCAACTACGACGAGATGGAACAGCTAGCACTTGAACACAAACCTAAGATGATCATCGGTGGTTTCTCTGCTTACTCGCAAATCGTTGATTGGAAACGCATGCGTGAAATTGCTGACAAAGCAGGTGCTTACTTATTTGTTGATATGGCGCACGTAGCTGGTCTTATCGCTGCCGGTGAATACCCAACACCAGTACCGCATGCTCACGTGGTAACAACAACGACGCACAAAACACTAGCAGGTCCTCGCGGTGGTCTTATCTTGTCAAATGCTGGCGAAGATATGTACAAGAAATTGAACTCAGCAGTGTTCCCTGGTGGTCAAGGTGGCCCTCTAATGCACGTTATCGCTGGTAAAGCAGTAGCGTTCAAAGAAGCGATGGAGCCAGAGTTCAAAGCTTATCAAGCTCGCGTAGTGAAAAACGCAAAAGCAATGGTTGGTCAGTTCCAAGAGCGTGGCTACAAAATCGTATCTAACGGTACAGAAAACCACTTGTTCCTTGTTGACCTAATCGACAAAGATATCACTGGTAAAGACGCAGACGCGGCACTAGGTGCTGCAAACATCACTGTAAACAAGAACTCAGTACCAAATGACCCACGCAGCCCATTCGTAACGTCTGGTATCCGTGTAGGTACGCCAGCGATCACTCGCCGTGGCTTCACTGAAGAAGATGCAAAAGAGCTAGCAAACTGGATGTGTGACGTTCTAGATAACATCGGCAACGAAGAAGTTATCGAAGCGACTAAACAGAAAGTGCTAGAAATTTGTAAGCGTCTACCGGTTTACGCCTAACTGTTCTTCATAGAATGAGTCGATTTCGGTGTCGAACATACTCATTTGCTCGCGTAAACTCCGTGTGTTCTCCTAGAACTCGACTCATCTATTTTGAACATTGATATACTAAAGGCCCTCATTTGAGGGCCTTTTTGTTTGTCTGGCGTTTGGAATGAGATATAGCGAGAGGGTGTGATAAGGGGATGGCTACCAACACTGTCCCTTTTCAATATATCCAAACCACGTCATTCCGACGAGCCGAGACGAGATCAGGAATCTTGTTGAGGCACACTCTTTTACTCAGAGTTTCCCTAAAAATCATCAGTATTCTGAAAACAGATTCTGAATCACGCTCGTTCCTCGCTGTTCAGAATGACGGTGGTAGAATGGCTTTTTATCATCATTTGCCAGATACAAAAAAGGTTGGCACTGAGCCAACCTTTCTTTTCAAAACAAGCGAGAGCTTATTTAATCTCGATACCTTGAGCTTGCATATCGGCATGGTAAGAAGAGCGAACAAATGGACCACACGCTGCATGCGTGAAGCCAAGTTCTAGTGCAACTTCTTTTAGCTCGTCAAACTCTGATGGTGGAACGTAACGTTCTACTGGCAAGTGGTGACGGCTTGGCGCTAGGTACTGGCCTAGAGTCAGCATCGTTACGCCGTGTGCGCGTAGATCTTTCAGTACTTCGATGATTTCTTCTTTGGTTTCACCAAGACCCATCATCAAACCAGACTTGGTCGGTACATCGGGATGCTGCTCTTTGAACTTCTTAAGAAGCTCAAGTGACCATTTATAGTTCGCACCTGGGCGAGCTTTACGGTAAAGACGTGGCGCTGTTTCTAAGTTGTGGTTGAAGACATCTGGCGGATTGTCTTTCATTAGATCAAGCGCTACATCCATGCGACCACGGAAGTCAGGAACCAGTGTTTCAATCTTAATATGCGGGTTTAACGCACGGATCTCGCGGTTACAATCGGCAAAGTGTTGTGCACCGCCGTCACGCAGATCGTCACGGTCAACAGAAGTGATTACTACGTATTTCAGCTTCATATCGGCAATGGTTTTCGCCAGTTTTTGAGGCTCTTCTGCTTCCGGTGGTAATGGGCGGCCATGAGCAACGTCACAGAAAGGACAACGACGAGTACAAATAGCACCTAAGATCATGAAGGTAGCTGTACCGTGGTTAAAACATTCCGCTAGGTTCGGGCAAGATGCTTCTTCACATACGGAGTGAAGTTTATTCTTACGCATCGCCGCTTTGATGTCTTGAATTCGTTGGCTGTCGGCTGGTAGCTTGATCTTCATCCAATCAGGCTTACGTAGCACTTCTTTCTGCTCTGTAGGCATGTTCTTTACGGGAATCAATGCCATTTTATCGGCGTCACGATATTTAACGCCTTTTTCCATCTGGATTGGTTTGCTCATGCTTTATTACCTTGAGAAGGTGCTTCTGTGCTGAATTCTACTTGCTCATAATCGAGCAAAGTAACGAGTTCTTCTATTAATTGTTTTTCTACGGCTTCTACATTGTCTGGGCCGCCAAATTGGCTGACCTGAACCATTTCCATACCTTCATAACCACAAGGGTTAATACGCAGAAACGGTGTTAAATCCATATTTACGTTCAAGGCTAAACCATGAAACGAGCATCCTTTACGAATGCGTAAACCGAGAGAGCATATTTTCTTACCGGCAACGTAGACACCTGGTGCGTCAGGTCGCGCGGCTGAGTCAATATTGTATGCTTTTAGCGTGTTGATCACGAGGTTCTCGATTGTGGTAACGAGATCTCGTACACCTAATTTTTTGCGGCGTAGGTTGATCAAGAAGTAGGCGACCAACTGACCAGGGCCATGATACGTAACCTGGCCTCCGCGATCACTTTGTACAACAGGAATATCGCCAGTGTTAATCAAGTGCTCAGCTTTACCTGCCTGTCCTTGCGTAAATACTGGGTTATGTTCTACCAACCAGACTTCATCACGGGTTTCTTCTGTGCGTTGGTCGGTGAACTCATGCATCGCCTTCCATACAGGCTCATAGTCTTGGCGGCCAAGTCGTTTTACAACAAGTTGGTGTTGCATGGGAATTCCTGTTGCTAATATATAAAGTTTTTGGATTATAAACCGGATAACCTTGATGCTCTACCGCTGAGTAACAGATTTTTAACTGAAAGCGATGTAAAGTTTTGTTATCTGGTTGATAAATAAAAAGAAAGCAGCCGAAGCTGCTTTCAAAAAAAATTTAATCTATCAAAAAATTATAGAACCATGCGCACGATGTCAATTTCACCTAACTCTTTGTATAGCGTCTCAACTTGCTCGATAGACGTTGCAGTGATGTTGATTGATACCGAGTGGTAGTTGCCCTTAGCACTTGGTTTAACGGTCGGGCTGTAGTCACCTGGAGCATGGCGCTGAATAACTTCAAGAACAAGCTCTGGAAGTTCAGGCTTTGCATGACCCATTACCTTGTAAGTAAATGAACAAGGGAACTCAAGCAGGTCTTTTAATTTTGCATCAGAGTTGATGGTTAGCATATCGATAACTCCAGTAGATATTCGTTGCGGTGCGAAATAGTACAGTCAAATTAGGGGGAACTCAAGACGAGGATCTCAAACTTAAAAAGCCGCCCTTTCAGGCGGCTTTGCGAATAAGTTTGCTACTCTAACGTCCTTCTTAGAAGAAGCTCTTGAATAACAATACGATGTAATCCCACATGCGGCTAAATAGACTACCTTGCTCTACGGTTTCTAGTGCCATTAGTGGGTATTCGGCAATATCTTCACCATCGATCTGATAGTATAGCTTACCAACTACATCACCTTTATTAATTGGGGCTTCTAGCTCTTTTTCAAGGACGAAGCTGGCTTTTAGGTTTTTCGCTTCACCACGTGGTAGTGTTACGTAAGTATCTTGGTCAAGGCCTAACGCTACAGTGTCTTTGTTACCCATCCACACTTTTTCTTCAACGAACGTTTCACCTGCTTTGTGCGGTGCTACTGTTTCGAAGAAACGGAAGCCGTAGCTTAGTAGCTTTTTGCTTTCTGACTTACGAGCATTGGCATCTTTAGTACCCATAACGACCGCAACCAAGCGCATTTGACCTTCAGTTGCTGAACTTACTAGGCTGTAACCCGCATTACTTGTGTGACCCGTTTTGATACCGTCAACGTTCATGCTCTTATCCCAAAGTAGACCGTTACGGTTGTATTGGGTGATGCCGTTGTAAGTAAATTTCTTCTCTGAGTACACTCGGTACTCATTTGGTACGTCACGGATAAGTGCTTTACCTAGCAGTGCCATGTCGTATGGTGTTGAGTACAATTCTGCGTTATCTAAGCCATGAACGTTGGCAAAGTGCGAGTTAGTCATACCCAATGTGTTGGCCCAAGCGTTCATTAGGTCAACAAACGCATCTTCTGAACCTGCAATATGTTCTGCCATCGCAACACAGGCATCGTTACCTGACTGGACGATGATACCTCGGTTCAGGTCACGTACTTTAACTGTTGTGCCTACTTCAATGAACATCTTTGATGAATCAGGGAAGTTTTTCGCCCACGCATTTTTACTGATGGTGACATCATCATCTTCTGAGATATTACCACGGGCTAGCTCTTGGCCGATTACATAGCTGGTCATCATCTTAGTCAGACTAGCTGGAGACAATTTTGTGTTCATCTCTTTCTCTGCCAGTACTTTACCTGAATGGTAATCCATCAGCACGTAGCCCTTCGCCGCGATTTGAGGGGCATCTGGAACAACGATAGGTGATGCAAGAGCAGATTGAGCGAAAGTTGCAGAAAGGGCAACCGAAGAAACGAGAATAGATTTCACAAACTTATTTTTATTCATGGTAATTCAAATTTTTGGGTTAACTGCAGACATCTTATCAGAATCCCTAGTTATGTAAGAGGGGGATCAAAGAGAAATTCATGACACGAGGTCATTTGGCAGTGTTGTGTTTTTTAATAAATGCAGACGAATAGCCGAGCAACTTTACTTTATCTAATGTGGCTTGCGTCAGGGAATAGTCAGTAAATGGCCCTAACAACAAGCGATAAGACTCTTTCGCACTCTCTAGGAAAGTTTCTGTATCCAATTTTTGACCAAGCTCGGTACCTAAAGTTCGCGCGCGTTCTTCATTTTTTGATGATGCCACTTGAATAACGTACCTAGGGTGCGCTTCTAATGACTTTTTGTCCGTGGGCTGATTGATACTGATCACTTCAATTTCCACGTTCGCGGTGCCTGTTTTTATGACATCTAACTTGTGCGCGGCGGCATAGCTTAAATCAATGATACGGCCATCGTGAAAAGGACCTCGGTCATTAACTCGTACTATGGTGGTTTTTCCGTTGTCAGTATTGGTAACTTTTACGTAACTTGGTAACGGTAGCGTTTTATGCGCTGCCGTCATTGAATACATGTCATAGATTTCGCCATTAGAAGTCAAATGACCTTGGAATTTTTTCCCATACCAAGATGCGCGGCCTTTTTCTTTAAAGCCTTTCGCATTGCGAACTATTTTGTAGTCTTTGCCACGCAAGTGGTAATCTTTGTTCCCACCTAGGCTGTACGGTTCATATTTAGGATGCGCATCCTCGATGTGTTCGACTGAAAGCGGTGTATCCGGTGCAACATCGGATTCGAGTTCGTAACGGCCTTCTTGTTCTTTTTGGCTAGTTGATGAACAGCCTGCCAAAATAAGAGCAGAGAAAACCAAGGAATATAAAGCGCGTTTTTGCATGTCTAGGTCGCCTTAGAGAATGCTTTTCGGTGCGTATGAATCGACATCAGAATACCAAAACCAGCCATCAAGGTTACCATTGATGTGCCGCCATAACTGATGAGTGGCAACGGTACACCTACTACAGGTAGGATGCCACTTACCATGCCAATATTTACAAAAATATACACGAAGAAGCTGAGTACAATACTGCCTGCCATCATTCGTCCAAATGCGGTTTGCGCTTGGCTGGCGAGATATAAACCTCGTCCAATAATAAATAGATAGATGGCTAAAAGGCAAAGGAAGCCAATCATACCCCATTCTTCAGCAATTACTGCAAAGATAAAGTCAGTGTGTCGTTCAGGAAGAAATTCTAGTTGTGACTGCGTACCTTGCAACCAACCTTTGCCGGAAATACCGCCGGAGCCAATCGCAATTTTACTCTGAATAATGTGGTAGCCCGCTCCTAGCGGATCAGATTCCGGGTTAAATAGAGTACGAACTCGCACTTTTTGATACTCTCGCATCAAGAAAAACCACAGAATTGGAATGAAACCACCTAATGCAATCGCAGCACCAGCAATTATTTTCCAGCTAATGCCGGCGAGGAAGATAACAAAAATACCGGAAGCCGCGATCAGGATCGAGGTACCTAAGTCAGGCTGTTTTGCAATGAGAATGGTTGGTAAGCAGACCATAATCAGTGCAACAATGAGTGTTCTTAGCGTTGGTGGGAGGGGCTGTCTACCAACATAGCGAGCCACCATTAATGGCACCGCGAGCTTCAATAGCTCTGACGGTTGAAAGCGCACAAAACCGAGGTTAAGCCAACGCTGCGCGCCTTTCGATGCTTCACCGAAAAACAGCACGCCGAAAAGCAGTATAACGCCACCAACGAACATCAAAGGTGCCAAGCTTTCGTAAGTTCGTGGAGAAAGCTGCGCAAGGACGAGCATCACAACGAGTGAAAGCACCATTCGCATGGCTTGGCGATCCATCATCAGTAAACTTTGGCCACTGGCGCTGTACATGATCACCAGGCCAAACCCCATCAGGGCCAGTATGCCAAGTAGGAGTGGTAAGTCGATATGGAAGCGTTCAAACAGGGCGCGATTTTTACCTGTAGAGGGATCCATCTTCATTACTGTTTTACCTCTTTCTTCGCATTGTTTTCAGGCTCAATTTCTTCTGGACCAAGAACGACTCGGTCAAAAATTTTCCTTACTACTGGGGCACCGTTACTAGAACCACCACCGGCATTTTCTAGTACTACAGTGACGACCACTTTAGGATCATCAAATGGTGCAAAGCCAGTAAATAACGCATGGTCACGTAAGTGCTCGGCGATCTCATCGGCGTTGTACTCTTCGTTTTCACCCAGACCGAAGACCTGTGCAGTACCTGATTTACCCGCTGTTTCATAATTCATTTTGTAGAATGAGCGTCGAGCTGTTCCGCGCGTGCCATGGTTTACCCGACGCATGCCTTCTTTCGCCATATCCCAGTACTTTTTAGGCACATTCTTGATTGGTGGGTAAGTCACGTATTCTGTTGTTTGCTGCTCTTCGAAGTCGTTACCATTTTCTATCGTCGCTTTGAGCAAGTGAGGTGCGATCACTTCTCCCTCGTTTACTAATACGGAGGTTGCTTTGGCGATTTGCATTGGTGTTGCTGTCCAATATCCTTGGCCGATACCCACAGGGATCGTATCACCTTTATACCATGGGGTTTTATGGCGAGACATTTTCCAGTCACGAGTCGGCATATTCGCCTTACTTTCTTCGTAGATATCAATGCCAGTGTAATCACCAAAACCGAACATCATCATCCAATTCGAAATACGGTCAATACCCATGTCATAAGCGATTTGATAGTAGAAGGTATCAACAGACTCTTCGATCGACTTAATGATATCGACGCGTCCGTGTCCCCAACGCAACCAGTCCCGGAACGGACGTGTGTTAGAGTTTGGTATGCGCCAATAACCAGGATCATTTCGTGTGGTGTTAGGTGTGACGACACCTTCTTGCAGCGCGGCTACCGCCATAAATGGTTTGATGGTAGAGGCAGGAGGGTAAATGCCAAGTGTAGTGCGGTTGACCAAAGGACGGTTTTTATCGTTCAAAAGGGCGCGATAGTCTTTACCTGAGATTCCGTGCACGAACGAGTTAGGATCGTAGCTAGGGCTCGAAACCATAGCCAGTACACCATTGTCTCTAGGATCGATTACTACAGCACTGCCTCGGCGGCCGTCCAATAATTGGTGTACGTACAACTGCAAGTTGATATCAAGGTTTAAAACGATGTCTTTTCCGGGTACAGGTGGAACGTACTTTAAGGTACGAATTACTCGGCCGCGGCTGTTTACCTCGACTTCTTGATATCCGGCTGTACCGTGTAAGAGGTCTTCGTAGTATTTTTCAATACCCAGCTTACCAATGTCGCGAGTGGCTTGATAGTTTGCGTCTTTTTCTTCTCGGATCAGGCGTTGCATGTCGCGATCATTAATTCGAGAAACATACCCAATCACGTGGGTTAAGACTTCGCTGAAAGGGTAGTAGCGCTTTAAGGTCGCACTTATTTCCACACCTGGAAAGCGGTACTGATTGACGGAGAATACCGCTACTTGTTTTTCGTTCAGTTGGGTAAGCAGTGGGACCGATTTAAATCGACGAGTCCGTTTACGCTCGTGGTGGAAACGTTCAATCTGGTCTGGTGTAATTTCCAGAATAGTTTGTAATTCTTGGATGGTTGCATCAATGTCTTTAATTTTTTCTGGGGTCAGTTCTAAGTTAAAGACGGGACGGTTCTCTGCCAGTAAAACGCCATTTCGGTCATAAATTAGACCTCGGTTAGGCGCGATAGGCACTACTTTGATGCGGTTATCGTTCGAGCGGGTTTGATAGTCTTGAAACTGGTTCACCTGAATGTTGTACATGTTGGCAACCAGAGCTCCCATCAAGACAACAATGCCGATAAAAGCAACAATAGCGCGGCTGGCAAACAGACGCGCTTCGGCTTGATAATCTCGGATTTGACTGCGGCGTTTACGAATCATTAACGCTTGGCTCTAAAGTTAAACAACGATTATTCGCGATGATAAGGGTGGTTAGCGGTGATGCTCCACGCTCGGTATAAGCTTTCTGCCATTACGATACGCACTAGAGGGTGGGGTAGCGTTAAGGCAGACAATGACCAGCTTTGGTCTGCTGCAGCTTTGCATGCAGGAGCGAGTCCTTCGGGACCGCCGATTAATATTGATACATCACGGCCATCTAATTTCCAAGCTTCTAACTGCTCAGCGAGTTGAGGAGTGTCCCATTTTTTACCTGGGATATCTAACGTGACGATACGGTTGCCTTTTGGTACCGCCGCGAGCATCGCTTCTCCTTCTTTTTGCAGGATGCGAGCGATATCGGCATTCTTACCACGCTTGCCAGCAGAGATTTCAATCAACTCCAACGGCATATCATGCGGGAAACGGCGACGATATTCTTGAAAGCCTTCCTCAACCCATTTTGGCATTTTTGTGCCAACAGCAATTAGTTGAATTTTCAAAAGATTAACCCCAGAGTTTTTCTAGCTGGTAGAGTTCGCGGTGCTCTTCTTGCATCACGTGAAGCATGGCGTCGCCCATATCTAGGACTACCCATTCACCTTCGTTTTCACCTTCCATTCCTAGTGGCTCAAGACCGGCTTTTTTCACTTCTGTTGCAACATGGTCAGCGATGGATGAAACGTGGCGTTTGGATGTACCAGTACAGATGATCATGTAATCTGTCACGCTTGATTTATCTTCCACATTTAGGACGATAATGTCTTCCGCTTTCATGTCGTCGGCTTTATCAGCTAAAAAGTCTTTCAGTTCTTCGCGAAGCACTCGGTTTTCCTCGGTTTGTCTCTTATCTCTACAGTGTTTTACATTCTTGCTTGCAAAACAGGTCGCGCACTATATCACGCTTTGATTTTTAAATTGCCAGCTTAATATCAGGAGAGCAGGTTTCTAAGCTCAACTGATGAATAGTTGGCCATACAGACTCGTCATATTGAGTTTTGGCTTTTATCTCGGCTTGAGCCAATAAGGAGAGCAATGCACAAATACGACTCGCTGATAAGCGGGCCAGTGCTGCGTTATAGAGTGGACGCTTGTTTTGCCAAACTCGATATTTCTCAAATACCTGGTTCATTCCCATTTGAGTTAAGTCTTGATGCATATTTAAAAGTTGGCTCAACTCTTTTTGTACACTTCGAATCAAGATCACGGTCTCAACCCCTTCCGCCTCAAGTTGGCGAAGAATACGTTGTGCACGGTTTGCTTTACCTGCCAGTAAGGCGTCGATCCAGTTAAAGGTAGTGAAGTGATTATGGCGACTTAGGGCTTCCTCTAAACGTATGATGGTCAGCTCACCATCCGGATAGAGTAGGGCCAATTTCTCTAAGCTTTGTGTCAATGCAAATAGGTTACCTTCATGCCATTGAGCCAACATTTGCAGTGATTGCTGATCGGGTTTTAGTCCCAACGTGCGGCAACGTGTCTGAATGAACATAGGTAGGCGTTGAAGGTCTGGCGACAAGCAGCTTACCCAATCGCCTTTTGAGCTTAATGCTTTGAACCATTTCGCATTTTCTTGGGCTTTGGTCAGTTTGCTACCAACAATGACGAGCATGATGTCATCATGAAGCATATCACACAGTGTTTGCAGCTCTTTGCTGACGGCGGTTGTTACGCCACTTTCAGGAATTTCAAGCTCAATCAATTGACGGTTTGAAAACAGGCTCATCGCTTGGAAACAGTCGTAAACTTGGTTCCAGTCGATGCTAGCATCCACCGAAAAACGGTGTTTTTCCTCAAAACCTTGCTGAAACGCTGCCTTTTGGATTGCTTGGCGGCTTTCTTGAATCAGTAACGGCTCATTACCAAAGATTAAGTAAACCTGTTTAATTTGTTTAGTTAAATGATCCGTTAGCTTATCGGCATAAATTCGCATAGTGACTAAGAGTTTTTGTTCGCTGGCTCAGAGATTTGTCCTGCTTCATATTCGGCACGAATACGGCCCAACTGGCGCATCATCTGTTTTGCAGCTTGCAAGCGCATCTCGTCTTCAATTACGTCACGCTCAACAGATTTTGCAAGTGCGGTCAACGGGTTGTCTAGGTAGTTGCGGTTTACTGTTGTCGTAAAGTTTTTAGAACCATAGCCAGGAATTGTCACACGGTATTTTACTACGTATGTCAGCTCTTTTTCTGCTGCACGGCTATTTTGATAAAGCGATAGTGTACGCTCATCGATTGTCGCTTCCGTCAAATGAAGGTTGGGTACCGTCGATGATGGTTGAACAAGTTCAACTTTGTTCAGTTCGAGTTGAGAGCGAACATAGCGAGTTAATTCACTGTATTCATCGTAGCTGGAGAAAGACATAGTGTGCAGCTCTTCCGGTACGGAATACTCGCCGCGAAGGTGAAAACCACAGGCAGAAAGAAGCCCCGCTAATACCAATACCACTGGTAGTTTAATCAAAGAGAAAAAGCGCATTGATTGTATTCATCCTAAATTGAAGGGGTTATTTACCTTAAACCACTCATGTGAATGGTTTGAGGTAAATAAACAGGGTAGAAAACTACCCTGTTTAATGACTCTTGGTTAACAAATAAGTTCGCTAAACAGAGACAAATTGACAGCTGCGATTAGTTTGCAACGATGTTCAGCAGTTTACCTGGAACGTAAATAACTTTACGAATAGTCAGGCCATCAGTGAACTTAACCACGTTTTCGTCGTTTAGACCAAGCTGTTCGATATCGTCTTTAGAGATATCAGCTGGGACTGTTAGCTTCGCACGTAGCTTACCGTTAACTTGAACAACGATAGTTTTTTCGTCTTCAACTAGCGCTTTTTCGTCAAACGTCGGCCATGCCGCGTTATCAATGTCTGTTTCACCTAGTGCTGCCCATAGCTCGTATGAGATATGCGGAGTGATAGGGTAAAGCATGACAACAATAGCTTTCAGTGCCTCGTCAAGGATTGCACGATCTTGCGCAGATTCTTGAGGCGCTTTCGCTAGTTTGTTCATCAGCTCCATGATCGCTGCGATCGCGGTGTTGAATGTTTGACGACGAGCGATATCGTCCGTCACTTTCGCGATAGTCTTGTGAACGTCACGGCGAAGTGCTTTTTGATCACCAGAAAGCGCTGCGGTATCTACTGCTTCTGCTGCGCCTTTCGCTGTGTGCTCTTTCACTAGTTTCCAAACACGTTTTAGGAAGCGGTTCGCACCTTCTACGCCAGACTCTTGCCATTCAAGTGTCATGTCCGCTGGAGACGCGAACATCATGAATAGACGTACTGTGTCAGCGCCGTACTTGTCTACCATTTCTTGAGGGTCGATACCGTTGTTCTTAGACTTAGACATCTTGATCATGCCTGAGTGCGTTACATCACGACCTTCAGTGTCTTTAGCAGAAGTAATGCGGCCTTTACCATCACGTTCAACGGCTACGTCTGTTGGAGCTACCCACTCTTTACCACCTTTCTCGTTCTCGAAGTAGAACGCATCAGCCAGTACCATGCCTTGACACAGTAGTTGCTTGAACGGTTCGTCAGACGTTACGTAGCCCGCGTCACGTAGCAACTTGTGGAAGAAGCGTGAGTACAGTAGGTGCATACAAGCGTGCTCGATACCGCCGATGTACTGGTCTACTGGTAGCCAGTAGTTTGCTTTTTCTGGATCTAGGATGTCGTCTGCTTGCGGTGAACAATAACGCGCGTAGTACCAAGAAGATTCCATGAACGTATCGAACGTATCTGTCTCACGTAGAGCAGGTTCGCCGTTAAAGGTTGTCTTCGCCCACTCTTTGTCTGCTTTGATTGGGCTGGTTACGCCGTCCATTACCACGTCTTCTGGAAGAATCACTGGTAGTTGGTCAGCAGGTACTGGGTGAACTTCACCGTCTTCAGTCGTTACCATTGGGATTGGTGCGCCCCAGTAACGTTGACGAGATACACCCCAGTCGCGTAGACGGAAGTTTACAGTCTTAGTGCCTTTGCCTTCTGCTTCTAGCTTCGCTGCAATTGCATCGAACGCCGCTTGGAATTCGAGGCCGTCGAATTCACCTGAATCGAACAGTACGCCTTTCTCTGTGTATGCTGCTTCAGAGATGTCTAGCTCGCTGCCATCAGCAGGCTTGATAACAGGCACGATGTCTAGACCGTACTTCGTTGCGAACTCGTAGTCACGTTGGTCGTGCGCAGGTACAGCCATTACCGCGCCTGTACCGTAGTCCATCAGTACGAAGTTTGCTACGTATACTGGTACTTCGCGGCCGTTCAATGGATGAATAGCAGTAAGGCCAGTTGCCATACCTTTCTTCTCCATTGTCGCTAGCTCAGCTTCTGCAACCTTGTTGTTCTTACATTCGTCGATAAACGCTGCAAGCTCTGGATTGTTCTCTGCTGCAAGAGCTGCAAGAGGGTGGCCGGCTGCGATACCCACGTAAGTCACACCCATTAGCGTATCTGGACGTGTTGTGTAAACTTCTAGGTCTTGTTGACCCTTAACTTCAAACTTCAGTTCAACACCTTCAGAACGACCAATCCAGTTGCGCTGCATGGTTTTCACCATTTCAGGCCAACCTTCAAGCTTGTCTAAGTCGTCTAGTAGCTCTTGAGCGTACTCAGTGATTTTGATGAACCATTGAGGGATTTCTTTTTGCTCTACAGGCGTATCACAACGCCAGCAACAACCGTCTTCAACCTGCTCGTTTGCAAGAACAGTTTGGTCGTTAGGACACCAGTTAACAGAAGAAGTCTTTTTGTAAACTAAACCTTTCTCGTAAAGTTTAGTGAAGAACTCTTGTTCCCAGCGGTAGTACTCCGGTGTACATGTTGCGAATTCACGGTTCCAATCGTAACCAAAGCCTAGAAGCTTAAGTTGGTTCTTCATGTATTCGATGTTTTCGTAAGTCCAAGGTGCTGGCGCAGTTTTGTTTTTTACTGCTGCGTTTTCTGCAGGTAGACCGAATGCGTCCCAACCGATTGGTTGCATCACGTTTTTGCCTTGTAGGCGTTGGAAACGAGATACTACATCACCGATAGTGTAGTTGCGCACGTGACCCATGTGCAGTCGACCACTTGGGTATGGGAACATGGACAGACAGTAGAATTTTTCTTTATTTGGGTCTTCACTTACAACAAAGGTTTTGTTGTCATCCCAGTGCTTTTGAACTTTTTGTTCAATATCTTGTGGGTTGTATTGTTCTTGCATCGATGGTATCCGTTATCTTGGAATTTGTGAGTTCGGTTAGAACAGACTTAAATAGATCGTCATAGAATACCTAAAGCTAGGGATCACAACAATAGCCAATCTGTACCCATGCGCCCTTAAGTGACGCAGGTAGGAGAAAGATGGAGGTCAGTTATGCCTAAACGTAAAACAGGTTATGAGGAAATGCTCGAGGATGTGATTGAAACCTTGAAGCACAGTCCGGAAGAAGTTAACAAAGCGATTGAGACGTCGGGCAAAGTGGTGGATGCTGCTAATGACTTGACCAAAGATGAATTGGCTTTAATCAAAGCGTACCTTAAAGCAGACTTAAAAGAGTTTTCAGAGAGTTACGAGGATAGCAAAAGCGGCCCGTTTTACTTAACGATTGCGGACTCGATATGGCAAGGGCTGTTAGAGATTACTGACCGAACTAAAGTTGAGTGGGTTGAGTTGTTCGATGACTTAGAGCATCAAGGGCTATATGAAGCAGGAGAGGTGATAGGCTTAGGCACTTTAGTCTGTGATGAGTGTGGTCACAAGACAACGTATAACCATCCAACTGTAATCATTCCGTGTATTAAATGTGGTCACAAAGGCTTTACTCGTCAGTCATTAAAGCCATAAATGGCGCGTAACGACAGTATAATGCTATGAATAAAAAAGAGGCTTAGTCGCCTCTTTTTTGTCTTTTCTACTTTCAAGCTGTTATCAGCTCTGTTTTCTTCTTAAACCGAAAGCCAGAGCTAAACTTAACCCTACCCAAATATACAATGGCCAAGTACCAACGATTCGATATGGCGTTTTCCCATCGGTTGGGGTGAGCTCTGCGCGCAGTACTGCAGTTTCAAACTGCGGTACTTGCTCAACGATTTTACCTTTGTGATCGGTTACCGCTGTTAATCCGTTGTTAGTCGAGCGGATGAGCGGTTTACCTAACTCTAAGGCACGCATACGGGCGATCTCCATATGCTGAAGAGGGCCGATAGAGTGACCAAACCATGCATCGTTTGAAAGCGTTAGAATGAAGTCTGTTTCGTCAGTCACATTTTGACGCACTTGCTCATTAAAGATGATCTCATAGCAAAGCGCTGGTGCCATGTGCATGCCATTCGCAACGATGTTTGGCTGCACAAAAGCCCCACGGCTAAACGATGACATCGGTAGGTTAAAGAATGGCGCTAATGGGCGCAAAATATCTTCAAATGGTACAAACTCACCAAACGGTAGTAGGTGATGCTTATGGTAACGTTCGCTTAAATCGAAGCTGTAGTCACCGTATGGTGTGATGCCGAGGGACAGAATACTGTTGTAGAACTGTCGATCTTCAGCTTGGTTGACGACACCGGTGATGATTGCGCTGTTATTCATTTTTGCAGCGCTGTCGATATTGCTCAAAAATGAAGGCACTTCAATTTCAAAAGCGGGAATTGCTGCTTCTGGCCAAACGATAATGTCAGCATCCCAGTTTTCACGAGTTAAGTCAGCGTACTTCATGATGGTTGGCCAGCGTTGACTTGGTAGCCACTTTAGGTTTTGGTCTACGTTACCTTGAATTAGTGCGAGCTTAGTCGTGTCTTCTGGTCGGGGTGTTACCCAATCGTAGTTGCGAATCCCAAAGCCAGTACTGAGTAGTACCGCAGGGATAATCACCATCAGCCACTGCTTATGAATCCATGCATAGGCTAACGCCCCTGCGCTGATAAGGATAAATAGAGTAAGCAGTTCTACGCCGCCAATTGGTGCAAAGCTTGCGAGTGGAGCATCTATCTGGCTATAGCCTAGCCATAACCAAGGGAAGCCGGTCATCACCCAACCACGCAACCAATCACTGATCAGCCATAAAGCAGGTGCAGCGAGAAGTGCTTTTGTGAGCGTAAATTGAGGAAACAGCTTGTTGTTGAGCCAAGCAAATAAGCCTGAATAAACAGCCAAGTAGGCAACAAGTAAGCCCATTAAAAATAAATTGGCAATGAGCGGCATACCGCCAAAACCGGAGATACTGACGTAAACCCAGCTAACGCCAGTTGCAAATTGACCTAACCCCCAAGCATAACCAATCCATAGTGCGCGTTTCGGAGTTTGGTTAGCAAGAAGAATCAGTAGAATTGCAGGGCTAAGAATGGCAATAGGCCACAGCTGGTAAGGAGCGAAAGCGAGTGTAGTAGAGGCGCCAACAAAAGCGGCCACTAAGGGCCGCTTAAGGCGATGAAAGAGTTCATTCATCATTGTAATTTTCTGAGATTCCCAATGGGTATCGCGTTACTCTTGAGTGGCTTCAACCAGGGTTTCTTCGTCTGGGATCGTCACTTGGAGTTGAATGACACGACGGTTATCGGCAGCGGTGACTTTGAAGTTGTAGCCTTCAATTTCAACCAGTTCACCACGAGAAGGTAAGTGACCAAAGGCAGTCATGACCATACCACCAACGGTATCAACTTCCTCATCGCTGAAGTTGGTTCCGAATGTCTCATTAAACTCTTCGATGGTTGTCAGCGCTCTGACAGCAAACGTATGCTTGCTCAGCTTACGAATGTCCGTCTCTTCACTTTCATCGAATTCATCTTCAATATCCCCGACGATTTCCTCAAGGATATCTTCAATGGTCACAAGACCAGAAACACCACCGAATTCATCGACAACAATGGCCATATGATAACGTTCTTCACGGAATTCTTTCAGCAGTCGATCAACGCGTTTACTTTCCGGTACCACAACCGCTGGTCGAATGACTTCTTCGATATCAAATGGATTACTGCCTGAGCCTAAGTATTTAAGTAAGTCCTTCGCTAGAAGTATGCCTTCCACATGGTCTTTATCTTCGCTGATCACAGGGTAGCGAGAGTGTTGAGCATCGGTAATCAAAGCAACCAAGGTATCAAGGTCGTGAGTACGCTCAACTGTAACCATTTGCGAACGCGGGATCATAATGTCACGCACACGCATTTCGGAGATTTCCATAACACCTTCGAGCATATCGCGAGTGTCATGGTCAATCAGGTCGTTAACTTCAGAGTCGCGGATAACATCCACAAGCTCTTGGCGATCTTTTGGTTCGCCCTGAAATAGTTGACCTAGACGTTCAAAGAAGGACTTTCTACTCGGACCTTCTGCCTTTTCTTTCTTATCTTCGTTAGAAGAGGGAGAATTATCTTCGTTCATTGTTTCTCAATTAAGTAACGCTATCAGAAGTGTGATAGCACACATAGAGAGGCGAACACGAGAGTCATTTAGGTGGTTCGCCTTTCCCTGTCGAGTGGCCAATAGCTACTCTTTTTCAGCAATGTAAGGATCTTCATAACCCATACCTTGCATGATTTCGGTTTCGAGGGACTCCATCTCTTCGGCTTCGTCATCCTCTATATGATCATAACCTAGCAGATGCAAGCTGCCATGTACAACCATATGCGCCCAATGTGCTAGCAGAGGCTTGCTCTGTTCAACCGCCTCTTTTTCAACAACTTGGCGGCAAATAATCAAATCACCAAGTAAATCTATTTCCATACCAGGAGGTGCTTCAAATGGAAACGACAACACATTAGTTGGTTTATCTTTGCCGCGATACTCATGATTGAGCGTATGACTTTCTTGTTCATCAACAATACGAATGGTGACTTCGGCTTGTGGCTGGAAGAGAGGAATTGTCTTATCTAGCCACAATTGGAAATCTTGCTGCGAAGGCAGACCTTCTTCATTTTCGACTGCCAGTTGCAGATCAAGTTCAATCGCCATGATTATTCCTTAGTTGAAGCAACTTGTGCATTCAGTTCGGCTTTTGCTGCTTCTAGTAACTTCGCATCGCGTTCTTCACGACGGCGTTTCTCGAACTCTTTACGCTCTTTCTGGTCTTGTGCTTCCCACTTCTCGTACGCGTTAACGATACGAGCAACCACAGGGTGACGTACAACGTCGTCGGCTAAGAAGAAGTTAAAGCTGATGTCGTCAACTTCGCTTAGTACTTCAATAGCATGACGAAGACCCGATTTCGCACCACGAGGTAAGTCAATCTGCGTGACATCACCAGTGATAACCGCGCGAGAGTTAAAACCAATACGCGTTAGGAACATCTTCATCTGCTCAACAGTGGTGTTCTGACTCTCATCAAGAATGATGAAGGCGTCGTTTAGAGTACGACCACGCATGTAAGCAAGAGGGGCAACCTCAATCACGTTACGTTCAATCAGCTTCTCTACGCGCTCAAAGCCCAGCATTTCAAATAGGGCGTCGTATAGCGGACGTAGGTATGGGTCGACTTTCTGGCTTAAATCACCAGGTAGGAAGCCCAATTTCTCACCAGCTTCAACCGCTGGACGAGTAAGTAGAATACGGCGGATCTCTTGGCGCTCTAGTGCGTCAACAGCTGCTGCTACAGCAAGGTAGGTTTTACCTGTACCTGCCGGGCCAATACCAAAAGAAATATCATGCGTGACCATGTTAACCAAGTACTGCGCTTGGTTTGGCGTACGTGGTTTGATCACACCTTTCTTGGTTTTGACGAAGACTTCTTTACCATGCTCGATATTAGACTCAGTATTCTGCTCAAGAACACCAGACTCTTTGATCGCTAGATGGATTTGCTCAGGCTCAATATCTGGGATCTCACCTCGTACAGGTGCGGTATCAACATATAGAGTTTTCAGGATATCCAGCGCAGCTGATGCGGTATGAGGTTTACCGACAATCGTAAAGTGGTCACTACGGTGGTTAATTTCAACGCCTAGACGACGTTCTAAATGCTTGATGTTGTCATCGAATGGACCGCACAGGCTAGCTAGTCGGCGGTTGTCTGAAGGTTCTAGGTTAATTTCTAGAGTTACGATTTTATTGCTCAATGTTGCCTCTCATTTTTTGCCACTTAGTGAGAGCCTGATAACGACCAGGCTCTCTATGGCTATTTATACGAGCTTACGGCGTAAAAGTAGCTACACCCAGCTCATCTTCGCGACGTGTTTTCGCCATCATCTGCGTTGGGGAAATCACACTACGAAGATCCATGTCTTTTTCAGTACGTACTAGCTCACCACGCAGTGAGTTTGCAAATACGTCTACGATCTTCACATCAACGAACTGACCAATTAGGTCTGCACTACCTTCAAAGTTTACTACACGGTTGTTTTCTGTACGAGCGCGTAGTTCCATTAGGTTTTTCTTCGAAGGACCTTCAACTAGAACACGTTGTTCTGTGCCAAGCATTAAGCGAGAGTAACGCATCGCTTGAGCATTGATAGTTTGCTGTAGTTCGTAAAGGCGCTCTTTCTTCACTTGTTCTGACACATCGCAAGGGTAATCCGCTGCTGGCGTACCTGGACGTGGAGAGAAAATAAAGCTGAAGCTCATGTCAAAGTCTACATCTTTGATTAGCTTCATGGTGTCTTGGAAGTCTTTGTCTGTCTCACCAGGGAAACCAACAATAAAGTCTGAACTGATTTGAATATCAGGACGAGCTTTACGCAGTTTACGGATGATCGATTTGTATTCGATAGCGGTGTGAGGGCGTTTCATCATCGTTAGGATACGGTCACTACCACTTTGCACAGGTAAGTGCAGGAAGCTCACAAGTTCTGGCGTATCTTCGTATACTGCGATGATGTCGTCTGTGAATTCTAACGGGTGGCTCGTCGTGAAACGAATACGGTCGATACCATCGATAGACGCAACCAAACGAAGCAGTTCTGCAAATGAACAGATCTCACCATCGTGCATAGGACCACGGTACGCGTTTACGTTTTGACCCAGAAGGTTTACTTCACGTACGCCTTGTTCAGCAAGTTGGGCGATTTCGAACAGTACGTCATCCATTGGACGGCTTACTTCTTCACCACGAGTGTACGGTACGACACAGTAAGTACAGTACTTAGAGCAGCCTTCCATAATAGAAACGAATGCTGTCGCACCTTCAGCGCGAGGTTCAGGTAGGCGGTCGAATTTTTCGATCTCTGGGAACGAAATGTCCATAACTGGTGCATCATCGGACTGAGATTGTTTGATCATCTCAGGTAGGCGGTGCAAAGTTTGTGGGCCAAAAATAACGTCAACGTATGGTGCACGTTCACGAATATGGTTACCTTCTTGCGTTGCTACACAACCACCTACACCGATAACTACGCCAGGTTTTTTATCTTTTAGTGTTTTCCAGCGGCCTAGCTGGTGGAAAACTTTCTCTTGCGCTTTTTCACGGATCGAACAGGTGTTAAGTAGAAGTACGTCTGCTTCCTCTGGCTCTTCCGTCAGCTCGTAGCCGTTTGCAGCATTAAGCAGGTCGGCCATTTTTGATGAATCGTATTCGTTCATCTGGCAGCCCCAGGTTTTAATTAGCAGTTTCTTACTCATCTCACTTTCGCTCGTTCAGTTGTACTTAAATCGGAGAGCTATTGCTCAAATTATAGCCGCCATCACGGCGGTAAGCGGCGTATTGTACTGCTTTAAAAAGCACCTGACTAGTGATCTAGCTAATTCTCTGCAAAGCCCGATGAAATCTAGTTTTTCGCCCTATGCAGAACAAGGTTTTTTGTTAAACAATTTTGTAAAAATAGCCATGGAAAGTACAATAAAAAACGCCAATTAATCAGCACGATGAAGAGTGAAAAATGAACAAGTATGACATCGCCGTGATCGGTGGCGGTATGGTCGGGGCAGCCGTCGCTGTTGGATTTGCCAAGCAGGGCAGAAGCGTTGTCTTGGTCGAAGGTACAAAACCTAAAGTTTTTGATGCCGCTCAGGCGATGGATATTCGTGTATCTGCAATCTCGCACCAGTCGGTGGAGTTACTTGATTCACTCGGAGCATGGTCAGAGATCAAGAGCATGCGAGTTTGTCCTTATCGGCGGTTAGAAACTTGGGAGCACCCAGAGTGCCGTACTCGTTTTCACTCTGATGAATTGTCATTGGATCAGCTAGGTTACATCGTTGAAAATCGCCTAATCCAATTAGGTCTTTGGCAAGTCTTCTCTAAGTATGAAAATCTAACCGTGATGTGTCCTGAGCGATTAAAAGCCATTGAGTTTGCAGATGTAAATCTTGTGACACTAGAAAGTGGGGCGCAGTTTGAAGCTAACTGGGTGATTGGTGCTGATGGTGCAAACTCTAAAGTTCGTCAATTGGCTGGAATTGGTGTAACTGCGTGGGATTACCGACAACACTGCATGTTGATTAACGTGAAAACAGAATTGCCTCAGCAAGATATTACTTGGCAACAATTTACACCTTCAGGCCCACGTTCATTTTTACCTCTGTGCTCTTTGAGTAACGACGATGGTCAAATAGTAGGCCAAGGTTCTTTGGTTTGGTATGACTCGCCTAAACGTATTAAACAACTGTGTGCGATGGGTAAACCTCAACTAAGGGAAGAAATCTTACGTCATTTCCCTGCAGAATTAGGCGATATTGAAGTTTTACAGTTTGGCTCATTCCCACTCACTCGTCGTCATGCGCAAAGCTACTCAAGCAAAAATTGCGTATTAGTGGGTGACTCTGCCCATACGATCAACCCGCTTGCAGGGCAAGGGGTAAACTTAGGCTTCAAAGATGTAGACGTTCTCCTTTCGGTAACAGAACAACAAGAAAAGCTGGAAGATACCTTACTCGCGAAATACGAACGCGCACGTCGACCTGACAACTTACTCATGCAGACGGGCATGGACTTTTTCTATAAAGGTTTTAGCAACGATCTAGGGCCATTGAAGTTCGTACGTAATGCTGCATTGAAGCTTGCTGAAAACTCAGGGCCAATTAAGGCTCAAGTACTGAAATACGCGTTAGGTATGTAGTAAGCTACTCAAATCACAGATAGAAAAAAAGCGAGCCATGAGCTCGCTTTTTTAATTCGGCAAATCTAATGATTTCCCGAGTCCAGAACCAAAAAAAGAAAAAACCCAGCAAAGTCATGCTGGGTTTTCCGATAATGGTGCGGAAGGAGAGACTTGAACTCTCACACCTTGCGGCGCCAGAACCTAAATCTGGTGCGTCTACCAATTC
>NZ_JAWOVO010000036.1:0-27244 GCF_033339955.1 Vibrio sp. 1731 | reverse complement strand
ACGCCTTGAACGTAAGGACCGATTGCTGCTGGTGCAGACTCAGTGTGAAGTACTTTCGTCATTTGATTTTTTCCATCAGTTGTAGGGAATAAAGATTCTCAGTTTGCCTCTAAACCCTCGGTAGGTAAAGAGCAAAATACCCTGACATTACAGGGTATTTTAAACGTATCACAGCCTAGTCGTGCGGCGTGTTTATCGCTCGGTTACGATCTCGCGTGAGAACACTTTCTCGCAGTATTTACACTTTAGGCGGATTTCTTGTTTCTTCTCGAACACGCTAAAGCTGCTTTCTACTGGTTCATTATGAGAAATACAGTTTGAATTCGGGCATTCAAATACATCATTGATGCGCTCAGGAAGCTCTAACGCGAGCTTTTTCACCACTTCATAATTCTCGATTTGATTCACGGTCGCGTGAGGAGCATACAACGCTAGCTTGCTCGCTTGCTCTTCATTGATAAACACATTTTCGATTTTGAGTAGATCTTTATGACCGAGTGCTGATGATGGCAAGTTCAGTCCAATCGTTACGCGTTGTGATGAATTGTGCATATCGAACAGTCTTAATACTTTGATGCCGATTTGCGCAGGGATGTGGTCGATGACCGTACCATTTTTGATTGCTTCTACCTGCAATTGAGTTTCTTTAGCCATGATTTTTCCCCTCGATTACAGTGTTTCGTTTAGAACAAGCGCCAGCAGTGCTTGGCGAGCATACACGCCATTTTGAGCTTGCTGGAAGAAGTAAGCATGAGGCGTTTTATCAACATCAGTTGTAATTTCATCCACACGTGGTAGTGGGTGCAGTACTTTCAAGTTCTCACGCGCGCCTTCTAGTAGTGCCGCCGTTAGGATGTAAGCCGACTTAATATGTGCGTATTCCGATTCGTCAAAGCGTTCTTTCTGTACGCGTGTCATGTACAGAATATCCAGTTCAGGAATCACACTTTCCATGTCTGTGTGTAGGCTATATTGAATGCCAGCTTCGTCTAGTTCTTCGCAGATGTAATCTGGCATTGCCAGCGCATCTGGTGCAACAAAGAAGAAGCGGATGTTGTTAAACTTTGCTAAGGCTTGAGTCAGTGAGTGCACTGTGCGGCCATATTTTAGGTCACCTACGAATGCGACGTTCAGGTTGTCTAGACGCCCTTGTGTTTCCGCGATGGTGTATAGGTCGAGTAGCGTTTGAGTTGGGTGTTGGTTTGCACCGTCGCCCGCGTTGATCACTGGCACGCCATTTGAAAATTCAGATGCCAAGCGAGCGGCGCCTTCTTGTGGATGACGCATCACAAAGGCATCGACGTAAGAAGAGATGACTTGTACTGAATCTGCGAGTGTTTCGCCTTTCTTCGCCAGAGAGGTATTACCATCATTATCAAAGCCAATCACGTCACCACCAATGCGCTGAATCGCTGTTTCAAACGATAAACGTGTACGTGTTGATGGTTCAAAGAAACAACTTGCAACGACTTTGTTTTTAATCAGTTCTGGTCGAGGTGCTTTTTTAAGGCTACCTGCTGTTTCTACGATAAGTTCCAGTTCTTCGCGTGAAAGCTCTGGAATAGAGATGATGTGCTTCTGGTAAAGCGAGTTCGCCATGATCTTCTTCCCTATAACATTGATGACTACATCCAAATAACCGAAAGGAATTTTGGACATAAAAAAACCTCCCCAATGGGGAGGTTTTAAAATTCAATAGAATTAACGAAAATAACACCACGTAAGCGTAGTCGCTTAGCGAGAGCAAATCGCGTTTTTACGTCAGCAATCAGCGTGGTCATTTCTTAATCCTCAGACAAATTGCCGAGCATTATACGCTTAACTTTCGTGAGCGCAAGCTATTACATCATGGTTTTTATCGGCTGTTTTTGCGCACTGGTTTAGCTTCCTAGCGTCGCAACCATCACGGCTTTGATGGTATGCATACGGTTTTCAGCTTCGTCGAATACGATGGAGTATTCCGATTCAAATACCTCTTCTGTTACTTCAAGGCCTTTCATACCGTATTTTTCAGCGACTTCTTTGCCGACGGTGGTTTCATCATTGTGGAAAGCTGGAAGGCAGTGCATGAATTTCACATGTGGATTACCCGTTTGCTCAATCACGTCCATATTGATTTGATAAGGTGTCATTAACGCTACACGTTCATCCCATGCCTCGGCAGACTCACCCATAGACACCCAAACGTCGGTGTATAGGAAGTCACAACCTTTCACACCTTCCTCAACGCTTTCTGTTAACGTGATTTTTGCACCGGTTTGTTGCGCGATAGTTTGACAAGTTGCCACGAGCTCTTCTTCAGGCCAGAACGCTTTTGGCGCGACAAGGCGAATATCCATGCCCATTTTCGCTGCGCCCACCATAAGTGAGTTACCCATGTTGTTGCGCGCATCACCTAGGTAAGCGAAGGTTATTTCATGCAGCTGTTTACCACGGCCGTGCTCTTGCATGGTCAGGAAGTCAGCAAGGATCTGGGTTGGGTGGAACTCATCCGTTAAACCATTCCACACTGGAACACCAGCATAAGTACCAAGCTCTTCAACAATGGATTGGCCAAAGCCTCGGTATTCAATCCCGTCGTACATACGACCAAGAACACGAGCTGTGTCTTTCATCGATTCCTTATGACCGATCTGCGAGCCAGAAGGGCCGATGTAAGAGACTTGAGCACCTTGGTCAAAGGCAGCGACTTCAAACGCACATCGGGTACGAGTCGAAGATTTCTCAAAGATTAGTGCGATGTTTTTTCCTTGAAGTTTCTTCTGCTCTGTTCCTGCATATTTAGCTTTTTTCAGCTCTGCAGACAGTTCGAGCAAAAACTGGATTTCTTTGGTTGAGAAGTCCAATAGCTTCAAAAAGTTGCGGTTACGTAAATTGAAAGCCATAGCTCGTCCCTTAGTACATGTGATTAGATTAATAGAATTTATTAAAACATATAAATGCTTTTATTGTGAATAATTATTTTTAATTAAAGCTAAAAAAGGTTGATGTATTCACATCAACCTTAGTTTTGATTCACCTAATGTAAAGGGACGAGTAAGTTATATATCGTCTCGTTCTATTGGACAGCTCATACAGCGAGCGCCACCGCGACCACGACCAAGCTCGTTACCAGGTACTGTCAGTACTTTGATGCCAGCTTTATCGTATTTTTCGTTGGTGTATACGTTGCGTTCGTAACCAATTACTACGCCCGGTTTTACAGTTAGAACGTTATTGGCGTCATTCCATTGTTCGCGTTCCGCTTCATAGCTGTCGCCACCAGTGGTGATGATTTTCAGCTGATCTAAGCCAAGAGCGGACTCAATCGCGTGCAGATAGTTATGTGAGGCTTCAACATGCATTTCACCGTTGCCTTTTGGTGTTAAGCGCCATGTGTCGAGATCTTTGCGCATGATCTCAGGGTAGACAGAGAAAGTATCTACATCCATATGGGTCATCACGGTGTCTAAATGCATACATGAGCGGTGTTTAGGCAGATCAATTGCAATCACTTCGGTCGCTTGGCCTGCTTTAAATAGGCTCGCTGCAAGGTTCTCTACACCTTGCGCAGTCGTACGCTCAGACATACCGATAAGAACTGCACCTTTACCAATAACCAACACATCACCGCCTTCGACATTCGCGTTATCATAATGCAGATCATCGTCACCGAAGTATTTGATAAAATCTTGGCCAGCAAAAATTGGGTGCCAACGATAAATCGCACGTAGGTGGTTTGTTTCACGTTGACGTGCAGGCATCATCATCGGATTAAGAGAAACGCCGCCATAAACCCAACACGAGGTATCACGCGTAAATAGGTGGTTAGGTAGCGGCTCAATAACAAAGTCGAGAGGACGCTTCATTTTTGGAAGCATAGAAGATGAGGAGATCGGTAGCTCTGAGTAAGCTAAGCCACCTAAAAAGATGCAGGCAAGATGTTCATCATCCATTTCTGAAAAGTATTGGCGTAGGTCTCGCGCAAATGTTGGCCCGTAGCGAAAGTCAGAAATCTGAGTGTTCAGCAGCCATTGTTTTGCTTCTGGAACAGCGAGGGTTTCGACCAGTAAATCGTGGAGGAGAAGCACTTCAACGTCTTGCTCGCGCAGCGTACGTGCGAATGCATCGTGCTCTTCACCTGCCGCTTCTACAGCAAGAACGTCATCAAATAGCAACTCATGACAGTTTGACGGAGTTAAGTGGGTTAGGGCGCGTTCAGGGCGATTTAATAGAACTCGTCGAAGTTGACCAACTTCTGATCCAACGTACAGCTTGCTCATTTTGTATCCTTACAAATTTTCCAGCCATTAGTTATGACAAGCTTCCTAGAAAGATGCAAGTTATCAAGCTTTGTTTATATTCTGGTGTTCCTGGTCTTGTGAGTGTTTTATTTTTATTTTGATTCTTATGAAATTTATTATTAGATATAAATGCTATTTTACTAAAATTAGAGTGCGTGCGTTTTTATTCTAATTTTCCCGTTGAGAAAGAATACACGCACAGTGCATAAAACGTGCATTTTTATTCTAAATTATGCATTATTAAAGTGAATTTATTCGTTATGCTTCTTCGTTTTACACGTGAGTGTATTCAAGAAAGCATCATAAACACGCATAGAAAGAGAAAATAACCACATTAAGTGTCAATTAGGATGTTCTGAATATTAAAAAATGCCATTCTTTGTTAATTTTTTGTTTCTTTGTGTGGTCGGTTTAATATTTAGATTCAAATAACCGATAAGAATCGCAGTGGTATGATGTTTGTTTGTGGCTTTTCATCGCAATCCATGCCATATTTCACCGGATCAGCATACTCAGTATCGGGTATTGTGTTTCCATCAAGTAACTAATCTGGAGCCAAAACATGTCTCACGAAGATGAATATCTATCAGTAGAAGAATTAATTGAGATTCAAAAGGAAGAGACTCGCGATATCATTGCAGCATTGCTAGAAGATGGCAGCGATCCAGATTCACTATACGAAATCGAGCACCACCTATTTGCTGAAGACTTCGACACGCTAGAAAAAGCGGTTGTTGAAGCGTTCAAGATGGGCTTTGAAGTTCTTGAAGCTGAAGAAACAGAAGATGAAGACGGCAACAAACTGCTTTGTTGTGATGCAACAATGGAATCTGCACTAAACGCAGAAGCGATTGATGCACAGGTTGAGAAACTGGTTCATCTTGCAGAGAAATACGACATCATTTACGACGGTTGGGGTACTTACTACGAAGGCGAAGATGCGCTTTACCCTGAAGAAGATGAAGACGACGAGTAATCAAAGCTCACTACTTTTGGAAAAACCAGCGTTTAACGCTGGTTTTTTTATACCTTGAAAAACTGACGAATGTGGAGGCGATAAATAATTCACATTGAGTTTATAGGGGGTTTCTCCCTATAATGCGTGAAAATTGATCTAGCTCAAGGTGTATATGCAACTCTCACTCGCCGGTTTATGGCAAGTCTCTCCACTGACGGACCTTTCTATCCCACAGGATGACATTACTTTCCCTGCTCCTTTGAGTCAGGTATTGCCAGCTGAACTGACAGAAGAAGCAATTCGTCAGCAAGAGTGGCACCTGATGCATGACATTGAAGTGGACGAATCCATGATGGCATTCCCAGCGGTAGAAATGGTGTTGGGTGGTGTGGATTACCATGCAGAAGTGCGTTTGAACGGAGTAGCATTGTTTGACTGTGACGGTTCTCAAAATGTCTACAAGAAAGACATTCGCCCGTTCATGCAGATGGGGCGCAACCGTTTTGAGATCCTATTCCTTGAGGAAGAAGAAGATCTTCTGTTGGATGAGGATAAACCGGAGTTGTGTTCACTTGCAGATCATGAATACCAAAAGAGTGACGAGCGCTTAGGGGTATGGCAAGAGCCGTATCTGCAGTTCATTCGCAATGTACGTTTAGACCGCGTGGCAACCGAGCAGATTTGGCACCACGGTGGTGGTTGCGAGTTTAAAGTAGACTTGTACTATCAAACTTTTGCGCCGGGTCTGGTCTCTGCATCGGTTAAGTTTAATGGTATGACTTACCATATTCCTATTGATGTCCGAGCGGAGCATGCGAGCGCTTTATTCCAGATCGAAGCGCCAAAGTATGCCGATCTTACTGATCCTGATCCAAGTGATCTCTACCAGTTGTCTGTTGAGTTGGATGGGCAGCACCAAAACTTCACTGTTGCCTTGAGCCAGGAGCTTTGTGTTACCCATGTTGTGCTTTAACGTCTAATAATATTATCTATTACAGCATCTTAAGCATTACGACTTCACATGCATCATGCCCTGTTTGTCCAAGCGGGGCACTGAGATGCTCAAAGCCTAGCTTTTCATACAAGCTTACCGCTTCTCTCAGACATTCAGTTGTCTCTAAATAGCACTGCTGATACCCAAATTGTTTCGCCAATTGTAAGCTCAATGCGACGATGCGTTTGGCTAAACCGTGTCCTCGTGTTTGAGGTAAGAAGTACATCTTTTGTAGTTCACACACATTTGGCTCGCCAGCTAAAGGGGCAAAGCCACCGCCACCAACGATCTCTCCGCGATGTTCAATGACCCAATAGGCGGCCCTGTTTTGATTGTACACCGAATACATATCATCAAGCGTTGGATCGGCCACACCATAACCTTTGTCTGCGGTTAAGCCGTATTCAGCAGAGACTTTACGAATCACATCTGCGACTTGCGGGTTGTCTGCTTTAGTAAGAGGTCGAAGAACGTATTCCTCAGACTGACACACTTTTGTTAGCCCTTTTAGGTAAGTCTCTAGACCAAGTTTGAGTTGCTCTTGCTCGCTGTCATCGAGTTGGGTAAGCAGTTGTTCAAAGAAGCTGTTTTGCTGTTGGTCCAGTTGCGATAACGCCAGTTGGCCTTGCTCTGTAATCGCGACGAGTTGACTACGTTTGTCTTTTGGGTTTTCGATGCTCTCGACCAAACCTAATTTAATCAAACCAGTAACGGTTCGGCTCGCGTTGGACTTGTCGACATTAAGCTGCTGTGCCAGCTGATTGATGGTCAATGGCTGCAATTGGATTTCACCCAATGCGTGCGCTTGCACTGGAGTGAGAGCGACATCGCCGCATTGTTTATCAAGCATACCAAGCAATCGGACGGCTTGACGGGAGTAGTGTCGAAGTTGACGAGCGTTCATTATCACTTACCTCTAAAAATAAAGTTGCGCACCGCAATTAAATTAATTGCGGTGCGCAACCTTGTCAATGGTAAATGTCATTTTGCTCGTTAGGAGACGTAGTGAGCCTCCATGTTTAAGCGTGGTGATGTAAACAAAACTGCGGTGCTGGAGTTTTTTCTGATGATTTACGCATCCATACTTTCTCGTGGAAGTAGTAAGCCACCGTGTTCAAACTTGGCTCTAACATCGCCATTACGCCGCCGACAAATGCATCACCTGTTAGTAAGTAAACCACGGTAAAAGCGACGCTGAAGTGCACGGTCGCAAAGCTTGCGGTTTTTAATTTGGTCATCCACTGACGAGCTTTAAGTGCTGGGACTTTTGCCCATGCCTTTTCATGAAAGTAGAAGGCTACGGTGTTCACTGAAGGCTCAATCATGGCAATTAAACTACCAATTAGAATGTCGCCTGTGAGTACGTAAGCGACACTAAATGCGATAGTAAAATGCAGTGCTGCGAAAGTTAGTGTCTTTTTCATGATAATTACTCAATCGTGTTTGTTTCGATGAGCTTATTATCGATAATAATTCTCATTAATGCTAATGGGTAATGAGTATTGTTGTGATAGGGGGAAGCTATTGATGATGGTTTTGGTGAAATGTATACAAAAAAGGTTGGCCATGATGACCAACCTTTTGAACCAAAAAGTGAGAAGTGCTAATTCTTCTCTTTCACTGAGGCTTAAAGTGCAGCGATCGTTGTCTTCTGCTCTTCTAGCTTAGCTAGCGTTTCTTTGTAGCCTTCAAGCTTCTCACGCTCTTTAGCAACAACTGCTTCAGGTGCTTTCGCTACGAAGCCTTCGTTACCTAGTTTGCCTTCGATACGCTTGATTTCGCCGTGAGTCTTCTTGATTTCGCCATCTAGACGAGCAAGCTCAGCATCTTTGTCGATCAGACCTGCCATTGGGATCATCAGCTCAGACTTACCAACCAGTGCTGTCGCACATGCAGGAGTTTGTTCGCCAGCTTCAAGCACGCGTACTGCTTCTAGCTTCGCTAGTGACATCAGTACTTGCTTGCTTGCTTCTAGACGAGAGGCATCTTCTGCATTTGCTGCTTTCAGCATAACGTCAAGCGGCTTACCAGGGTTGATGTCGTATTCAGCACGTAGGTTACGGATGCTGGTAATGAACGCCTTCACCCATTCGATATCATCTAGCGCTTCTTGGTTGAAGTTTGCTTCGTCGAATTGAGGCAGTGCTTGAAGCATGATTGTCTCACCTTCTACACCTTCAACTAGTGGCTTGATGCTTTGCCAGATAGTTTCAGTGATGTAAGGAATCACAGGATGAGCCAGACGTAGAGTCTTCTCAAGTACCGTGATTAGTGTACGGCGAGTACCACGCTGTTGCGCTTCAGTACCTTTCCATAGAACGGGTTTAGTTAGCTCTAGGTACCAGTCACAGAATTGGTTCCAGATGAATTCGTAAAGCGTGTTCGCAGCCATATCTAGACGGAAGTTGTCGATATGGTTGTTGAACGCTTTCGCTGCAAGTTCAAACTGAGACTCGATCCATTTGTCTGCTAGTGAGTATTCAATCTCACCACCGTTGAAGCCACAATCTTGCTCTTCTGTGTTCATCATTACGTAACGGCTTGCGTTCCATAGTTTGTTACAGAAGTTACGGTAACCCTCAAGACGCTTCATATCCCAGTTGATATCACGACCTGTTGATGCCATTGCTGCAAGAGTGAAACGTAGTGCGTCTGTACCGTATGCTTCGATACCGTTTTCAAACGTCTTACGAGTGTTCTTCTCGATCTTCTTCGCTAGCTGAGGTTGCATCATGTTGCCACAACGCTTCTCTACTAGAGACTCTAGGTCGATACCATCGATCATGTCGATTGGGTCAAGTACGTTACCTTTCGACTTAGACATCTTGTCGCCGTTTTCATCACGGATTAGACCAGTAACGTAAACCGTCTTAAATGGTACTTGTGGTTTGCCGTTTTCGTCTTTCACGAAGTGCATGGTCATCATGATCATGCGCGCAACCCAGAAGAAGATGATGTCGAAACCAGTTACTAGAACGTCTGAAGGGTGGAATACTTTCAGGTCGTCAGTTTGCTCTGGCCAACCTTGAGTACCGAATGTCCATAGTGCAGAAGAGAACCACGTATCCAGTACGTCTTCGTCTTGGTGCAGTTCAATGACTGACTCTAGGTTGTTGTTCTTACGAACTTCTTCTTCAGTGCGACCTACGTAAACATTACCTTGGTTGTCGTACCAAGCTGGGATGCGGTGACCCCACCATAGCTGACGAGAGATACACCAGTCTTGAACGTCACGCATCCAAGAGAAGTACATGTTTTCGTACTGCTTAGGAACAAATTGGATGTCGCCGTTTTCTACTGCTTCAACTGCAGTTTTCGCTAGAGGCGCAGTACGTACGTACCATTGGTCAGTTAGCATTGGTTCGATAACCACGCCACCACGGTCGCCGTAAGGAACTTGTAGATCGTGATCTTTCACTTCTTCAAGTAGGCCTAGCTCGTCGAATTCAGCAACGATAGCTTTACGAGCGGCAAAACGCTCCATACCGTGGTATTTAGCTGGTAGCTCAGTGCTGTAAGCGTCGCTTGCTTCGCCGTTGGTGTTGAATACTTCAGAAGCATCACGGATGTTTGCGTCGAAAGTCAGAATGTTGATCATTGGTAGCTGGTGGCGCTTACCTACTTCGTAGTCGTTGAAGTCGTGCGCAGGTGTGATTTTCACACAGCCAGTACCTTTTTCCATATCTGCGTGCTCATCGCCCACTATTGGGATGCGACGATCAACGATAGGAAGGATGATTTCTTTACCGATAAGATCTTTGTAACGTGGATCTTCTGGGTTAACTGCAACACCCGTATCGCCTAGCACGGTCTCTGGACGAGTCGTTGCAACAACGATGTAGTCTTTGCCATCGGCTGTTCTAGCGCCATCTGCTAGTGGGTAGCGGAAGTGCCACATGTGGCCTTTAGTGTCTTTGTTCTCTACTTCTAGATCTGAAATCGCTGTGTGTAGCTTTGGATCCCAGTTAACCAGACGCTTACCGCGGTAGATTAGATCGTCTTCGTATAGACGTACGAAGACTTCTTGAACGGCGTTAGATAGACCATCGTCCATCGTAAAGCGTTCACGATCCCAGTCTACAGATGCGCCAAGACGACGAAGCTGCTTAGTGATAGTGCCGCCAGATTCGCCTTTCCATTCCCAGATTTTGTCGATGAAAGCTTCACGACCGTAATCGTGTTTTGTTTTGCCTTCTTCTGCTGCGATCTTACGCTCAACAACCATCTGAGTTGCGATACCAGCGTGGTCAGTACCTACTTGCCAAAGGGTGTTTTTACCCTTCATACGTTCACAACGGATAAGCGTATCCATGATCGTATCTTGGAACGCGTGGCCCATGTGTAGGCTACCAGTGACGTTCGGTGGCGGGATCATGATGCTGTATGATTCTTTAGTAGTGTCACCGTGTGGCTTAAAGTAGCCTTTCTCTTCCCAAGTCTGATACAGAGCTTGTTCGATTGAAGTTGGGTTGTATGTCTTTTCCATAGCGCTCTTTTAATGGATACGTTGATGGTTGAATCTTAGTCAATCTTTATAAGTGAGGGATCTTAACAAGATCGCCTTAACTATAAGGATTGACCGTTAAGGATATTGAATTTCGATCGTTTGCAGCTGGTAACCTGCTTGACGGTAAATTTTATATCTTTCTCTTGCGAGTTGTTTAGCTTTTTCTTCGCAGGGCACGAAGTCTACCACTTGAGCAAACTTGTTCGCAAAGGTTGTCTCATTTTCCGCCAAATTAATTACCAGCTGACGGTTCCAATTAGGTTTTACACCGTTATGGCCGATCTCAATATTGGTGGCGTATTTCGGTCCCTCGCCTACGAGGTTATGTGCCATGAACTTGTCTGCATCAACTTGCCAAAAGGCTTCAGCGAGCTGCTCGGCGTGTGGTTTGTCTTGGCAGTTTAAATACACTTTAGCGCCTTGGCGAGCAAAGTGCTGAGCCAAAAACACGATGTATTCTTCAAAGCCAGCCACCGTTGCTTGCGGGCTCTCTTCGTTAATGATGTAGAAGGTTGCAGTTTGCATCATTCTCTCACTTGCCTTGGGTCTCTTCCTAAGACCATCTTAAGTCCCACTTTCATTTTAGAAAATTAGGATAATAAAAAAGGGCCTTGCGGCCCTTTTAGATTCTGTTCAGAAATTACTCTTCTGTCTCTTGGCCGCTGCGGTTCAAAAGGAATTGGACAAGCATTGAGACAGGACGGCCCGTTGAGCCTTTCGCTGCGCCTGATTTCCACGCGGTACCTGCGATATCGACGTGTGCCCAGTTGTACTTCTTCGCGAACTTAGATAAGAAGCAACCCGCAGTAATTGTGCCACCAGGGCGACCACCAATGTTTGCCATATCCGCAAACGGGCTTTTCAACTGTTCGTGGTACTCGTCTGCCATTGGTAGACGCCATGCACGGTCACTCGCTTGCTCAGAAGCGTTTACTAGCTCATGAGAAAGAGGGTTGTGGTTAGAGATTACGCCGCTGATATGGTGGCCTAGTGCGATAACACAAGCACCAGTTAGCGTTGCAACGTCAACCACGCAGTCTGGTTCGAAACGCTCTACGTAAGTCAGTGCATCACAAAGAACAAGACGACCTTCCGCATCCGTGTTCAGAACTTCTACAGTTTGACCAGACATGGTTGTTAGGATGTCACCTGGACGGTAAGCGTTGCTGCCTGGCATGTTTTCACAACCTGCTAGAACACCAATAACGTTGATTGGTAGGTTTAGCTTCGCTAGCGCTTTCATTGTACCGAATACCGATGCCGCACCACACATGTCGTACTTCATCTCATCCATACCTTCGCCCGGCTTTAGAGAGATACCGCCTGAGTCGAAGGTTAGACCTTTACCTACGAGTACAATCGGTTTTGCATCTGAGTCAGGGTTACCTTTGTACTCGATGATAGACATCATAGATTCGTTTTTAGAACCACGGCCTACTGCTAGGTAAGAGGTCATACCCAGTTTTTCCATCTCTTGCTCACCAATAATTTTGGTGGTTACGGTTTCGTAATCGTCCGCTAGACGACGAGCTTGAGAAGCAAGGTAAGCTGGATTAGCTACGTTTGGCGGCATGTTGCCAAGGTCTTTTGAGGCTTTGACACCTGATGCGATAGCAAGACCATGAGTGATTGCTTTTTCACCCAAGTTCAATTCACGACGCGTTGGTACGTTGAAAACAAGCTTGCGCAGTGGGCGGCGAGTCTCAGGTTTCACGCTCTTGAATTGATTAAATGTGTATAGACCATCTTTAGTCGCTTCTACAGCCTGGCGCACTTTCCAGTATGTATCACGACCCTTAACATGCAGTTCAGTTAGGAAACATACCGCTTCCATTGAGCCTGTCTCGTTAAGTGTGCTGATCGTCTTTTGAATGATTTCCTTGTACTGGCGCTCGCCAAGTTCACGCTCTTTGCCGCAACCGACAAGTAAAACGCGCTCTGACAAAACACCTGGTACTTGATGCAGTAGCAGCATCTGACCAGGTTTACCCTCTAGATCACCACGGCGAAGTAGTGAACTGATGTAACCGTCACTGATTTTATCAAGTTGTTCGGCTACTGGAGAAAGGCGACGTGGTTCAAACACACCAACAACGATACATGCGCTACGTTGTTTCTCTGGACTGCCACTTTTTACACTGAACTCCATGCGTACTCCTACATCCTGAAGACAAATTGCTCTAAATGTTAGATAATGATCGCTTACTTGTTGAATTTTAGCTCCAGGCTTACATGCAGAGCTGATTAAGCGACTAACATCTAGTTTATAATTTTTAAAAAAATAAATGGTTCAACGGGAAACTATAGTGATTCGACCAAAAAAACAAGTTTTGTATAGGTAATTTCAGCGTGATTATTGTTAGATATTTGATCCGCGAAACACTCAAGAGCCAATTTGCGATTTTTTTCGTACTTTTTTTGGTGTTTGTAAGCCAGAAATTCATAAGTGTTCTTGCTGATGCTTCTGATGGGGATATTCCTGCTGGATTGATTTTCTCGATTGTTGGTTTGAACATGCCAGCAATGGGTCTGTTAATGCTGCCTTTAAGTCTGTATATCGGCATATTGATCACATTTGGTCGTCTGTATGCAGAGAGCGAAATTGTCGTAATGAACGCGACAGGTATTGGTAATAAATTCTTAGTTCAAGCGGCCTTATACCTAGCGTTGATTACTTCAGCGGTGGCGGCTTTCAATGCGTTGTGGCTATCTCCGTGGTCTCAAGACCGCGTTGAGCAGCTTTATGAGCAGGTAGCGTCAGAAAACAGCGTTGACCTACTTAAAAAAGGTCAGTTCCAAGGTACACCAGACGGTTCATCGGTTGTGTTCATCGATGACATTAAAGACAATACCTTGAGCAACGTTTTTGTTGCGCAGATGCGCCCTCGAGATTCGGTGTTACCGAGTGTGATGTTCTCATCTTCTGGTGAAGTAAAAGAGCTTTCGGACGGTCGTCAGATCATCACTATGAAAGAAGGTACGCGTTATGAAGGTGTGCCTACTCGCGTTGAATATATGATCACGAAATTCGATGAATACGAAGGTGTTATCGGCCAACGTGAGGTCAAAAAGAAAGGGCGAGACTGGGAAGCATACCCAACGGTTGACTTGATAGGTCACCCAGATCCAGAGGCGCAAGCGGAGCTACAATGGCGAATTTCGTTATTTGTGTGTATTCCACTCTTAACGATGCTCGTTATTCCTTTGTCTGCGGTGAATCCGCGTCAGGGACGGTTTGCCAAAATGGGGCCTGCGATTCTGATCTACCTAGCGTATTTCTTGGCGATCAGTGCAACCAAATCTGCATTAGAAGATGGTGACATCCCGGCTGCTATTGGTATGTGGCCAATCAATGCGATGTTGCTGATTGTTGCTATCATGGCGAATATGATGGACAGCGTTGCTGCTAGACGAATAAAAGACAAATTCCGCAAGAAGAGGCTCGCGTAAGCTGTGTTCAAAATATTAGACCTTTACATCGGTAGAACCATCATCTCTACCACTGCCTTGGTTTTAGCGACGTTTGTTGGCTTATCGGGCATCATCAAATATGTAGAACAGCTACGTAAAGTTGGGCGAGGTGTGTACGACCTCACTCATGCGTTGTACTTTGTGTTACTCAGTGTGCCGCGTGATATCGAAATGTTCTTTCCAATGGCGGCATTACTCGGTGCCCTGATCGGCTTAGGTATGTTGGCTTCAAGCTCTGAGCTTGTGGTGATGCAAGCTGCTGGTTTCTCTAAGCTGGATATCGGGTTATCGGTACTCAAAACGGCCGTCCCGCTCATGATTGTTGTTATGGCGTTAGGTCAATGGGGCGCTCCTGAGGCCCAGAAGATGGCCCGTGACTTACGTGCGTTTGCGATATCAGGTGGTAGCATTGTGTCTGTGCGCTCAGGTGTGTGGGCTCGTGATGCAAACGACTTTATCTTTATCGGTAAAGTCGAAGACGACAAACTTTATGCTTTAAATATGTGGCGTTTTGATGATGATAAGAATCTACAAAAAGTTATTTTCGCCGAAGAAGTCGACTACCAACAAGATAACAACTGGCTGATGCGTTACGTACAAATTACGGACATGGAAAATGAAAACGTAATTTCAAAGCAAGACATCGAACAGATGGAGTGGCACACCTCTTTGGCACCAGATAAGCTAGCTGTGGTGACCGTGAAGCCAGAAGAACTGTCACTGAGCGGTTTGTATGATTATGTGACTTACCTAAAAGCATCGGAACAAGATGCATCTCGCTATGAGTTGGCGTTTTGGCGTAAGTTGACTCAGCCGCTTTCAATTGCTGTGATGATGTTAATGGCGCTATCTTTTGTTTTCGGTCCACTCAGAAGCGTGACCATGGGGGCAAGGGTATTGTCGGGCGTGGTTGCCGGGTTTACTTTTTACATATCCAGTGAGTTCTTTGGCCCATTAAGCTTGGTGTATGGCATATCCCCAGTGTTTGGTGCTTTGGCCCCGAGTTTGGTGTTCTTAGCTATTGCGATTGCACTGCTACGAAGAAAGCTATAACTGAAGCATCATCGAATAAACCAAGTTTTACCGAACCAAATGTAAAAGGAAGGCATTACGCCTTCCTTTTTTGTGTTCCTAGACAAGTTAGTTTGCCTTCGGTAATACAACAACCTCTGTTTTGGCCCAAATGTCGTGGAAACCACGTTTCTTCGGATCAATCGGTACAGTCAGATTTGCCAAGCCAAAGCCAGATGTCGAAATACGAATTAGAGCTTGAGTTACCGTAATTGGTGCACCGTCTTTGGCATTGCGAACTCGAAGCTTCCAAGCGCGCATCCCAAGAGTTTGTCCTGCTCGCGTCCAGAAGAACACAAAGAAATATATCCACACACCCGCAAGATAAAGTGTAAATAGAGGGCTCAATACAGGGTGCTTTCCGAGCATATCTGCGGCATCAGCGTACTCGCCATAGCTCAACAATCCTGCTGCATTTAGTGCAAACACAACGGCCATAACAATACCAGCGGCCATCATTTCAATTGCGATAATAATCAATGTGTCGTAAATCAACGCTGCAAGTCGACGAAAGAGACCAGCAGGTGGAAGAGTTGTAGACGTTGTCATTATTCCATCACTTACCTTAAAAATTGTGCGTCAGAATATAGATTCCCTCACCAAGAGAAAAGAGACCTAACGCACAGAGTCTTTAATTGTGTATAAACGAAGAGACTTTTCTGCCCTACGTTATCAGCACATGTCATGATACACGAGGCCGTGCAGCAATATGTTTCAACTGAATTCGACTCTCTTAACCATTGGCTCTTTGGTCTGTGACCAGATTAGATAGCTGAGAGAGTTGGTGTTTCTCATCTTCGGTATAATGTTGGCTTAACGAAAGCTCTAAAGCTTTTTCTGACAGCTTGATTGCTGGTGACAAAAATAACTTAGGGTGCATACTAGAGAGAGCTAGCAAGGCCTTTTGTAGGCGAATCTGTATTTGGAGTTGCGCTGCACCATCGTGTGCTATCGGCAAAAAAACATCATCAAACAAATCCTGGCAGCTCAATGCGGGCACAAATAGTCTAGGATATCGAGTTTTGGTAGGCGGCTCACTGAGTAGGTCTCCCCATAATGAAAGTGCTCGTACAGAACGCCCAAGAACGTCAATCGCGGTGCCATTATCATTTACAGCCGGAGATAGTGCTCGTGAGGCGATTTCCGCCATAACGACTAAACCAAAGCGAGGGTCCTGATCATATGAACGCTCCGTTCGAATCGTGAAGGCTGCCGTTACTTCGCTTTCGTCTGGCAACTCTCCACAAACCCAAGCCAATGGTTGACCTACGTACACAAAACTTCCCGGTTGTCGCTCAAGATAGATGGTGCATTGGTTTGCTTCAGCAATACTATCGAGATGATGCATATCAACATGCTGTAAGTAGCCAATTTCTTGGCTCAAAATAGGTTTACTTCCTCTGGGTTTATGTTCTGGGTGGCTCCACGGGTGAGCACCTAGCCAACGCTCTTTGCCCCGTTTTCTAATAGCATCTAACAAGGCTTGCTCCACGTATGAAGTGGTTTCACTGACCCTTCCTAGTACGGAAAGGTGCTGAATCCAACGTAGCAGAGTGAGTATGATCATCACGATTACGGCGATAGTCACGATGAACAGATAAATTTGTGCTTGTTGATGATAGGCCCCAATACCTAGCGCGATAATTCCTACCAAACTAAATAGAAAAGAGCCAAGAAAGGTTGCTAAGGCATTTTGTGTTGTGCTGTCTTCCATCAACAGTTTTGTCGCTCGCGGCGTTACCCCTGCACTAGCGGCACTGTACGCTGAGACCATAATATTGAGAGAGAATGTAGTCACTGCAAGCATGGAGGTTGCGAGGATATTTAATATGTTGTTCAACAAATCCTTGCTGACGTTGATGGCAGGGGGCAGAGTAATGAACTGGTTTAAAACAATCGACATTAAGGCGGTAGCAACAGCAAGTAATGCGTAGAGTGACGTCCGGACCCACAGTTTTCGCGTCATCTGTTTCAGTAACCACTGCCATTTTGACCCAGTCATTCTTTGCTCCTATTCAGTTCTCACTAGAAAGTCGATAGAAAATTCAGAAAGTTATTCTTGCTTAAGCATAGGTTAAATGCCCGTCGTTCTGCTTGATATTTCATGCATCACGAAAGTAAGAAAGCCGCTTGCTTCAAAGAATGGTGTTCTTGAGGTGTGAATTACCACGATTCTGTTACCTTAATTGATAGATGAATTAAAAGTATGTGGTTGAAAAGAGGTAGCGCATGATTGTAATTACAGGTGCAAGTAGCGGTTTAGGGGCGGAACTAGCAAAGCGTTATGATGCGGAAGGCAAAGAGACGTATGTAATAGGAAGAAATACAGAAAAACTATCCGCACTAGCAAAACAACTCTCTCATAACGTTGGTTATCAAGCTTGCAACCTCTCATTGCACCAAAATGTGAAACAGCTCTTTGATGGGGTGAAACAGTCCCCTGAAATGGTCATTCATAGTGCGGGAAGTGGTTATTTTGGCTTACTGGAAGAGCAGGAGCCGGAAGAGATTCAAAAGTTGATTGATAACAACCTGAATTCTGCGATTCATGTGCTAAGAGAGTTAGTAAAGCGTTACAAAGATCATCCAATAAAAGTGGTCATGATCATGTCCACAGCCGCGCAACAACCTAAAGCGCAAGAGTCTACGTATTGTGCAGTGAAATGGGCCATCAAAGGATTAATTGAGTCGGTTCGTTTGGAGCTAAAAGGAAAACCTATGAAAATTATCGCGGTTTATCCTGGTGGAATGGATACGGAATTCTGGAAAACAAGCGGCAATACGATGGACACGAGTCACTTCATGCAAGCAGAAGATGCCGCAGAGATGCTCTATAATGCGTTGTCGAGCATTGGGAATGGTTATGTTTCTGATATTACAGTGAATAGAATTTAAAAAGAGTTTCGTATACTCATTTTCATCTGGAAGAGTAGTAGAAAATGGAGCGTACGTTTCTTATGAGTACAGCTTTGTCACACTTTGTGGCGAAATTATCAGCAAACGATAGTTATTTAAGGTATTTCTGCTTGCGCAGGTCAAAAGCTTACGTATAATGCCAACCATCAAAGGGCAATAGCCCAAAGATGCCGGTGTGGTGAAATTGGTATACACGACGGATTCAAAATCCGTTGCCTTCGGGCGTGGCGGTTCAAGTCCGCCCACCGGTACCATACATAGAAAGGTCGCTTTTATAGCGGCCTTTCGTCGTTTTAGGTGCTCGTAAATATCAAAAGGAAGTTAGCGTTGCCTTCGCGGTGGCGGCAGGAATGCCAGTCCAATCAACTCCGCCCACCGGTACCATATTTTAAGACAGAGCCTCGATGAAAGTCAGGGCTTTGTTGTATCTGGATCTTCAAAAAAAAGCGCGAGGGGTATGCCTCGCGCAAACTACTACATGGTGATAGTAGGAACAGCCTATAGAGCTGTGAACAAGGTATTCTGAGTGTTCGGAGTCCAGTCTGCTTGGGACACGTGCGGTACATCAACTAGATAACGCAAACCTTGATAAGTCACCACATCACCTTGTTTATAGGAAACATTCTGAGTCCAGTTAGTGGCTGGGTCTGCATTTGTCCAAAGGCTAGAGGTTGGAGACGGTGCCCAATCTTGTTGCGCAGTATGGTTTGTTACAGCCTGGTATACAGTACCTAGGTGTAAGACGTAATCGCCAGCGTCGTAGTTATGACCAACTTGCCAGTTCGGTGTGTAGTTATCCATTGTGTCGAAGTCATAACCCGCTTGTTTTGCTAACTGTATAAACTTAGCGAGCTTAGGTAGGTTTTGCGTTGCACCCATGCCACGCTTACCATCTTCAAATAGGAACTCGTGAGTTAATACGATAACTTTATCGGCGTGTAAAGGTGTACCACATGGGAACTCTTGAGCTTTGGAGTTGATCGGGTTAATCGTTGTTGGTGCACAAGTGTTTAACGCGGAATCCACATATCCAAGAAATGCTTCTGCTTCTGTAAGGCTGTTTGCTGGCATTTCAATGCCCCAATTTTCAGGTGCCCAGTCCACATCCCAACCGTGAGTTTGATAGCCGTTATTCGCTAGGATATTTTGAACCTCGATAGCTGCTTTTACACTGTTGGATGGGTTGGATGTATCGCATACATATCCTGGTTCCCAAGGTTTCAGGTCATCAGACGTGGCACATAACCCATCTGCTTTGAAGTCTTTCGTCACTCGCCAACCGTTGGTGTAGGGCAGTCTAGCAAACTCTGTTGCCTTGTAGTTCGGGTAGCTTGTAATGTTCGGCAAATACTTTGCTAACACAGATAAGTTTTCCGTAAACATTGAGGCATCGTAAACAGGGTCTTGATACGAGTTTAGCTGGTGGTCCCCGGTCGCATTACACTCCGCAGCACTGTTCGGTCCAAATTCATCCACGCAGTTGTGCACCATGTGATCGTAACTGTGGTTCGCAACAATATGACCAGTGTCTAATGCGAGCTTTAAGGCTTCTAGGGAACGGTCTTCATTCTCATCACCAATTCCATCTAAATGCCAAGCATTAAAGTAAAACGTCGCTTTGATATCTTCCTGGTTAAGTACTTGAATAACGTCAATAGATGCATTGATTGGTCCATCATCAAACGTTAGATAAATTGTGCCTTTAGAGTCGGTTTGAGCAAATGAGTGTTGTGATAGTGCGGCACTTACAAGCGTTGCAATAGCCAATTTATTAAATTTCATTCTCTATTCCTTTTAAGAAATTAATAACGACGTTGTCAGTAGTAAAATATTGATAATTTGAAACTTAATGTGATGTCTTAAATTATTTTATGACTTTTATCCTAGACCTAAATAATTACAAAAAAATAGGTGGTATTTTCTAAATTGGGATTGTGTTCACGAATAATGCAACCGGTTGCGCTTTTTTGTCTTGGTTATTTTTGCTACAGTTTTTACAGGTTGAAATTTACACAACGGGAGTAAGGCTATGAAAAAGATCCTTTTATGCTGTAGCGCAGGGATGTCCACCAGTATGCTTGTTAGGAAAATGGAGCAAGCTGCTGAAAATAAAGGAATTGAGTGCAAAATTGATGCAATGTCAGTGAATGCGTTTGAAGATGCAATTAAAGAGTACGATGTTTGTCTTCTCGGGCCTCAAGTACGTTTTCAGCTAGAAGAACTAAGAAAAACGGCGCAAGAGCATGGTAAAAACATTGATGCTATTTCTCCTCAGCATTATGGAATGATGAAGGGAGAAGAAGTACTAGAGCAAGCATTAGAATTAATTAACTAAAATATAGTTTTAAATTAAAAAGATAACTGTACATCAAATATAAATATTTGATGCGGGATTCTTTTGCCTAAAATAAGGATGGACTCTATGAAGCTTTATGACGCAATTATAGGCGCAGTCGAAAAGCATATAGCCCCTATAGCAGCTAAAGTGGGGAATCAGCCCCATGTTCGCGCAATGAGAGACGGTTTTATTGTCGCAATGCCGTTTATTATTGTCGGTAGTTTCATTTTGATTTTTGCATTCCCCCCATTTGCCGAAGATACAACCTTTACTTTTGGTCGAATTTGGCTCGATTTCGCCACTACACATTTTGATACCATAATGATGCCCTACAACATGTCGATGGGGATCATGACCATTTTTGTTTCGCTGGGCGTTGCTTATAGTTTAGCGAAGGCTTACAAGATGGATGGGATCACGAGTGCTGTATTGTCACTAATGTCTTTTTTACTCATTGCGGCCCCAGCTAAAGATGGCGCGTTGTCTATGTCTCACATGGGCGGAACCGGGATCTTCACCGCAGTGATGTGTGCATTTTTCTCGGTGGAGCTCTACCGTTTTATGAAAAAGCACAATATTACGATTCGCATGCCAGAGCAGGTGCCACCGGCGATTGCGCGATCATTTGAAGTATTGCTACCAGTCTTAGCGATATTCATTACCTTATATCCACTTAGCCTTTTCGTACAAACCCAGTACGACATGCTGATTCCAGACGCTGTTATGGCTATCTTTAAACCGCTAATTAGTGCGTCTAACTCATTGCCTGCCATTATTGGCGCTTTATTGCTTTGCCAGCTACTTTGGTTTGCGGGTATTCATGGTGCTGCAATTGTTGTTGGACTGCTTTCTCCAATCTTTTTGACCAACATTGGTGCCAACATTGAAGCCTTTGTTGCAGGTGAACCGATTCCAAACGTATTTACTCAACCGTTCTGGGATTTTTACATCTTTATTGGCGGCTCTGGTGCAACACTTGCTCTTGTTATGCTGATGTCGTTTAGCCGTTCTGTTCACCTTAAGAGCATTGGTCGAATGAGTGCGGTACCTGGCTTTTTCCAAATCAACGAACCTGTGATCTTCGGTAGCCCAGTTGTGATGAACCCGACCTTGTTTATCCCGTTCGTCTTCGCTCCAGTCATCAATGCTACGATTGCGTACTTTGCTGTGCATGTCGGCTTTGTGGGTATGGGTGTCGCTACAACACCTTGGACAACACCGGCACTGATAGGTGCTTCGTGGGGTAGCGGTTGGACCTTTGCGCCAGTATTGCTCGTCATTGGTTTATTAATTCTTGATCTAATCATCTACTTCCCATTCTTCAAAATGTTTGAGAAGCAAATGTTGGAGCAAGAACTACCAACGACGAAGGAAACTAAAGGTGACACGCAGCCGTCAGGCGAAGGCGTTACTGCTTAACTGTGCTTAATGGGCCGCAATTACCGCGGCCCGATTTTCGGAGAGAAAATGATGGAACAAGAATTGGTTGTAATGGAGATCATTTGCAATGCTGGTGAAGCCAGAAGTTTAAGCTACGAGGCATTGCGTTTATCTCGAGAACAAGATTTTGAAGCGGCTGATGAGAAGCTCTCTCAAGCAAGAGAGTGCATTAATAAAGCCCACTTAATACAGACTCAGCTTATTGAAGAAGATCAGGGAGAAGGGAAAGTCCCGATGACGTTAGTGATGGTGCATGCTCAAGATCACCTAATGACTACGATTTTGGCTCAAGAGATGGCTGTAGAAATCGTCGCACTGAACAAAAAAATCTCGAACAAATAAAGGGGGATGAAAATGTCTAGAGAGGCGATCAAACTTGCCATTATTGGCGGTGGTAGTAGCTATACCCCGGAATTGGTTGAAGGGGTTATTAAGCGCTTAGAATATTTACCCGTTAAGAAGATTCATTTTGTGGACATTGAGTCAGGAGCTGAGAAGCTTGAGATCATCAAAGGATTGGCTCAGCGAATGGTCGATAAAGCCGGAGCAAAAATTGAGATAAAAGCCGGTTTCGATCGCCGTGCTGCGATAAAAGATGCGGATTTTGTGATGACGCAGTTTCGTGTTGGTGGCCTTGCTGCACGCGCTAACGATGAGCGAATCCCAATCAAGTACGACGTCATCGGCCAAGAAACAACGGGCCCTGGTGGTTTTGCTAAAGCACTGCGAACCATTCCGGTCATTCTTGATATCTGTAAAGACATTGAAGAGTTGGCTCCAAACGCATGGATGCTCAATTTCACCAACCCAGCGGGTTTAGTTTCCGAAGCGGTCAGTAAGTACACCAAAGTAAAGAGTATTGGTTTATGCAATGTGCCCGTTTCAATGGAAATGATGATTGCAGAAATGATGGAGTGCGAGCCAAAAGAGCTGCAACTTGAGTTTGCTGGGTTAAACCATCTCGTGTGGGTACACAAAGCATGGTTCAATGGGGAAGATATTACTCAAACGGTATTAGAGAAAGTCGGTGATGGTGCCAACTTCAGTATGAAGAATATCTGGGAAGAGCCGTGGGATCCGGCATTTCTAAAAGCACTGGGGGCGATACCATGTCCTTATCATCGTTACTTCTACCAAACTGATGCCATGCTTGCTGAAGAGAAACAAAGTGCCGATGAAAAAGGCACTCGTGCTGAGCAGGTAATGGAAACAGAAAATGCGCTATTTAAGCTCTATCAAGATCCTACCCTCGATCATAAGCCGAAAGAGTTAGAGGAGCGGGGTGGTGCTTATTATTCTGATGCATCACTGAACCTAGTTGATTCAATTTATAACAATCGTAATAGTATTCATGTTGTTAACGTTTTAAATAATGGAGCGATCAACGGCCTACCTGACGATGCTGTGATTGAATGTAGTGCCGTGATTGGTAGCTGGGGGGCGAAACCTCTTGCGGTTGGCGAGTTGTCAAACAATATCAAAGGATTACTCCATCAAGTTAAAGCGTATGAGCAGCTAACAATAGAAGCTGCTGTCGAAGGTAATTATGACAAGGCGCTTATGGCATTAACCAATAACCCATTGGTGCCTGACATTGGCCGCGCCAAGTCAATCCTGGATGATATTCTGGCGGTGAACGCTCCGTATTTACCTCAATTTAAACTAACGACGTTGTAAGACTAAGGAAGGGCGCCGATGAAAGTCATTTTTAATGCTGATGATTTTGGTTTAACGAGAGGTGTAAATAGCGGCATCGTTAAAGCTCATCAGCAAGGTGTAGTTCATTCAACCACCATGATGGTGGGTATGGATGCTGAGCAACATGCCTTAGAACTAGCTCGCCATAATCCAGACTTGAAAATTGGCGTTCATCTTAGGTTTACAGCAGGTGTGCCTATAACGAAGCATCCTAACTTGACCAACGGCCGAGCGCACTTTATCAATTATGACGAACTTTGGAGTAAGCAGGACTTCGAAACTCAGGTCGTTTATGATGAAGCAAAAGCTCAGGTGGAACATTTTCTATCGCTTGGGTTAGAGCTAAGCCACTTAGATAGCCATCATCACGCGCATACTCACCCTCAAATTTTGCCCGTTATTAAAGAAGTAGCGAATGAATACCGAGTGCCACTGCGGGGCAGTGGCTTGTGTCAAGAATCGATGACAATCAGGTATATCTTTACTGATGAGTTTTATGATCAAAAAGTGAGCTTGGATGGCTTAATGGCACATCTATTGAGCTTAAAAGCTGACTATGACTTGGTTGAGGTGATGTGCCACCCGGCAGAGGCCGATCAGGCGCTTATCTTAAAGAGTGGCTATGCGCTTCAGCGAGAGCTAGAGTTACAAGTTCTTACCTCTCCCATTTTAAAAGAACAGTTAGCTCATCATGGTATAACTGTTACGGATTACTCTGAGCTTGTTTCTACCAATCAAATGGTCGGTGTATGATTAAAGGCTGCCAGCTTCGCCCCCTATAGCACCTTACGAATTGCTGGCAGCCGTTCTACACAAACGAATATTTAATAACAATTGCAGTTGGACCCAATAGCATTATGGCAAGGATTAAAGATGTAGCCGAACTCGCCGGTGTAAATCGCTCTACCGTTTCTCGAATTATTAATGGAGAGGGGAAATTTCGCGAGGAAACTCGAAAAAAAGTAGAGCAAGCTATGGCGCAATTGAATTATCGTCCTAGTGCAATTGCTCGTTCACTCGCAACCTCATCCAGTAATATGGTTGGGTTATTGGTGACTTACTATACGGGGGGCTTCTTTGGCGAGATGATGGAGCAGGTTCAGACCGAGCTGGATATTCATAAGAAGTTTTTGATTACAGCTCAAGGCCATCATTCTGCACAAGGTGAAAAAGAGGCAATTCAGCGTTTTAATGATTTACGTTGTGACGGCTATGTACTTCATAGTCGTTATTTGTCAGATGATGACTTACGTGAATTAGCTAAACAGCCAACACCTTTCGTTCTTCTGGATCGCTACGTGGAAGGAATAGAAGAGCGTTGTGTTACCTTTAACCATCATCATGCAAGCCGTATTGCCGTTGAGCACCTTTTAGCTGGTGGTCATCGAAAGATTGCTTGTATTGCCGGTCCATCCCAACGTCATAATAGTGTATTGAGAAAGCTTGGGTATATTGATGCAATGAAGGATGCTGGTATAGATATTGATGAAAGCTGGAGTGAAGAAGGGAATTATGGTCGGCAAAGTGGTTATGATGCAATGGCTGCAATTTTACAACGACACCCTGATGTGACGGCTGTCTTTTCGTGCAGTGAAGAAATGACGGTTGGCGCAATGCAGTACTTACACGAGCACAGTATTTCTGTACCAGAGCAAATCTCATTAACTAGCTTTGACAGTGTTGATCTTTGTGAAAGTCTTTACCCTACAGTATCAGCAGTGCACTTTCCTATCAGTGACATGGCCCGTGTAGCGGTACAAACGTTAATGGGGCTAGTCAAAGATCAAGAAGTAATAGACAAGCCAGTGTTCGAGGCCAAGCTTAAAATACGCAAAGCAGATCGCTCCTTAAAGTAGCTTACTTCTATCTAATTAAGTGAGTCGCTTAGAAATAACGGTTTGATGTTTTGATAGTTACTGATGAATTTATTCACAAAATTTACTAGTATTCTAACTCTCTTAAGAAATATAAATCAGTAGTGAATAAGTGGCAGCCATTAAACTAACGGTCGATCGTATTCAACCCGGACTACATATCCGTCTTCCGCTAAAGTGGAACGATCACCCCTTTCTACTCAATAGCTTTAAGATTAAAGACCAAGAGCAAGTCGAGATGATCCGCCACCTCGGCGTAAAGTTCGTTTACTTTAATCCAGAGCAAAGCGATGCCGTTCCACTCCCTGTTGATCAAAGACAAGCTGACAGAGTAACAAATGAAGCGTCGTTAGATCATGAAACTCAAAAAATGTGGCAAGAAAAACAGAACCGCATAGAGAAGTTAAGTGCATACCGTCGACGCTTGATTCAGTGTGAAAAAGAGTTTGAGCGCTCTCTGGCACGTATGCGTTCAGTCATGACTAAAATCCGTAACCGTCCGACAGCAGCAGTTGATGAAGCAAAGCTTCTTATTGAAGATATCGTCGAGAAGTTAATGTGCGATGATAATGTTACGTTACATCTGATGAACGGAAAAAATGAGTTTGAAGATATTTATTTCCACTCATTGAACGTGGCTGTTATCTCGATGATGATTGGCCGTGCTAAAGGGTACTCAGCAGCACAGTTGAAAGAGCTTTCCTTCTCCGCACTATTCCATGATATCGGGAAAATAAAAATCCCGACTGCAATATTAAGAAAGCAACTACCTCTAACAGAGCCAGAAACCAACTACTTAAAGTTGCACACTAAATATGGCGTCGATCTTGCGAGTCAAATCGAGGCTTTTCCCGAAGTCGCGAGAATTGTGATCGCGCAGCACCATGAGCTAAGAGATGGGTCTGGTTATCCTAAAGGCCTGAAAGGAGATGAGATCAACGAGTTTGCTCAAATTATTGCTGTAGCCAATGCGTTTGATAACTTGTGTCATACCCCGATAGTCTCAGACCAAAAGATTCCTTATACCGCACTCTCTCATTTATATAAGAACTGTAAACACCTATATAAAGAAGAGAACCTGAACATCCTAATTAAGTTTATGGGCGTGTTTCCTCCGGGTACCGTAGTTCAGCTTTCTAATAATATGGTCGGCCTGGTTATCTCAGTGAATGCATCGCATTTATTATTCCCGAATGTCTTGGTTTACGATCCATCAGTACCAAGGACGCAAGCGCCAATCATTGATCTTGCGTCAAAAGATATAAAGATAGTTAACGCGATTCATCCATCAAAATTACCGGATAAAGTAAAAGAGTATCTAAATCCGCGTTCGCGTATTTCTTATTTCTTTGATAGCGATGAGTAGTTATCCACAGCTTTTTGTGGGTAAATTGTATAAATCCTGAGTGTTATTTCTGGGTAATTTTGGGGTTGGATGGAAAGTATCCATTTGGCATGTTTTTTTAGAAAAAATGCATTTTTAGTATTGCCAAAGAAAATCTTCTCCCTATAATGCGCATCCATCGACACGGCAGACGTCACAAGGCTTCAGCAGGGTCGAAGAGGTAAAAAGCTTCTACAAAAAATTAGTTTAAAAAAGTGTTTGACACTAACAACTAAATCGCTAGAATGCACCTCCGCTTTGAGAGAAAAACTTCTCGCAAAGCAAGCTCTTTAACAATATAGACCTATCA
>NZ_JAWOVO010000035.1:0-30512 GCF_033339955.1 Vibrio sp. 1731 | reverse complement strand
GTCTACGTTTCGCGATCCGTGAAGGTGGCCGTACAGTAGGTGCTGGTGTTGTTGCTAAGATCTTCGACTAATTCATAGCGAATTAGCGATGCTTTCGGAAAATCTTGAATTAGATTTGACGAACCAGTAGCAAAAAGGGCATCATTTGATGCCCTTTTTCTGCACTCAACATTATTTTTGCTGTTTTCTTGTTCAGAAGTGGGTTGGGCGCAGAGCAAGATTAAGCAAAGAGGCTTAATCTTAAGAAGAGTACGCTGATTTTTTCAGCGATATGGAGTTTGCCCTGCAACAGCGGGGTTGTTGTCGTCTATATTAAGACTTGTAACAGGTTGGTTTTATGAAAGCAAATAATGCTGAAACTCCTGATAGCTCAAACGCAGCAGATACGTTTAAGTGGGTAGCCGCTTTCGTATTGGCAGCTGCCGCTGTTGTGGGTAATTACCTGTATGGTGAAATGTCTGTAGTGGTTCGTGCTGCAGGCGTTGTTGTTCTTATTGCAGCTGCCTTAGGCGTTGCAGCAACAACGACTAAAGGTAAAGCAGCGATCAGTTTTGCAAAAGAATCTCGTATGGAAGTACGTAAAGTTGTTTGGCCTACTCGCCAAGAAACCATGCAAACAACACTGATCGTTTTAGCTGTAAGTATTGTAATGGCTCTAGTGCTATGGGGTATTGACGGAATTATGGTTCGTCTAGTAGCTCTAGCAACTGGGGTATAGAGGGTTTTTATTCATGAGTGAAGCTCCAAAAAAACGCTGGTATGTGGTTCAAGCCTTCTCTGGATTTGAAGGTCGTGTAGCTCAATCTCTGCGCGAGCATATCAAAATGCACGGCATGGAAGAGCTATTCGGTGAAGTACTGGTTCCTACTGAAGAAGTAGTGGAAATGCGCGCGGGTCAGCGTCGCAAATCTGAGCGTAAGTTCTTCCCAGGTTACGTCCTTGTTCAGATGATTATGAACGATGAATCATGGCACCTAGTACGCAGTGTGCCGCGTGTCATGGGCTTCATTGGTGGTACCTCAGACCGTCCGGCACCTATCACGGATAAAGAGGCTGACGCGATTCTTAATCGTCTTGAGAAAGCGAGTGAAGCGCCTCGTCCGCGTACAATGTACGAAGCGGGTGAAGTGGTACGTGTTAACGAAGGTCCATTTGCTGACTTCAACGGTACTGTTGAAGAAGTGGATTACGAGAAGAGCCGCCTGAAAGTGTCTGTATCGATCTTTGGTCGTGCGACACCAGTTGAGCTTGAATTTGGTCAGGTTGAAAAGCTGGACTAAGACTCTTCGTTAAAGAGTATAAAAAATCACCTTTTTAGGGTTGTATAAGGCGCGGATTATGACTATAATTTCGCGCCTTTTTACTTCAAGTGAAGTAAAAAGTTTCTTACACAAACGGGGAGCTGATCCGCGATTAGCGTTTGTACCCAAACTTAGGAATTATCATGGCTAAGAAAGTTGAAGCTTACATCAAGCTACAAGTTGCTGCTGGTATGGCTAACCCTAGTCCACCAGTAGGTCCTGCACTAGGTCAACACGGTGTGAACATCATGGAATTCTGTAAAGCGTTCAACGCAAAAACAGAATCTATTGAGAAAGGTCTACCAACTCCAGTAGTTATCACAGTATACAGCGACCGTTCTTTCACGTTCGTAACTAAGACTCCACCTGCTGCTGTTCTTCTTAAGAAAGCTGCTGGCGTTAAGTCTGGTTCAGGTCGTCCAAACACTGAAAAAGTTGGTACTGTAACTGACGCTCAAATCCAAGAAATCGCAGAAACTAAAGCTGCTGATATGACTGGTGCTGACATCGAAGCGATGAAGCGTTCTATCGCTGGTACTGCTCGTTCAATGGGCCTAGTGGTAGAGGGTTAATAAGATGGCAAAACTAACTAAGCGCATGCGCGTAATCCGCGAAAAAGTTGACGTAACTAAAGAATACGAAATCAACGAAGCTGTTGCTCTTCTTCAAGAACTAGCGACTGCTAAATTCGTTGAGTCTGTAGACGTTGCTGTTAACCTTGGCATTGATGCTCGTAAATCTGACCAGAACGTACGTGGTGCAACTGTACTACCTCACGGTACTGGCCGCGAAATCCGCGTTGCAGTGTTCACTCAAGGTGCTAACGCTGAAGCAGCTAAAGAAGCTGGCGCAGACATCGTAGGTATGGAAGATCTTGCTGAGCAAGTTAAGAAAGGCGAAATGAACTTTGACGTAGTTGTTGCTTCTCCAGATGCAATGCGCGTTGTAGGTCAACTAGGTACTATCCTAGGTCCTCGCGGTCTTATGCCAAACCCTAAAGTTGGTACTGTAACTCCTAACGTTGCTGAAGCAGTTAAAAACGCTAAAGCTGGTCAGGTTCGTTACCGTAACGACAAAAACGGCATCATCCACACTACTATCGGTAAAGCAAACTTCTCTGCTGAGCAGATCAAAGAGAACCTAGAAGCACTTCTAGTTGCTCTGAAGAAAGCTAAGCCATCTTCAGCGAAAGGTACTTTCCTGAAGAAAGTAAGCATCTCTACTACTATGGGTGCTGGTGTTGCTGTTGATCAGGCTAGCCTGAACACTCAAGCATAATTTATTTGCTTAGGCGCAAAATTAGTGTATAATTTTGCGCCTAATATTTGTGGTTGGGGCTGAACTTTGGTTCTTTGAACTGTCTCCTAGTTCGAAATGAATTAAGACCCAGTCTCCGTCCAAGACCGTAGGTGTTTGTGTAAAAGCAAACTTAATTATCCTACGTAGATGGTGCCCGAACTGACAGAAAGCTCTATGTAATATAGTTAACTTTCTTCTGGGGAAGCACCTCAATAGCTCTCACTGTCGTGATGATAGTGAGTGGTGTAACGACAACCAGGAGTAAATCCAAGATGGCTTTAAACCTTCAAGACAAAAAAGCAATTGTTGCTGAAGTCAACGAAGCTGCCAGTGGTGCACTTTCTGCAGTTGTAGCTGATTCTCGTGGCGTTCAAGTTGGCGCGATGACTTCTCTACGTAAACAAGCTCGTGAAGCTGGCGTTTACATGAGAGTTGTTCGTAACACTCTTGCTCGTCGTGCGGTTGAAGGTACTGAGTACGAGTGTCTAACTGACACTTTCACTGGTCCTACTCTAATCGCATTCTCTAATGAGCACCCAGGTGCTGCAGCGCGTCTTTTCAAAGACTTCGCTAAAGAGAACAAAGATTTCGAGATCAAAGCTGCTGCATTTGAAGGCGCTTTAACTGACGCTGAAGTACTAGCAACACTACCAACTTACGACGAAGCAATTGCACGCCTAATGATGTGCATGAAAGAAGCTTCGGCTGGCAAGCTGGCGCGTACTATCGCAGCTATCCGCGATCAAAAACAAGAAGCAGCGGCATAAGCCTTGCTTTTTACTGGTTGCTTAATAAACTTATTGTTGACTTAAAAGAGAATTGTTATGTCTATTACTAACGAGCAAATCCTAGACGCAGTTGCAGAAATGTCTGTAATGCAAGTTGTTGAACTAATCGAAGCAATGGAAGAGAAATTCGGTGTTTCTGCTGCTGCTGCTGTTGTAGCTGGCGGCGCTGCTGCAGGCGAAGCTGCTGCTGAGCAAACTGAATTCGACGTAATCCTAGAAGCTGCTGGCGGTAACAAAGTTGCTGTAATCAAAGCAGTACGTGGCGCAACTGGCCTAGGTCTTAAAGAAGCTAAAGCTCTAGTAGACGGCGCTCCAGCACCTCTTAAAGAAGGTGTTGAGAAAGCAGAAGCTGAAGCTCTTAAAGCTCAGCTAGAAGAAGCTGGTGCAACTGTTGCTGTTAAGTAATTATTGCATAGTTTCTTAGCCTAACGGCTAATTGGCTGGTGGTTTTTTAACCACCGGCCTTTTTGCGCTGTAGGGTATAGGCGAATTTTCCCGCTGTTTAAGCGCCTGATATCCATGCAAAAAACATTTCATTCTTACGAAATGAAATGTCACTACAGTAAACAGCTATATTAGTCACTGTCCCTTACCCCCCTTAAGTAACTAGGAGCGGGCGGACAGTTTGGGTCACTTATCAGCGAGCTGAGGAACCCCATGGTTTACTCTTATACCGAGAAAAAGCGCATCCGTAAGGACTTTGGTACTCGTCCACAAGTTTTGGACATTCCATACCTGCTATCGATCCAGCTCGATTCGTTCGACAAATTTATCGAACAGGATCCTGAAGGTCAATACGGTCTTGAAGCCGCTTTCCGTTCTGTATTTCCGATTCAGAGCTACAACGGCAATTCTGAGCTGCAATACGTTAGCTACCGTCTTGGTGAGCCAGTTTTTGACGTTAAAGAATGTCAAATCCGCGGTGTAACTTACTCAAAGCCACTACGTGTAAAACTACGCCTAGTTATCTTTGATAAAGACGCGCCAGCAGGTACTGTAAAAGACATTAAAGAACAAGAAGTCTACATGGGTGAAATTCCACTCATGACAGACAATGGTACCTTCGTAATCAACGGTACCGAGAGGGTTATCGTATCCCAGCTGCACCGAAGCCCAGGCGTGTTCTTCGACAGCGATAAGGGTAAGACCCACTCTTCAGGTAAAGTTTTATACAACGCACGTGTTATTCCTTACCGTGGTTCATGGCTTGATTTCGAGTTTGATCCTAAGGATAACTTGTACGTTCGTATCGACCGCCGTCGTAAGCTACCAGCATCGATCATCCTTCGAGCACTAGGTAAGTCGACAGAAGAAATCCTAGATATCTTCTTCGAGAAAGTGAACTTCGAAGTGAAAGACCAAACTCTATTGATGGAGTTGGTTCCTGATCGTCTACGTGGTGAAACTGCGTCATTCGACATCGAAGCAAATGGTAAAGTTTACGTTGAGCAGGGTCGTCGCGTAACAGCTCGTCATATCCGCCAACTAGAAAAAGATGGCGTTGATCACATCGAAGTACCAGTTGAGTACATCGTTGGTAAAGTTGCATCTAAAGATTACATCAATGAAGCAACTGGCGAGATCATTGTTAACGCTAACCAGGAAATCAGCCTGGAAGCATTAGCGAACCTATCTCAGGCAGGCCACAAAGCGCTAGAAGTTCTATTTACGAACGATCTAGACCACGGTCCATTCATGTCAGAAACATTACGTATTGACAGCACGGTTGATCGTATTTCTGCATTGGTAGAAATCTACCGCATGATGCGCCCTGGTGAGCCGCCAACAAAAGAAGCTGCAGAAGCTCTATTCGAAAGCCTATTCTTCTCTGAAGAGCGTTACGATCTATCGACTGTTGGTCGTATGAAGTTCAACAGCTCTATCGGCCGTGAAGATGCTCAAGAGCAAGGCACACTTGATGAAACTGATATCATCGAAGTGATGAAGAAGCTGATCGCGATCCGTAACGGTAAGGGCGAAGTGGACGATATCGACCACCTAGGCAACCGTCGTATCCGTTCTGTAGGCGAAATGGCTGAGAACCAGTTCCGTGTAGGTCTAGTACGTGTTGAGCGTGCAGTTAAAGAGCGTCTAAGCCTAGGCGATCTTGACGCAATCATGCCTCAAGACTTGATCAACGCGAAGCCAATTTCTGCGGCAGTTAAAGAATTCTTTGGCTCTTCACAGCTTTCACAGTTCATGGACCAAAACAACCCGCTATCAGAAGTAACGCACAAGCGTCGTATTTCTGCGTTGGGTCCTGGCGGTCTAACTCGTGAACGTGCTGGCTTCGAAGTACGTGACGTACACGTAACTCACTACGGTCGTCTATGTCCTATCGAAACGCCTGAAGGTCCAAACATCGGTCTGATCAACTCTCTATCTGCGTTTGCGCGTTGTAACGAGTACGGTTTCCTAGAGACACCATACCGTCGCGTTGTAGATGGCGTAGTAACAGACGAAGTAGATTACCTATCTGCAATCGAAGAAGGCCAATTCGTTATCGCACAGGCGAACGCTAAGCTAAACGAAGATGGTACTTTTGCAGATGAGCTGATCACAGCTCGTCAGAAAGGTGAATCTGGTCTACACCCTCGTGAGCACGCTCAGTACATGGACGTTGCGACAAACCAGGTTGTATCTATCGCTGCATCGCTTATCCCGTTCCTAGAACACGATGATGCGAACCGTGCATTGATGGGTGCGAACATGCAACGTCAGGCAGTTCCAACACTGAAAGCTGACAAACCGCTTGTTGGTACTGGTATTGAACGTAACGTAGCAGTTGACTCAGGTGTAACTGCAGTTGCTAAACGTGGTGGTGTAATCCAGTCAGTAGATGCTTCTCGTATCGTTGTTAAAGTTAACGAAGAAGAGCTAGTACCAGGTGAAGCTGGTATCGACATCTACAACCTGACTAAATACACACGTTCTAACCAGAACACATGTATTAACCAGCGCCCATGTGTGATGCCAGGTGAGCCTGTATCACGCGGTGACGTTCTTGCTGATGGTCCTTCAACAGACCTTGGTGAACTAGCGCTTGGTCAAAACATGCGTATCGCGTTCATGCCTTGGAACGGTTACAACTTCGAAGACTCGATCTTAGTATCTGAGCGCGTAGTTCAAGAAGACCGTTTCACGACTATCCACATCCAAGAACTGACTTGTGTGGCGCGTGATACTAAGCTTGGTTCTGAAGAGATCACAGCGGATATTCCAAACGTAGGTGAGTCTGCTCTGTCTAAACTAGACGAGTCAGGTATCGTTTACATCGGTGCTGAAGTTAAGGGTGGCGACATCCTAGTTGGTAAAGTTACACCTAAAGGTGAAACTCAGCTAACGCCTGAAGAGAAGCTACTACGTGCAATCTTCGGTGAAAAAGCATCTGACGTTAAAGATACTTCACTACGTGTACCTAACTCTGTATCAGGTACGATCATCGACGTTCAAGTCTTTACTCGCGATGGCGTAGAGAAAGACAAGCGTGCGCTTGAAATCGAACAGATGCAGCTTAAAGAAGCGAAGAAAGACCTAACTGAAGAATTCCAGATTCTTGAGGGCGGCCTTCTAAACCGTGTTAAAGCTGTATTGATTGAAGGCGGTTACTCTGAAGCGAAACTAGACACAACTGATCGTAAGAAGTGGCTAGAACTAACGCTAGAAGATGACGCACTACAAACTCAGCTTGAGCAACTTGCTGAGCAGTGGGATGAGCTAAAAGCTGACTTCGATAAGAAGTTCGAAACTAAGCGTCGTAAGATCACTCAAGGTGATGATTTAGCACCTGGCGTCCTGAAGATCGTTAAGGTTTACCTAGCGGTTAAACGTCGCATTCAGCCTGGTGATAAGATGGCGGGTCGTCACGGTAACAAGGGTGTAATCTCTAAGATCAACCCTGTTGAAGACATGCCATACGATGAGAAAGGTCAGCCTGTAGACATCGTACTTAACCCACTGGGTGTACCTTCGCGTATGAACATCGGTCAGATCCTAGAAGTACACTTAGGTCTGGCAGCGAAAGGTATCGGTGACAAGATCAACCAGATGGTTAAAGAGCAGCAAGAACTAGCGAAATTCCGCGAGTTCCTACAAAAAGTTTACGATCTAGGCGACACTCGCCAGAAAGTAGACATTGCTTCTCTATCTGATGATGAAGTACGTACTCTGATCAAGAACTTGCGTGGCGGTCTACCAATCGCGACTCCTGTATTTGATGGCGCTCCAGAAGAGTCAATCAAAGCACTTCTTGAGCTAGCAGATCTACCAACATCAGGTCAGTTAACACTGTTTGATGGTCGCACAGGTGATGCGTTTGAGCGTCCTGTAACTGTTGGTTACATGTACATGCTGAAACTGAACCACCTTGTTGATGACAAGATGCACGCTCGTTCAACTGGTTCGTACAGCCTAGTAACTCAGCAGCCACTAGGTGGTAAAGCTCAGTTCGGTGGTCAGCGTTTCGGTGAGATGGAAGTATGGGCACTAGAAGCATACGGTGCTGCTTACACGCTACAAGAAATGCTAACGGTTAAGTCGGATGACGTTAACGGCCGTACTAAGATGTACAAGAACATCGTAGACGGTAACCACAGCATGGAACCTGGCATGCCAGAATCGTTCAACGTACTGTTGAAAGAGATCCGCTCGCTAGGTATCAACATCGAGCTAGAAGACGAAGAGTAATCCTTTTCTCTCTTGATGAAAGTCGAGAGAATCAAAGCGATTATTTGGAAGAAGGTGCTCACTTTAGCGAGTGAGCTCCTTTTAACTCCTTACAGGAGCTGATTGTGAAAGACTTATTAAACTTTCTAAAAGCACAGCATAAGACCGAAGAATTTGATGCAATCAAAATCGGTCTATCTTCACCAGACATGATCCGTTCATGGTCTTTCGGTGAAGTTAAAAAACCTGAAACGATCAACTATCGTACGTTCAAACCTGAACGCGATGGTCTGTTCTGTGCGCGTATCTTTGGTCCAGTTAAAGACTACGAATGTCTTTGTGGTAAGTACAAGCGCCTGAAGCACCGTGGTGTTATCTGTGAGAAGTGTGGTGTAGAAGTTACACAAACTAAAGTTCGTCGTGACCGTATGGGCCACATTGAACTGGCTTCACCAGTAGCTCACATCTGGTTCCTAAAATCGCTACCGTCTCGTATCGGTCTACTAATGGATATCCCTCTACGTGATATCGAACGCGTTCTGTACTTCGAAATGTACGTAGTAACAGAGCCTGGTATGACTGATCTAGAAAAAGGTCAGATGCTTACTGAAGAAGAGTATCTAGATCGTCTAGAAGAGTGGGGCGACGAGTTCACTGCTAAGATGGGTGCGGAAGCTATCAAGGACCTACTAGGTTCTATGGATATGCACGCTGAAGCAGAACAAATGCGTGAAGAGTTAGAGACAACAAACTCTGAAACTAAGCGTAAGAAAGTAACTAAGCGTCTTAAGCTGGTAGAAGCGTTCATCGCATCGGGTAACAACCCTGAGTGGATGATCCTAACTGTACTTCCAGTACTTCCGCCAGATCTACGTCCTCTAGTACCTCTAGATGGCGGTCGCTTTGCGACTTCTGATCTTAACGATCTATACCGTCGTGTGATCAACCGTAACAACCGTTTGAAGCGTCTTCTAGAGCTAGCTGCTCCGGACATCATCGTACGTAACGAAAAACGTATGCTGCAAGAGTCTGTTGATGCGCTACTAGATAACGGTCGTCGTGGTCGTGCGATCACAGGTTCTAACAAGCGTCCTCTGAAATCTCTTGCTGATATGATCAAGGGTAAACAAGGTCGTTTCCGTCAGAACCTTCTAGGTAAACGTGTAGACTACTCTGGCCGTTCTGTAATCACAGTAGGTCCATACCTTCGTCTACACCAGTGTGGTCTTCCTAAGAAGATGGCACTTGAGCTATTCAAACCATTCATCTACAGCAAGCTAGAGACTCGTGGTCTTGCGACTACAATCAAAGCTGCTAAGAAAATGGTAGAGCGTGAAGAAGCGGTCGTTTGGGATATCCTAGACGAAGTAATCCGTGAACACCCAGTACTATTGAACCGTGCACCGACACTTCACCGTCTAGGTATCCAGGCGTTCGAACCAGTACTGATCGAAGGTAAAGCGATTCAGCTACACCCACTTGTTTGTGCGGCGTACAACGCGGACTTCGATGGTGACCAAATGGCGGTTCACGTACCTCTAACTCTAGAGGCACAGCTTGAAGCTCGTACTCTGATGATGTCGACAAACAACATTCTGTCGCCAGCGTCAGGTGATCCGATCATCGTACCTTCTCAGGACGTTGTATTGGGTCTGTACTACATGACTCGTGAAAAGATCAACGTGAAAGGTGAAGGCATGTACCTTTCTGGCCCAGAAGAGGCTGAGAAAGCATACCGCACTAAACAAGCTGAGCTTCACGCACGCGTTAAAGTACGTATTACAGAAACTGTTGTAGACGAAGATGGCAACAGCACTACAGAAACCAAGATGGTAGACACCACTGTTGGTCGTGCAATGCTATGGCAAATCGTGCCAGCTGGTCTACCGTACAGCATCGTTAACCAAAAGCTAGGTAAGAAGCAAATCTCTAACCTACTTAACGAGGCGTACCGTAAACTAGGTCTGAAAGACACAGTAATCTTCGCTGACCAAATCATGTACACAGGTTTCGCATACGCGGCACTTTCTGGTGTATCTGTTGGTATCGACGATATGGTTGTACCTGCAGCTAAGTACACTGAAATCGCAGAAGCGGAAGAAGAAGTACGTGAAATCCAGGAACAGTACCAATCAGGTCTTGTTACTGCGGGCGAACGCTACAACAAAGTTATCGATATCTGGGCATCGACCAACGACCGTGTTGCGAAAGCAATGATGGAAAACCTTTCATCTGAAACGGTAGTTAACCGTGACGGTGAAGAGGAACAGCAAGAGTCATTCAACAGCATCTATATGATGGCGGACTCGGGCGCTCGTGGTTCTGCAGCACAGATTCGTCAGCTTGCGGGTATGCGTGGTCTGATGGCGCGTCCAGATGGTTCAATCATCGAAACGCCGATCACAGCGAACTTTAAAGAAGGTCTAAACGTACTTCAGTACTTTATCTCAACGCACGGTGCTCGTAAGGGTCTTGCGGATACGGCACTGAAAACAGCGAACTCGGGTTACCTAACTCGTCGTCTAGTAGACGTTGCTCAAGACGTTGTTGTAACTGAACATGACTGTGGCACTCACGAAGGTGTCGACATGATGCCTCACATCGAGGGTGGTGATGTTAAAGTTGCACTTTCTGAGCTTGCTCTTGGTCGTGTTGTTGCTGAAGACGTACTAAAACCTGGCACTGAAGACGTTCTTATTCCACGTAACACCCTGATCGATGAGAAATGGTGTCAAATCATGGAAGAGAACTCAGTAGACAGCATGAAAGTGCGCTCTGTAGTAACGTGTGATTCTGACTTCGGTTGTTGTGCACAATGTTACGGTCGTGACCTAGCACGTGGTCACCTAGTGAACCAAGGTGAAGCAGTGGGTGTTATTGCTGCTCAGTCTATCGGTGAGCCAGGTACACAGCTAACGATGCGTACGTTCCACATCGGTGGTGCGGCATCGACAGCAGCGGCAGAGAACAGTGTTCAAGTTAAGAACAACGGTTCTATCAAGCTACACAACGCTAAATCTGTATTGGCTGATGACGGTAAGATCGTTATCACTTCTCGTGCGACAGAGTTAACTATCGTTGATGAGTTTGGTCGTACTAAAGAGAAGCACAAACTGCCTTACGGTACGCTACTAAGCAAAGGCGATGGTGATACAGTTCAAGCTGGCGAAACAGTTGCAAACTGGGAAGCGCACACACTACCTATCATTACTGAGGTAGCAGGTCGCATCCAGTTCGTAGATATGATCGACGGCGTAACAGTATCTCGTCAAACTGATGACCTAACTGGTCTATCTTCAAGCGAAGTAACTGACCCAGCAGCTCGCCCTTCAGCAGGTAAAGATATGCGTCCAGCTATCAAACTTGTTGACGAGCAAGGTAACGATGTAATGATCCCTGGTACTGATATGCCAGCTCACTACTTCCTACCTGGTAAAGCGATTGTGAACATCGAAGATGGCGCAGCAGTAGGTGTTGGTGCAACACTAGCACGTATTCCTCAGAAGTCTGGCGGTAACAAAGATATCACCGGTGGTCTTCCACGAGTTGCTGACCTATTTGAAGCACGTAAGCCGAAAGAGCCTGCAATCCTTGCTGAGCACACAGGTACTGTGAGCTTTGGTAAAGAGACGAAAGGTAAACGTCGCCTAGTGATCACACGTGAAAGCGGTGAAGCTTACGAAGAGATGATTCCTAAGCATCGTCAGTTGAACGTATTCGAAGGTGAAAAAGTTGAACGTGGTGATGTGATCGCAGATGGTCCAGAGTCTCCACATGACATCCTACGTCTACGTGGCGTACACGCGGTAACGCAGTACATTGCTAACGAAGTACAGGAAGTTTACCGTCTACAAGGCGTTAAGATTAACGATAAGCACATTGAAACTATCGTTCGTCAGATGCTACGTAAGTGTACTATTACTCACTCTGGTGACTCTGAGTTCCTACCTGGTGAACAGATTGAGTACTCACAAGTTAAGATTGCTAACCGTAACCTAGAAGCTGAAGGCAAAGAGCCTGCACGTTTCGAACGTGAACTACTAGGTATTACTAAAGCATCTCTAGCGACTGAGTCGTTCATCTCTGCGGCATCGTTCCAGGAGACAACTCGCGTACTAACAGAAGCTGCGGTTTCTGGTAAGCGTGATGACCTACGTGGTCTGAAAGAGAACGTAATTGTTGGTCGTCTGATCCCAGCTGGTACTGGTTTCGCATACCACCAAGAGCGTCAAGCTAAACGTTCTGAAGCGCAAGATGGTCCTTCTGCTGAGCAAGCAACGGATAACCTAGCGGCACTTCTAAACGCTGGTTTCTCTTCTGAAGAGTAAGTCATATAACGAGTAATCGTTAAAAGCTTAAGAAAAAGGCACCTTCGGGTGCCTTTTTAGTTTTTATACTACTTTGTTCTTCCGGTGGGATTTTCGATAAAGCTAGAAACAAAAAAGACCGACGATGATCGTCAGTCTTTTCTCTCACTCTATTTCTAAATGTTTGCAAATACTAAGCCCCAGGTGGCATAGACAGGCTTTCTGCGATTTGCTGTATCAGATAGTCCTCGACTTCAAAGCGAGTCTCAAGAATTTCCCCAATGAGACACATATCAGAATCGAAATCATTTAATTCATCATCTTCAGTCACTTCTGAGTACTTATCGTTAAAGTTCAATAATGGTTCAGTCGTTAGAACAATTTGACCATAGGTTTGATTGATCTCATTAGTCACGACAAAGCCGGTTGCTTTCCAACGGTCCATAACCATGTCATAAATTTTAAAGTGGCCTTCGGAGATGTAATCAACGAGGTGCTGACAGAAATCCTGCAGTTCGGAAGGAGATGGGAGTTCAATAACATTGGTTTTCGAACAAGGTTGCAGCGCTGCAAGCTTACAATATTCAACAATCAGGGATTGTCGTGTCTCTAACCAGTGATCAATGACATCACTTGAGCCACCCCACTGGTCTTGTGTTTGTTTGAATTTTCTTAGCATGACCATGCCCTCATGATCTGATCGCCCATCGGCGAACGTATCCTTTGCAAAGCAAAGTTAGTAAAGTTATTACAAACTCTTGTCCTTACTAGAATTTAGAGTGCACATTTACTTAACGATAAACTCTAGTATGAAATTAGATTGCCAGTAAAATGAACGAACTTCAAGCAAAGGGATGGTGTAATGTTAAGAAAAGGTGATGTTAACCGCGCGATAAATGCATACTGGTGTGTTGTTGCAGGAAGTGAAATTTGGCTGGTGGATGGTGCTGTGCCCTTCGGGTCTGCAGAGCAGTTATCACTGCCAGTAACGAGTGCAAGACCCATTGGTGAGTATTCTGGTTCGCCCGTCATGTGGCTTAACTTGGCCGATTTAGAGCATGATCTACCTTTAGTATCCCTGCGTGACTGCCTGCATTTTCCTGAGCCATTATTTATGTTGTTAAGTAAAGCTGTGCAATATGGGCACATGACGCAAAGTTTGCGCTTTTGTCCACAGTGCGGAGGAAGAAACTTTCTTAATAATAACCAGTTAGCCATGCAGTGTGGTGAATGTCGCACCCTTCATTATCCTAGAATATTTCCGTGTATTATCGTTGCTGTACGTAAAGAAAATCAGATCTTATTAGCCCAACATCCAAGGCATCGAAATGGTATGTATACGGTTATTGCGGGTTTTCTAGAAGTCGGTGAGACATTAGAAGAGTGCGTGGCTCGAGAAATTCATGAAGAAACGGGAATTCTCGTTAAAAATATTCGTTACTTTGGCAGCCAGCCTTGGGCTTTCCCATCCAGTATGATGATGGGGTTTTTAGCTGACTATGAATCCGGAGAGTTAAGCCCAGACTACACTGAGCTGTCTGATGCACAATGGTTTGGTATCGACGAGATGCCGCCTGTTGCGCCTAAAGGAACGATTGCAAGAGCACTTATCGAACAAACGCTGAAAGATATAGACTCTAATTGTCTGATAAATAGATAAAAAAAACCCTCCGAGAGGGAGGGGGTAAGTAAGATGTCGTTATGAGATGCTGAGTACTAAGTACTCAGTTTATAATTGTAGTTTTCGCTAGCGAACAAATTTTTAACACTGATACCGATTGGGTGCAAATTAAGCATTGATTTAAAAGTTAATAACTTGATCCAGGTTGCAAAGCACACAGCTATTGGACTTAAATCAGTGATAGAATACCCCCTTTCACAGAAAGCCTAACAGTTGGAATTACGGAATGACTGAATTAAAAAATGATCGTTATCTGCGTGCGCTTTTAAAAGAGCCGGTAGATTACACGCCAGTATGGATGATGCGCCAGGCAGGTCGTTACCTACCAGAATACAAAGCGACTCGTGCAGAAGCGGGTGATTTCATGTCTTTGTGTCGAAATGCAGAATTAGCATCCGAAGTGACACTTCAACCATTACGCCGTTTTCCTCTTGATGCCGCGATCTTATTCTCGGACATCTTAACGATTCCAGATGCAATGGGGCTTGGTTTGCGTTTTGCTGCGGGTGAAGGACCTGTTTTTGATAACCCAATTACATGCAAAGCCGACGTGGAAAAAATTGGTTTGCCAGATCCTGAAGGTGAACTGCAATACGTAATGAACGCAGTACGCCAGATCCGTAAAGACCTGAAGGGTGAAGTGCCGCTGATTGGTTTTTCTGGTAGTCCTTGGACTCTTGCGACGTATATGATCGAAGGTGGTAGCTCTAAAGCGTTTACCAAGATCAAGAAGATGATGTACGCGGAACCACAAACTCTGCACCTACTTCTAGATAAGCTGGCAGACAGCGTTATCGAGTACTTAAACGCGCAAATTAAAGCGGGTGCGCAATCGGTAATGGTATTTGACACATGGGGTGGCGTACTAACGCCTCGTGATTACAATCTGTTCTCACTGCAATACATGCACAAGATTGTAGATGGTCTGATTCGTGAAAACGACGGTCGTCGCGTGCCAGTCACACTGTTTACTAAGAATGGCGGCATGTGGCTTGAGCAAATCGCAGCAACGGGCTGTGATGCGGTTGGTCTAGACTGGACAATCAACATTGCAGACGCGAAAGTACGTATCGGTGATAAAGTGGCTCTGCAAGGTAACATGGACCCATCAATGCTTTACGCTTCACCAGAGCGTATCCGTGAAGAAGTCGCGGGTATTCTAGAAGGTTTTGGTGATGCAGGTACTGGTCATGTGTTCAACCTAGGGCACGGTATCCATTTGGATGTGCCGCCAGAAAACGCGGGCGTCTTTGTGGATGCGGTACACGAGCTATCTAAGCCATACCACAAGTAAGTTAGATTTTTTTGAAATCAAATACCGGCATTCAGTGCCGGTATTTTTTTACCTAAAACTCAAGGCCGTACAGCTCTGGTAGTATTTGGCCTACTATGATCTAATTACTACTCTAGCTGTACATTAGACATTAAAATTCAATATAAACAAATGCTTATGATTTCTGGTTTATGTTCTAATTTTCTTGTACAGATAAACAAGCAATTAGATCATGGGTAACCTAAAGCATCGAGTGAACGCGTTTTTTAAGGTATGGCACGACGTCAGATTCAAACCAAGGATTCTTCTTTAACCACAATGTATTGCGTGGGGATGGGTGAGGGAGCGGGATAAAGTCCGGTTCCCAATCTTGCCATTGCTGAACAGTTTGCGTGAGCGTCTTTGGTTTGTTAGTGAGATAGTACTGCTGCGAGTACTGACCAATTAGTAGAGTGAGCTCTATATTGGGCAGTTGCTCAAGAATCTTTTTATGCCAAGTGGGCGCACATTCTTTACGAGGCGGTAAATCACCAGAGTTCCCTTTGCCTGGATAACAGAATCCCATTGGGACAATGGCAATTTTATTTGGGTCGTAGAAAACGTCTTTGTCGATATCGAGCCATTGGCGTAATCGATCACCACTTGGGTCATTCCAAGGTATCGAGGTTTTGTGTACACGTGTGCCAGGGGCCTGACCGATGATTAGGATGCGTGCCCCTTTTGCTGCTTGCACGACAGGGTTTGCACCCAAAGGTAAGTTATCCGCGCATATCTGGCAGGCCCTCACTTGCTGCAATAGCTCGTCTAACGACATTCTTAGTAACCCTTTTCGAAATCCACTTGATAATTTAATGAAAACCCATCGCGCCAGCGTAGATAGTTGTCAGCAAAAATCTCGATGACTTGCTCGGGAAAACTCAGCGCAGCAATGTGTGGAGTGATGGTGACTTGCGGTAGTTTCCAAAATGGATGCTCTACCGACAACGGTTCTTGCTCAAACACATCTAAGAAGGCGTGTTCTACCCAACGGTTTTTCAGAGCGAAGAGCAACCCTGCCTCATCCAGTACGTCGCCACGACCTACGTTAAACAATAACGCCTGATTTAGTTGGCTGAGCGTTTGACGATTAAGTAACTGTCGCGTCTCAGGTGTACTTGGTAGAGTATTCACAACGATGTCGGCTTGCTCAAATGCCTTACTTAGTTCATTGATATGAAAGGTCTGATGAAACTCGCCGCCTAGAGTAGGGATACCTGTGCGGTTAATACCGATAGTTTTTATCCCCATTGCTTTAGCGGCGTTGCCCAGATAGCCCCCAATGCTACCGGTACCAAGAATTACCATGGTTTTACTTTTTAATGACGTGTACAGGTGAGGCTGCCATTGTTTGTTTTGTTGCTGCTGGTGGTATCGGGCAAAGTGGCGGTAATGGGCAATACTGTAACCCAAAACATATTCAGCAATCAGTGGACCAAAGATGCCTCGAACGTTAGTTAGAGTATAGTCCTGACGAAGGCTAGGGGATGTTAAGGCGTTGACACCAGCAAACGTGGATTGTACCCATTCAAGCTGTGAAAACTCGTCTAAGCTTTGTGATAGTAAGGGTGGATCCGCTAGTACGATCTGAGCGGCTTCTGGTTGGTCGGTGAGGCAAAGATCGGGCAGATTTTTCTCTGCCAGTAACGTTTTGTAGGTGTCGCGATGCTCTGAGAGCAGGAAAATCTGATTTGAATGCGGCATTAACTTTTTTCCCTGTGATGAATCAAGTACACTTTCGCTGTTTTTTTCTTCAATGATTGAGTGACTATGCTTAAGAATCCTCTTCAGGTTCGTTTAGAAAAACTAGAACCTTGGCAACAAATTACCTTTATGGCGTGTCTGTGTGAACGCATGTATCCAAACTATGCGATGTTTTGTGAGAATACAGAATTTGCTGACCCGCGTGCTTACCGAGCGATTCTTGATAGTGTATGGGAAATTTTGACAGTTAAGAACGCGAAAATTAACTTCGAACGTCAATTGGAGAAGTTAGAAGAGTTGTTCCCAAGTGCGGATGAGTTCGATTTTTACGGCGTTTACCCAGCGATGGACGCGTGTCAGGGTTTGTCTACGTTACTGCATGGTCTATTGGACCGCGACTACCTTTTCGATTCAATGCTTAAAGTGAGTCAACAGTCGGTACAAACCGTTGCTGATCTAGAGCAAGCACAAGGCGCAGAGCCAATCACTAACGACAACCAGAAAGAAAACGAAGCCGTATGTGAAGAGTGGGACGTCCAGTGGGCTATCTTCCGTCCGCTGCGTGAAGCGGTAGAACGTGACATCAGCTTGATTAAAGATTTGCGTGAAGAGCTACGTGAAGAAGGTGTGAGCAACATCGGTATTGCGCTTTAATTGTTGAATAAATAGAAAAAGGCATCCTAACTGGATGCCTTTTTTGTTTGTGCGTTTAAGCTGTTATACCTAATGCTGATTACGATTCTTTCGAGTCGGGTTTCGGTGGCTCTTGAGCTTCTGGCTCTTTATCCTGCTTCTCCGGCTCATTATCTTCTTCATCGTCATCGCGGCTTTCGATTACGCCGTGCATTTCTTTCCAGCTTTCCCAGCGTTGGTAAGCCAGCTCCTGCATGTCAGTGCTTTTATCTGCTTCGTCGATGATCTCCTCGCCTACGAGGTGTTCAAAAATATCTTCCAACGTTACCAAACCTAGCACGGTACCGTATTCATCAACAACAAGTGCCAGCTGTAAGCGATGAGTCATCATCTGGTCGAATACTTTAGGTAAAGTGGTATTGTTTAGCACCACTTGAATTGGGCGCATGATTGCTCCCAACTGTTTCTGTCCACAACCTGATTGTTGTAGTTTGAACAACTCAAGGCGATGCACAAAACCTATGATGTTATCTTTCTGCTCGCTGTAAACCAATGGGCGTGAGAAAGGCGTATCTTTGTGTTTTTCTAGGAACTCATTGATGGTCATTGTGGCATCGACACGGAATACTACTGGTCGTGGCGTCATAACCTGCGTTACGGGTACATCTTGGATGCCAAGCAAGTTGCTTAAGATTTTTGATTCACCCTCGGCAAACTCACCGCTTTCACGTGCCAGAATCGCCATTGCAGACAGCTCATCACGCATCTTCGGAGCTTCGTGGTTACGAGCAAGACGCTTGGTGATTTGCTCTGAGAACCAAACAAAGGGTGTAAGCGCCCATACCATCCAACGCAATGCGACCGCGGCAGTGGGTGCCAACTGACGCCAGTAGGTCGCGCCAATCGTCTTCGGTACGATTTCTGAAAGCACTAAGATCGCCAATGTCAGCACTGCCGAAAAGATACCTAATGCTTCGCTACCAAATACAACCGCAGCTTGTGCACCAGCAGTGGCCGCGCCGATAGTGTGAGCGATGGTGTTTAAAGTCAGAATAGATGCCAGTGGTCGGTCGATATCTGATTTCAGCTTAGCCAATTGCCCAGCTGCGGGATGCCCCTGTTGATTGAGCTGCGCAATGTAGCTCGGACTGATACTCAGCAGTACCGCCTCCAGCACCGAACAGATAAACGAAATGCCGATTGCAATAGAGATATAAATGGATAACAGCAGCATAGTTGCCCTTGAATGTAGTTTGATAGTGGTTATTTGCAGCTATTATAACCGCAAAAGTGACTTATAAATTGGTCCAAATACCTTGGAAAGCAAGGGTTTTCAGGGGGTATGTGGTAACAAATTGTGAGTTATTACTCATATTATGGCTAAAAGTACGTCAGAAAATCGAAAGATCGCTTACAAACCTTTGCCAGATGGGGCATTTATGTTTTAGAGTGAGACGAATTCGATAACCTATGAGAAGGGAAACCTAATGAACAAGACCCAATTAATCGACTTTATCGCAGAGAAAGCAGACCTATCAAAAGCACAAGCAAAAGCTGCTCTTGAAGCGACTCTTGATGGTGTAACTGGCGCACTTAAAGAGGGTGACCAAGTTCAACTAATTGGTTTTGGTACATTCAAAGTAAACCACCGCGCTGCACGTACTGGTCGTAACCCTAAGACTGGTGACGAGATTCAAATCGCAGCAGCTAACGTACCAGCATTCGTAGCAGGTAAAGCGCTGAAAGAATCAGTAAACTAAGTTAGAATGCACCGAGGTATCCTGCCTCGGTGCAATTTCATGAAAAAACATCTACTCACTTCACTTCTCCTATCTAGCCTTACCCTTTTTGGCTGTTCATCGGTTGAAACTCCTAATTTAGAACAATTCACGCATTTTTCTGGTGGTAAAGTTGCGGGAGATGCTAGCAGCTTGTACTGGATGACAGAGAAACTCACTCGTGTGAGTACGGCGGCTGATTATGTGACTATGGGGGACAATGGTTGGTTCCAGAGTGATTATCGCTGGGATGAAGGTGAGTTGCGAGAGTTGATTCGAAAAGGCGAGCAAGTTGATACCAAACAAGAGTTGGTGCCTTTTCAAATCCACATCCGTTTCAATAAAGATGGCGAAGCGGTTTACCAAAAATATCGTGTTAACCGTAAAGTCTTACCACTTCAGCATGACCAATTAGAGCGCTACAAAGCAGAAGCGAATGACGTAGTGGCATCGGTTAAGGCGCAGTCTCGTAACAATAAGAGCCTTATTCAAGGTTATTGGAATGGTCAATCGTTTGAAACCTGCAAAGGTAAGGTGTTCTCGACACTCGAGTTTAATCAGACGTTGCCAAAATTTATTATCGAGCGTCTCTCATCGGTAGACAGTTATGTGGCTTTTGTCGGCAAGCAGTCACGAAACAAAGCAATGGTCGATGAACTGTTGATGCTCAATGACGATGACTTTGATTGTGTTTCTCGGCCCAAGTTGATCTCTGAATAAACATTGCTTCGCATTCTCTCGAACAATAAAAAAAGGCGCTGAGTGCGCCTTTTGTTTTTTAGCCAACTTATGTTGTTTTTATTTTTCTTGCTCACGTGCAATTGCACGGTAGCCGATATCGTTGCGATGGAACATGCCATCCCAACTGATCTGTTTTGCAAGCTCGTAAGCACGCTGCTGCGCTTCTGATACGCTGTTGCCAAGTGCCGTTGCACAAAGAACGCGACCACCGTTTGTCACGATGTCGCCATCTTTGTTACCTGTACCAGCATGGAAGACTTTTTCGCCTTCAATTTCAACTTGTGGCAGACCCGAAATAACGTCGCCTTTGTTGTACGCTGCTGGATAACCACCGGCTGCTAGCACGATACCAATCGATGCTCGTGGATCCCACTTCGATTCCGCTTGATCCAGTTTCTCGTCGATTGCCGCTAGGCACAGATCAACAAGATCTGATTCCATGCGCATCATGATAGGTTGTGTCTCAGGATCACCGAAGCGGCAGTTGTACTCGATCACTTTCGGAGTGCCGTCTTTGTCGATCATCAGACCCGCGTATAGGAAACCAGTGTAAGGGTTACCTTCAGCGGCCATGCCACGTACGGTTGGGTAAATCACTTCTTCCATGATGCGGTTGTGGATTTCTTGTGTCACCACTGGAGCTGGAGAGTATGCTCCCATACCACCGGTGTTAGGACCAGTATCTTTGTCGCCTACGCGTTTGTGGTCTTGGCTGGTGGCCATAGGCAGAACGTTCTCACCATCGACCATCACGATGAAGCTTGCTTCTTCACCATCTAGGAACTCTTCGATAACGACACGACTACCAGCATCACCAAATGCGTTGCCTGCTAGCATGTCTTTGATTGCGTCCTCAGCTTCTTCTAGCGTCATTGCCACAATCACGCCTTTACCAGCTGCAAGGCCGTCGGCTTTCACCACGATCGGTGCACCTTGCTCACGCACGTAAGCCAGTGCAGGCTCGATTTCAGTGAAATTCGCGTAGGCACCCGTTGGGATTTGGTGACGAGCAAGGAAGTCTTTGGTAAACGCTTTAGAGCCTTCAAGTTGCGCTGCGGCCTGGGTAGGGCCAAAGATTGGTAAGCTTGCTTCGCGGAACGCATCAACCACACCAATAACCAATGGTGCTTCTGGGCCAACGATAGTCAGTTCAATCGCCTTCTCTTTGGCGAAAGCAACAAGGCCAGCGATGTCTTCTACATCGATGTTTACGTTCTCTAGTTTTGGCTCTAGTGCTGTACCTGCGTTGCCTGGTGCAACGAAGATAGTCTCAACATTTGGGTTTTGTGCCGCTTTCCAACCTAGCGCATGTTCACGACCGCCTGAACCAATGATTAAAACTCGCATATGAAAATCCTTAATCTTATAAATACCGTTTGCTCAAACTCAGATATTTCGCAAAGACCTGAGTATGGCCTCTCTAATTCAGTGGGACGAGGACAAGGCGACAAGTGAACTTATTCCTATGAGCATAGTATGCTATGTGATTAGGATAAGTGAACGCCGTCAACGCAGTTATCGTCCCAGTGAAGACGAGAGGATTAGTGGCGGAAGTGACGCATACCGGTAAAGATCATCGCCATGCCGTGTTCGTCTGCCGCTGCGATAACTTCGTCATCACGCATAGAACCACCTGGTTGGATCACACACTTGATGCCCGCTTCTGCAGCCGCGTCGATACCGTCACGGAATGGGAAGAATGCATCTGATGCCATTACACAACCTTCAACCTGTAGACCTTCGTCTGCAGCTTTGATGCCTGCGATTTTCGCAGAGTAAACGCGGCTCATTTGGCCAGCACCTACACCGATAGTCATGTCGCCTTTCGAGTAAACGATTGCGTTAGATTTCACGTATTTCGCTACTTTCCAGCAGAACAGTGCATCTTTCAGCTCTTCTTCTGTTGGCTGGCGCTTAGAAACCACTTTTAGATCGTCTAGGCTCACCATACCTTGGTCGCGGTCTTGAACCAGTAGACCGCCATTCACGCGTTTCACGTCAAAGCCAGTTGTCTTCGTTGTCCATTCGCCACACTCAAGTAGACGTACGTTCTTCTTCGCGGCAACCACTTCAATTGCTTCAGCAGAAACAGAAGGTGCGATGATCACTTCAACGAATTGACGCTCAACAATAGCGGTTGCTGTTTCAGCATCCAGTTCTTGGTTGAATGCAATGATGCCGCCGAATGCAGATGTTGGGTCAGTTTGGTAAGCACGGTTGTACGCTTCTAGGATGTCTTTACCTAGAGCAACACCGCATGGGTTTGCGTGTTTTACGATTACACATGCTGGCTCGTTGAACTCTTTCACACATTCAAGCGCTGCGTCCGTGTCTGCGATGTTGTTGTAAGAAAGGGCTTTACCTTGGATTTGGCGAGCAGTAGAAACGGATGCTTCTTGTGGGTTTGCTTCAACGTAGAATGCGGCTGCTTGGTGGCTGTTCTCACCGTAGCGCATGTCTTGCTTCTTCTCGAACTGTTGGTTGAACGTACGAGGGAATTTGCTCTCTTCATCACCGTCTTTGTTCTCACCGTAAGATGGAACCATAGTGCCGAAGTAGTTTGCGATCATGCCGTCGTAAGATGCTGTGTGCTCGAATGCTGCGATAGCTAGGTCGAAACGAGTTTCGAGAGTGAGAGATTTGTCGTTTGCGTCCATCTCTGTAATTACGCGGCCGTAATCACCTGCATTAACAACGATAGTCACGTCTTTGTGGTTTTTCGCTGCAGAACGAACCATTGTTGGGCCGCCGATATCGATGTTTTCAACAGCGTCGGCTAGTGTACAGCCTTCTTTGGCAACGGTTTCTGCGAATGGGTATAGGTTTACGACAACCATATCGATAGGGTTGATGCCGTGCTTTTCCATCACGTCATCATCTTGGCCACGACGACCAAGCACACCACCGTGAACTTTTGGGTGAAGCGTTTTAACGCGGCCGTCCATCATTTCTGGGAAACCAGTGTAGTCAGAGACTTCGGTTACGGCGATGCCTTGTTCGGCAAGTAGGCGAGCTGTACCACCAGTAGATAGGATATCGACACCGCGCTCAGCAAGAGCTTGCGCAAACTCAACAATACCTGTTTTGTCTGATACGCTGATAAGCGCACGGCGAATAGGACGAGCGTTATTCATGCTTCCATTTTCCTCAAATTCACGGAGTTAAAGATGTTTGCCAAAAATGAACTTGTTTTTACCTCTTGGGGTAAAATATTGGCCAGTTTTGGTAAAGACCTTTGCAGGGTGTTTTCTGGTTAGAAAACAGTCTCCACATTTGATGGCGCGTATTCTAACCAATTTATTACAAAAAAGCTCGCGCAATCGTTTGGCATCTCAAAAATAATTGCAAAAAAGTCGTTCTTTAGCTTTAAAAGTAACGAGATAGTTAATAGGGAAAGTTATGTTTCAGATAGGTGAACTGGCAAAACGTTGTGGTGTGACTGCCGATACATTGCGTTTCTACGAGAAAAACGCGCTAATAAAACCCGCAGGACGAAGTGAGTCAGGCTATCGCTTGTATGATGAAGAGAATCAAAAGCAGGTGCACTTTATCCTCAAAGGTAAAGATCTTGGCTTGAGTCTGGATGAAATTAAAGACCTGTTAGAAATTAAGTTAGAAGCGACAGAACACAGCTGTGCAGAGGTAAAAGCCATTACTTCTGCCAAGTTAGAGCTGATTGATGGGAAAATTAACGAGCTGACGAAAATTCGCCGAGCGTTAAAGAAGATTAATGATGCTTGTTGTGGTCATACAGACGATGACGCCACACATTGCTCTATCCTTGCCGCACTTGAGTAGTCTCATTCTTGCATCACTTAACTTAAGTTTGCATTTTTGGCGACTTGCTTTTCTAGGTACATGCTGCTTTCCCACCTATAATCTTGCCTTTAGTTACTTGTAGGAATCGACCATTGTCTGATTCCTAGCGTAACGCTGTCTGTAGATACGAGAGTTTTCATACATGGTTGGAGTCTATTTTCAAATCAATGACTGGGTTTTGAGCGTTGATGAAAATAAGCTGTATCGACAAGATAGGGAAGTTACTGTTGAGCCACGCTTAATTAATCTTTTGCACTTCTTAGCGGAGCATGCGAATGAGGTGTTCAACCGCGAGGAATTGATTCAGTACGTTTGGGCTGGAGCGATTGTGACCGATCAAGTGGTGACTCAATCCATCTTTGAGTTGCGTAAGCTACTACGTGACGGTCGAGAGGAAAATACCAACTACGTTATCACGGTGCCCAAGCGTGGCTATAAGCTGGTAGCGAACGTGGTTACTATGACGCATGAAGAGTTTGTCACAAGTCGGCAAAATGAAGAGATCCCACCTTCTGTTGAAGAATCGGAAGAAGATTGTCTACCTATAGCACCAGCCGTTACCTTTCCTGCCGGTCCTCTAACTCGCGCAGTCTGCGAGATGTCAAAAGAGAAAAAAGCACCTCAGAGCAAAAACAAAATCAGCCCTTGGCGATTGGGAATTATGAACTTCATCTGGATCAGTATGTTGGTCGTAGTGATGGGCGTGTTTACCTACAAGCAGTCGGAAGTGCGTATTACCCAAGCCATCGATACCCATCTGATTGAGTTCAAGTTTCAAGATAATTTTACGAATGAAGGATTAAGCTACGATTTGGCAGACGGATTCGCCCAAAAGTTGATGTCCGACATTGCTCAAGTCAGTGATTACCGAGTCATGCTAAAGAAGGCGTCGTTTACTTCTGGCATTGTGCCTGGTAAATCGGTTGTGGTGAGAGTTCGTGAGAATGACGGTGGCAGCTTTTTAGAGGTGGAATATCGCAATAACTCATCTGAGAAAGTGTTGTTTAGTCGTCAATACGCGTTAACCAGTAGTCATTTAAAGACAGTGCTTCAACAAGCGTCGTTGGATTTGATGCAAGTGCTGAAAGTATCGGATGCCAAATTGAAATCTACGATGCTGGTGGCGGGAATGCCAATGAATCCCGACGCGTTGGAGTTGTTTGTTCAGGCTAACCATTACCTTAATGTCTCTGATACTAAACAATTCCGCCAAGGTATCGACTTGATGGAAAACATTTTAGAAATCGAGCCGGATAATGCTTACGTTCAAGCTGAGTTGTTGATTGCTTACCATGTACAAAAGGCACTTGATTTCTCACAGGAGTTGAAGAAAGGGCGAATGCAGCAGCTCAGTGAAGCACTAGAGACTAATGTGAAAATGATGGTGGGGCCAATTCAACCGCGAATTTATGAAGCTTTAGCACTGCACGAAACCATCATTGGTGACATGGCGTTAGCCAAGCGGCATCTCGGACAGGCATTGAGGTTACGTGATTCAGTGCTTTCCTATGTGATTCGCGGTAAGCACGCCGAATTGGATGGTGATCTGGATTTAGCCAGTGAGTCTTACAGTGAAGCTTTCTATATTGATACGTCGGTTGAGACGTACCTGCTGTGCGAAAACTTGGTCTTCCCAAGTAACATGAAGGCGATTGATTACGCCATGTATCGCGCCGTTCACCCTTCTGTCGTTCGAATGCTTTAATTCTCTCGGAGTCAACGTCAGTCTAATGCTAGCCCCTCATTTCGGTGAGGGGCTTTTTTGTCGCTGTCGAAAAGTGAAAAGGGTGAGGCGGTGGGGCAATGACTTACGAAGGAGCTAACAACGCAAGCTTGCAACGGGAATACATACCCGCTTCTCTATCTCTATCTCTATCTCTATCTCTATCTCTATCTCTATTGATTGTATGAAGTGTCTGGCTGAGTTATGTGGCGAGAATGATTTTGATGCTTTCTTGCAGGCGAGATGAATATTGATGTGGGTCAAAAAGCGCGATCAGGGAGAGATTTATGGAATCAACACTTCAGGGAATTAACCCTTCGGGATGGGGAAGTTGATAGAGGTTGATAACTTTTATCGCGATGACCAACGAGTTGATGAGAGTTTATCTATCGGTAGAAGGTTTGATGTTTTTCTTATAACCGTATGAATAATATAGTTTTATATTTTTGTGTTTATCATGTTTATCTCAACTTGATGTTGATGAACTAATCATTTTATTGATAACACCAAGTTTATTTTTTTCCCGATTTTTGGGCGTAGTCTTCACTTCGAAATTTAGCGAGGTCGAGCAGGTTCTTCCTCATAGCACCTCGCTAATAACCATTCAGTTTGAGTCATGTTGACTCGAGTAGAATAGATTTGGAGATGTTATGTCATCGAATGCGAAAAAAATCGGCCTTATTGCCTGTACGGGTGTCGTAGCCGGTAACATGATGGGTAGTGGTATCGCACTATTACCTTCTAGTCTTGCCTCTGTAGGCTCTGTTTCAATCTTCAGTTGGCTGATCTGTTTGGTCGGTGCACTGAGTCTGGCGTTTGTTTACGCTCGTCTGGCAACCAAAAACCCACAAGAAGGTGGTCCTATCGCTTATGCTGGCGAAGTGTCTCCGGTATTTGGTTTCCAAACGGGCGTTCTTTATTACCACGCGAACTGGATTGGTAACCTGGCTATTGCCATTACAGGTGTTTCTTACCTTTCAGTATTCTTCCCTGTGCTTAATAACCCAATCCCAGCAGGTATTGCGACGATTGCATCGGTATGGATCTTCACTTTCGTCAACCTACTTGGTGGTAGCTGGGTAAGCCGTCTATGTACGCTTGGTCTAGTTCTTATCCTTATCCCAGTTGTTGGTACAGCCGCATTTGGTTGGACGCACTTCGATACTGCGCTTTACAGCCAAAACTGGAACGTATCAGCAGGCACTGACAGCCACGCGGTAGTAACAGCGGTTCTTATCTGTCTATGGTCATTCGTAGGTGTGGAATCAGCAGCGGTATCGACTGGTATGGTAGAAAACCCTAAACGTACTGTACCACTAGCAACTATGTTGGGTACTGGTATCGCAGGTGTGATTTACATCCTATCAACTCAAATGATCAGCGGCATGTTCCCAGCGTCAGAAGTTGCGGCATCAGGTGCGCCATTTGCATTAGCAACCACTGAGCTATTCGGTAGCTGGACAGCACCATTCGTATCAGCATTCACAGCGCTAGCATGTTTCACTTCGCTAGGTTCTTGGATGATGCTAGTAGGTGAAGCAGGTAAACGTGCAGCAAACGACGGCAACTTCCCTAAAATCTACGGCGAAACTGACAAAAACGGTGTGCCTAAGAAAGGTCTAATCCTTGCGTCAATCAAGATGACTGCACTGATGGTTGTACTGATGTTCTTCAGCTCTAAAACAGCACACGCATCAGACCTGTTCAACCAGCTAACGACTGACGCAGTTCTACTAACTATGCTGCCTTACTTCTACTCGAGCATTAACTTGATTCGCTTCGAAGGTATGACAACACGCAACGGCTTCGTAATGCTGTTCTCTGGTGTGGCTTGTCTGTTCTGCTTCATCGCACTAGCGGGTGCAGAGGGCGGTACGCTAACAGCAACCTTCATCGTGTCTCTAGTTATCTTGATGTTCTACAGCAAAAAAGCAGGTCTTGCTCAGTACGTGAAAATGCACGCTGACGACATGCCTGCCCAAGCAAGCAACTAATTCCCAAAACGCTGGCACTACGGTGCCAGCCCATAAAACCCAAATTCACGCGGCGCTCACCTTACTCATTGCCTGTAAATGGCAAAGAGCGCCCTCATTCGCCTTGGAGATGTCCAAATGAATATATTCGCTATCTTGAACCACATGGGTGTGTTCTTTAAAGAAGAGCCAGTTCGTCAACTTCACGCTGCTCTTGAGAAAGCGGGCTACGAAGTGGTTTACCCAGTAGATGATAAAGACTTGATCAAAATGATTGAGATGAACCCACGCATTTGCGGTGTGCTGTTCGACTGGGATAAATACTCACTAGAGCTATGTGAACGTATCAGCCAAATCAACGAAAAACTGCCTGTTCACGCATTTGCTAACGAACAGTCTACTCTAGACATTTCACTAACAGACCTACGTCTAAACGTGAGCTTCTTCGAGTACGCTTTAGGTATGGCTGACGACATCGCTATCAAAATCAACCAAGCGACTGAGGCATACAAAGATGCCATCATGCCTCCATTCACTAAAGCGTTATTCAAATACGTAGAAGAAGGTAAATACACCTTCTGTACTCCAGGTCACATGGGCGGTACTGCATTCCAGAAAAGCCCTGCTGGTAGCATCTTCTACGATTTTTACGGTCCAAACACATTTAAAGCGGACGTATCAATCTCAATGCCTGAGTTAGGTTCTCTACTAGACCATTCAGGTCCACATAAAGATGCAGAAGAATACATCGCACGCACATTCAATGCAGACAGCTCGTACATCGTAACTAACGGTACGTCTACATCGAACAAAATCGTTGGTATGTACTCAGCACCTGCGGGCAGCACAGTACTGATTGACCGTAACTGTCACAAATCTCTGACTCACCTAATGATGATGAGCGACGTGACACCAATCTACTTCCGCCCAACTCGTAACGCATACGGCATCCTTGGTGGTATTCCACAAAGCGAATTCAGCCGCGATGTCATTGCAGAGAAAGTGGCGAAAACACCAGGTGCAACAGCACCAACTTACGCAGTAGTGACTAACTCAACTTACGATGGCTTGCTGTACAACACACAATTCATCAAAGAGTCGCTAGATTGTAAACACATCCACTTCGACAGTGCTTGGGTGCCTTACACTAACTTCAACCCAATTTACGAAGGTAAATGTGGTATGAGTGGTGAAGCGATGCCAGGCAAAGTGTTCTACGAAACACAATCAACACACAAACTGTTGGCTGCGTTCTCACAAGCTTCAATGATTCATGTGAAAGGCGACTTTGATAAAGAATCTTTCAACGAAGCATTCATGATGCACACTTCAACTTCACCTCAGTACGGCATTGTTGCTTCTACTGAAACTGCAGCGGCAATGATGCGCGGCAACACTGGTAAGAAGTTGATGCAAGACTCTATCGATCGCGCAATCCGCTTCCGTAAAGAGATCAAACGTCTAGAAGCAGAAAGCGACAGCTGGTTCTTCGATGTATGGCAACCAGAAAACATCGATACCACGGAATGTTGGAAACTAGACCCTAGCGACACATGGCACGGCTTCAAGAACATGGATGACAACCACATGTATCTTGACCCAATCAAAGTAACGCTACTGACTCCGGGGATGAATAAAGAAGGCGAACTAGAAGAATCAGGTATTCCTGCTTCGCTGGTGGCTAAATTCCTAGACGAGCGCGGCATCGTGGTAGAGAAAACAGGTCCATACAACTTGTTGTTCCTATTCTCAATCGGTATCGACAAATCAAAAGCAATGCAATTGCTACGCGGCCTAACTGAATTTAAACGTGGCTACGACTTGAACCTAACCATCAAGAGCTTCCTACCTTCACTATACAACGAAGACCCAAGCTTCTATGAAGGCATGCGTGTTCAAGAACTAGCACAAGCGATTCATGACCTAACTAAGAAATACAACCTACCTGAGCTAATGTACAAAGCGTTCGATGTACTTCCAGAAATGAAAGTAACACCACACGCAGCATGGCAAGAAGAGCTTCGTGGCAACATCGAAGAAATCAAACTGGAAGAAATGGTTGGCCGCGTAAGTGCGAACATGATCCTTCCTTACCCTCCAGGTGTGCCACTAGTACTTCCTGGTGAAATGGTGACTCAAGAGTCTCGCCCTGTGCTGGACTTCCTAGAGATGCTTTGTGAGATCGGTGCGCATTACCCAGGTTTCGAAACCGACATCCACGGTCTATACCAACAAAAAGATGGTAGTTACACCGTAAAAGTATTGAAGAACTAAGTTCCTCTCGAAGATGACGCCATTGGGAATGCAAGCATGCTCCACTCTTACGAGCTCAATGCGTCATCGAACAATAACGACATTTAGATATACCCCTAACTCATCTGTCGTAAAGATAAGGGCAAGGATGCTCTGATCTTTTCTTCTATATATAGAAGAAACACTTTTCCAAGACTTCACCTGAAGTACCCCAAATAAAAAGCAAAGACCAAAAGAGCAGTTCGTCATCGTTCTGCTCTTTTTTCGTCTTTATATAGATAGAAAGAGAAAAAAGAACCAAGAGAGATAAGATCAGCAATCAAAATCACAAAGAAATCGGCGATCTTTTAATGCAGAAGTCAGGTGTTTCATCATGAAAAGATCCTCTGCAACCCGAAATATTAGACAAGATCGTTGAGTATCTATGCAGAATGCTCGTTATTTGTTCGGTTGAAAGTTTTTTTGCAAAAAACGCTTGTACTAATTTCTCAACTCCCTATACTGCGCATCCACCGACACGGAGTGAGACGAAAGTCAC
>NZ_JAWOVO010000034.1:0-33085 GCF_033339955.1 Vibrio sp. 1731 | reverse complement strand
TTAAAATACAAAACGCCCGATGAAGTACATCGAGCGTTTTAGTTAAAAAGTGTCAACCCATATCAGGACGGGTCATGAATTGCTAGAAAAGCTTATTCACCCGCCACTTTCATGGTATCCAGTAGGATAGAGCCCGTTTGGATTTGTGAGCGCGTTTCAATATCACTACCAACCGCTACAATCTTGGTGAACATGTCTTTTAGATTACCTGCGATGGTAATTTCTGATACTGGGTATTGGATCTCGCCGTTCTCAACCCAGAAGCCTGCGGCACCGCGAGAGTAATCACCCGTTACCACGTTCACACCTTGTCCCATAACCTCTGTCACTAGAAGACCAGTACCGAGCTCTTTAAGCATTTGTTCGAAGTTTTGGCCTGTCGACTTCACGTACCAGTTATGAATCCCACCAGCGTGACCTGTCGGCGTCATCTTCATTTTACGTGCGGCATAACTGGTTAACAGATAAGTTGCTAGCACACCGTCGGTAATGATCTCACGGTCTTGAGTGTACACACCTTCACTATCGAATGGACTTGATGCCAAACCACGCAATACATGCGGACGTTCTGAGATATTGAACCATTCAGGAAGCACTTGTTTGCCTAGATGGTCAAGTAAGAAAGAAGATTTTCGGTACAGGTTACCACCGCTGATCGCCATAACGAGATGGCCAATCAAGCCTGTCGCAACATCAGCCGCAAACATGATTGGGTATTGACCTGTTTTTAGACGCTGCGCATCTAAGCGGTTAACCGTATTCTCTGCCGCCTTACGACCCACCGTTTCTGGGGTCCATAAGTCATCACGATGACGTGCCACGGTGTAGCTGTAATCACGTTCCATCTCGCCGTTTTGACCAACGCCAATTACACAACAGCTAGTACTATGGCGGCTAGACGCATAACTAGCTAATAAGCCATGGCTATTGCCATACACTTTCACGCCGTAATGACTATCATAACTCGCGCCATCACTTTGCTTGATTGCACTGTTATAACTTAGCGCTTCTTTCTCAGCGGCAATCGCCACATCGGCAGCATAGTCTGGATCGGGTGCGTCAGGGTGGAAAAGATCAAGCTCAGGGATCTCTTGCACCATGTATTCTTTCGCTGCAGGGCCTGCAAATGGGTCTTCAGATGTGTAATGTGCAATATCTAGCGCCGCTATAACGGTTTGCTCGATTGCAGCTTCACTTAAATCAGACGTGGAAGCACTGCCTTTGCGTTGACCTCGGTAAACGGTAATGCCCAGCGCACCATCGCTGTTGAACTCGACATTTTCTACTTCACCCATACGAGTTGAAACACTTAAACCAGTGCTTTTAGTAATTGCGACTTCGGCGGCGTCAGATTTTGCCGATGCAAGCTTTAAGGCTCTTGCGACGGCTTGCTCTAGCTCGGTACGTTGCTCAGCAACCTGCTGTTTAATATCCATTGTCTTTCACATCTTGTCTTTGATGAACAATAGGATAACAAGAATTTCGCTTTCTCCCCATGATTCTTGTTAAAATAGTCATAATATTAATCAAAACACAGGCAACTGAAATGGCACGTAAGAATCAAAAAGCGCCATGGGAACCAGAAGAAGAGATCATCTGGGTAAGTAAATCCGAGATGAAGCGAGACATGGAAGAACTGCAAAAGCTAGGTGAGGAGCTTGTCGGCCTCAAACCTTCAGTTCTAGAAAAGTTTCCATTGAGCGAAGATTTGCGAGAAGCAATTGCTGACGCGCAACGCTTTAAAAATGAAGCGCGTCGTCGCCAATTACAACGTATTGGTAAATTGATGCGTTACGAAGATCCAGAGCCAATCCAAGCCGCACTGGATAAAATTCGTAATAAGCACTCTCAATTAACGGCGGTATTCCACAAACTTGAAGCGTTGCGTGATCGCGTAGTGGAAGAAGGTGACAAAGCCATTGATGACGTAATGGAAATGTACCCAGAAGCGGATCGTCAGCGTCTACGCCAACTTGCTCGCCAAGCAGCGAAAGAGAGAAAAGCTGGGAAACCAGCAAAAGCGTACCGCGAAATCTTTCAGATCCTTAAAGGTCTAAACGAAGAAGAGTTTTAATTCGAGGGCTCACGCAATGAGCATTCGATTTAAACGCAAAAAGCAGACGTCAATGTCTGCTTTTTTTATCTTTGGTTTTACAGTCAGCGTTACACTAAGCGATTAACGCGGTCTCCGCGATCGAAAGCGTTAATGTTATCAATCAGGATTTCCGCTAAACGTTGGATAGATGAGTCGCTGCCCCATGCAACATGCGGTGTCAGTAACAAATTAGGTAAACTCATATTGGCAATCAGCGGATTGCTCTCATCAGCCGGTTCTTGTGTAAAAACATCAAAACCAGCCGCTGCAATTTCTTGCTGTTTTAAGGCATCCACCAGTGCGCTCTCATCCACCAAACCTCCACGCCCTGTATTAATCAAAATGGCGTTGGACTTCATTTGTTTCAACTCTGCTTGACCAATTAAATTCTGAGTATGATCGTTGAGCGGGCAATGCAAAGTCAGCGCATCGGAGCGTTTTAATACTTCCTCAAACGACACATAACCTGGTCTACATTCTGCCGCCCCTTTACGCTCAGAAAACAACACGGTCATTCCTAACGCTTGAGCCAGATTCGCCGTCGCTTGCCCTAGTGCCCCACTACCAACAACACCTAACGTGCTACCACCAATATCCCCGATTGGGTGAGTAAAAAAACAAAACTGCTGGTTACGCTGCCACTCACCTGCGGCAATATCTTGGTGGTACCCAAATAAATTTCGTCTTAAAGCGAATAACATTGCCATCACGTGCTCGGGCACCGAACGCGTCGCGTAACCACGTACATTAGCAACCGCAATACCATTATTAGCACAGTAGTTCACATCGACGTTGTTAAAACCAGTTGCGGCAACCGCGATCATCCGTAATTTTGGTAGTTGCTCTAATACATGTTGGTCAAGCACGACTTTATTGCTAATCACGATATCGGCATCTGCTAACCTTTCTATTACCTGCCCAGGCGCAGTTAGGTCGTACTCACGCCAGTGGTGCGGAAAGCCAGGTCGTGGGATCTCAATATGTTCTGGGATGGTCGCTCGGTCTAAAAATACGATGCTTGGCAAAGACATAACAACTCCTTGTTCACGGCTGAAAGACAGGATACATCAACCACAGTAACGAAATAGCCAAAAATAGCGAACTAGAAAGAACCGTTGTTGAGTGCAATTGGCATTAAGGGTGTGGCAACGTTTTATAATCAGGCAATGTACGCTCTGGCGAAAAATAGTTAAAGATCATCGCCTCGGCTTCAGAATAAAAGTCACAGGGTACAAAAATACTGCTCAGCTGATCCGTAGCTGGATGATAAAAACTTAGCTCCGCAGCGTGCAACTCTAAACGTTCTGAAAACTGATACGCCTCTTCGCTTGCATAAAACTCATCACCCACAATCGCATGACCAATCGCCATCAAATGCACGCGTAACTGATGCGATCGACCAGTAATGGGCAGTAGTCGCACAACGGTCGTATGGGTGCCATCAGGGTGCACTTCACGCTTCACTACTTGGAATAAAGTTTGAGATGGTTTGCCGTCGTCAAAACATACTTTTTGTCGTGGACGATTTGGCCAATCACAAATTAATGGAAGATCAATATTCCCTTCTTGCGGCTCAACATGCCCCCAAACACGTGCGTAATACACCTTGTGAGTGAGGCGATATTGGAACTGCTTTTTTAATGCTCGCTCCGCGGGTTTGTTTTTCGCCAGCAACATCAACCCTGATGTCGACATATCCAAGCGATGCACAACTTGAATTTCTGGATGCAACTCTTTGAGGCGGATCCACATGCTGTCGTAATGCTCTGCAAGGCGACCAGGGACAGACAGCAGCCCTGATGGCTTATTCACTGCCAGAATGTCGTCATCCTCAAAAACGATGTCAACCCAAGGGTCGGTGGGAGGGGTATATTCAAGCATTGCCATGGGAGATCTCTACAAAATAAAAACGCCGCGATTATATACCCAAATAGCACCCAGATGCAGGATTCTGAAGAAAAGTTCAACCCAATAAAACAAAGTCAATCCTTTAGCATAAAAACTAAAAATAGCACGTTGTAAATTTAGTTTGACAACAAGACGCATAACTGAATAGAGTGCTAGATGCACACAGCATGATATTCGCAAAGAATACTTAAAATAAATACACCAAAACACAGCATTTAAAAGACATTACCGTTGCGCAGTATAGGGCGATCGCTCAGCTTGTCATGTACTGCGGTATGTATCTCTTTAGAAAGATACATAAGATAAAAAGGACAATAAGCAATGGACTCCGCCGTTATAGATAAACCCCAATCCAAACTTTCCTTATTTTTTCGTTCGCTAGGCCCCGGCATATTAATGGCATCTGCTGCGGTCGGTGGCTCTCACCTCGTGGCATCAACCAAGGCTGGTGCGATTTATGGTTGGCAATTGGCTGCACTGATTCTGCTCGTAAACCTGTTTAAATACCCTTTTTTCCGAGCGGGCGTACAGTACACCATGGGGACAGGGCTCACCTTGGTTGAGGGCTACGCGAAATTAGGTCGGCCTTATCTATGGCTATTTCTATTTCTTAGCGTGGTATCGGCCGTCATCAATACCGCCGCTTTGTTGATGTTTAGCGCTAGCTTGCTGGGCTACTTCATTCCGTTTTCACTATCAATGGCATCACTCAGCATCATTGTGATTGTCACCTGCCTGATCATATTATTTGCTGGCCATTACAAAGCGCTCGATACGCTATCTAAGGTGATCATGTCGGTGTTAACCATCGCGACTTTACTCGCTGTTTCTATCGCCTTTGGTAACCCTGTTGAACAAGTGGCCAACTTCGAGCCGCCGTCACCTTGGTCTATTGCGGCTATTGGTTTTATCGTTGTGACAATGGGGTGGATGCCTGCACCGATTGAGATCTCCTGTTTAACCTCAGCGTGGCTAAAACGCCAATCAAGCCAGCAAGAAGTAACATACCGCTCTGCTCTATTTGACTTTAATGTCGGTTATATTGGCACGGCGTTTCTTGCCATTATCTTTGTATCGCTAGGCTCTTTGATGCTTTATGGTTCTGGCGTTGCGCTTGAAAGCTCTGGCGTTGGCTTCTCCCACCAATTGGTTGGCTTATATGCGGCAACGATTGGCGAATGGTCTCGTTACTTAATCGCGGTAATTGCGTTTTTCTGTATCTTTGGCAGCACGATTACCGTTATTGATGGCTATTCGCGCGTTATTTCGGATTCTCAACGCTTACTGCGCTCGCAACCAGACACTAACCCTAAAACCACTTCAGCGATCATGCTGGTAGTCTCCTTACTTGCATTGGGTATTGTGGTTTTCTGGGCTTCTGCGTTATTGCCTATGCTGAACTTTGCGATGATCCTCGCCTTTATGACCACGCCATTCTTTGCTCTGCTAAATTACACATTAGTGAGCAAAACCAAGTTACCTGAGCCTTTGGCTGTTGGACCTAAACTAAAGTGGTTGTCGATTGCAGGCCTGATTTACTTGTTTGGCTTCTTGGCTGTGTTTATTTGGTGGAAGTGGTTGATGTAAATGAGATAGCTATCAGTGATTAATGCATTCCGCATAAAGAAACTAAACCGTAAATAAAGAAAAAGGTCTTCAACTGAAGACCTTTTTTAATGAGCAATAAATACTTACTTAGTTGTGGCTCACCACAATCAAACGCAGCGAGTCGAGCTGAACCTGAGCTTGGTTGATGTAACCAGTGAGCTCTTTAATTTGTGCGTCGATAGCTTCAATTTCTTCGTCACGAATATTTGGGTTCACCGCTTTCAGTGCTTGCAAACGCTCAAGCTCTGCATTCAAACTGTGCTGCATATCTTGATGAGCTTGCTTGCGTACTTCTTCGACCTTCTCTTCAATAAGAACATCACCAGCTTCAATTAAGCGGTGTACGTCTTTCTGTACCGACGTAACCAACTTGCTACCTAAGTGACGGTTTACAGGGCTGAGCTGGCGGTTAAAGCTTTCAAACTCCACTTGAGCAGACAAATCATTACCACGCGAGTCCATCATTAAACGGATTGGCGTTTTCGGTAAGAAGCGCGCGATACCACTGCGTTTTGGCGCTTGCGCATCTACCGCGTAAATCAACTCAAGAAGAATAGTCCCGACTGGTAACGCTTTGTTTTTCAATAGAGATACCGCAGACGTCCCCACCCCTTCACTCATAAGAAGATCGATACCACCCTGGATCATTGGGTGTTCCCAACTGATAAAGTGCATATCTTCACGAGATAACGCTGTATCACGATCAAACGTGATCGTCGCTCCTTCGTATGGCAGACCTGGGTAGCTTGGCACCATCATGTGCTCAGATGGGGTCACAATCAGGGCGTTTTCACCTTTATCGTCTTGATTCAAGCCAATCGTGTCAAAAAGAGAAAGTGCGAAGGTGACCAGATTGGTATCGCCGTCGGTTGATTCAATTTTCTCAACGATTTGTTGTGCTTTTTCCCCGCCATTTGAATGCATTTCTAATAGGCGATCACGGCCTTGCTCCAATTGGGATTTCAGCTCTTTATTCATTTTTGCTGACGCTTCAATAATCTCATCTAGCGTGCTGGTATCACCAGAGGCAAGAATTTCAATCAGATCATCGGAGTACTTATCGTAAACAGCACGGCCTGTTGGGCAGGTTTCCGCAAAAGCGTTCAGGCCTTCATCGAACCAACGTGCTAGGATCGCTTGCGATGTGCCTTTCAGGTAAGGAACATGAATGTCGATATCGCGATTTTGACCGATACGGTCCAAACGACCAATACGTTGCTCAAGCAAGTCTGGGTTGAATGGCAAGTCAAACATGACAAGTTGGTTGGCAAACTGGAAGTTACGACCTTCAGAGCCGATTTCGCTACAGATAAGAACTTGTGCTCCACCTTCTTCTTGCGCAAAGTAAGCCGCCGCTTTATCACGTTCAAGAATCGACATACCTTCGTGGAAAACTGTGGCGCGGATACCTTCACGCTCACGCAGTGCTTGCTCCAATTGCAGTGCGGTACTCGCACGAGAAGCAATCACCAGAATTTTCTCGCTGCGCTTCTCTTTTACTTTTTCAAGCAACCAATTCACACGCGAGTCAAACTGCCACCAGCTCGCGTCATCGCCTTCAAATTCTTGGAAAATTTCTTCCGGGTAAAGGTTCTTCATCGCACGTGCTTCAGAACTCATCTTACCGCCAATCATTCCAGCAACACGCATTGATGTAGTGTATTGCGGTGGAATATCCATTGGCATCAGATGCACGTTACGCGTAGGGAAGCCTTTGATGGCCGCGCGCGTGTTACGGAACAAAACACGCCCTGTACCATGACGATCCATCAAGTTATCGATCAGCTCTTGGCGTGCCGACGCTTTAGCTTCTTCGTCCGCTTCACTTTCAATAATACGGAAAAGTGGTTCTACGTCTTGTTCAGACAACAACTCAGTGATCTGGTTTTTTGCTTCATTAGGTAGCTTTTCACCGGAAAAGAGTGAAGTAATCGCATCTGCTACGGGCGCGTATTGCTCTTCTTCCTCAACGAATGCTTCGTAATCATAGAAGCGGTCTGGATCCAACAAACGCAGACGAGCAAAGTGACTCTCACGACCAAGCTGCTCTGGCGTTGCAGTCAGTAGCAACACACCTGGAGTACGTTCAGCCAAGCCTTCTACCACTTGGTATTCACGGCTCGGTTTATCTTGGCTCCATTCAAGGTGATGCGCTTCATCGACAACCAGTAGGTCCCATTCACCTTCCAGTGCTTGTTCAAAACGCTTGCGGCTCTTGCGTAGGAAATCCAAAGAACACAGCACATATTGCTGAGTATCAAATGGGTTTTCTGCATCCGCAAACGCTTCGATACAGCGCTCTTCGTCAAAGATAGAGAAATGCAGATTGAAACGACGCATCATCTCAACCAGCCATTGATGCTGCAGTGTTTCAGGCACCACAATCAAAATGCGTTCGGCACGACCAGACAGAACTTGTTGGTGGATGATCATACCCGCTTCAATGGTTTTACCCAAACCTACCTCATCCGCCAACAAGACGCGTGGCGCGTGACGACGGCCAACTTCGTGCGCGATGTAAAGCTGATGAGGGATCAAACCTGCACGCATACCGCATAGGCCACGCATTGGGCTCTTATGCTGCTCAAACTGGTTGGTTAGCGCACGGTAACGCAGAACAAAGTTGTCCATACGGTCGATTTGACCGGCGTACAACTTATCTTGAGGTTTGTTAAAACGAATTTGGTTGCTAAGGAAAATCTCACGCAGAACAACAGCGGTTTCTTGCGTGTCTTCACGAGTACCGAAATAGGTGTAAAGACCTTCATCTTCCAGTACTTCTTCTACTTTTAGAGACCAACCTTCTTGGCAATCGATGACATCCCCAGCATTAAAGGTGACTCGGGTAACAGGTGCATCGTTACGTGCGTAAACTCGGTTTTCCTCTGACGCTGCAAACATCAATGTCACAGTACGAGCATCCATTGCTACAACGGTACCTAAACCTAAATCGCTTTCCGTATCGCTAATCCAGCGCTGCCCCAAAGCAAATGTCATGAATTGACTACCTCGTTATTAGTTCTTGATTCGTATTTCTTGTTGGTCTACTCATGCCCGTAGGCACGGATAATAGTTTAGATCTGATTCTGGCTTCTGCTATGCCGATAGCATTCGTCATTCCAGTATGAACTGAGTATTTTTTAAGCCAGCTCAACATGATAAATCGGACGTAGCCTATACGCAGAAAAAGGTCGCTAATCTTACTTGAAGCTGTGATTTAGGTCACGCCGAAACCGCACCAAGCAGAAACTTTTTTTCCCAAACTCTAAATGCAATCAAATTGTAAAATACTCATGCCAATTATTAAGTTGTAGAACGTAAATATTACGTATACTTCTAATGAGGGGCGTTTAAAACCATTGCATATGATTTAAGCGCGTTAGTACACGATTAGGATCAACACGGGTTTGCAGTAAGTTGTCTTGCTACTCGGTTGCACACTAGCCGACATCAGCCCGACAACCTCTATTGCAAGCAATCAGAGTTAGGTCACTTCACACCTATTTGGAAACGACCTAACAACTCGCATGCAGAGCCGTACTACGGCAAGGAGACGCTATGGGCGATACCGATCGGAAACTGTTTGTACTCGATACCAACATTCTTCTTCATGAACCCTTTGCCATCTTCTCTTTCCAAGAACACGATGTCGTTATCCCCATGACCGTGTTGGAAGAACTCGACCGAATCAAAGACAGTAAGCGCGACGTTGCAAGAGATGCGCGCGTGGCTATTCGCACCTTGGAAGATTTGTTTAAAGAAGCAACGCCAGATGAAATCTCTGAAGGCATTCCTGTTTCTAAAGACAACCCCGACCAAGGTACTATTTCCATTTTGGCGGATTTTGAACTGCAGGAAACTGTCAAAGCCTTCGCCGACAAAGCCGGTGACAACCGTATTCTCAACGCGGTGCTTTATCTGCAAAATAAACGTGCACCACGTGAAGTGGTACTGATCACGAAAGACATCAACATGCGTCTGCGAGCCAAAGGGGCTGGTGTACGCTTTGTTGAGGACTATAGAACCGACCAACTGATTGACGACATTCAATACCTAACCAAAGGCTTTCAATTGCGTGAAGGTGATTTCTGGAGCGGTATTGAGGAAGTAGAAAGCTATGCTCTGGGCGGAAAAACTTACCACAAACTCAGTCGCGAACCCTTCGACCCAACCTTTATCAACCAATACGTTATTGATGAAGACAGTGACTTTGCTGGTCGCGTAGAAACCATCAATGAAGACAAGCTAACGCTTCTCGACCTGAGCCGCGAACGTCTAATGCATCGTAAGGCTTGGGACATCACACCTAAAAATATCTACCAGGGAATGGCGTTAGATGCCTTACTCGATCCAGAAATTGACTTGGTGATTCTAACGGGTGCGGCGGGTAGTGGTAAGACATTACTGGCAATGGCAGCAGCATTGGAGCAAACCATTGAAAAAAGCATGTTCGATAAAATTATCGTAACACGTAACACGCCAGATATCGGTGAATCCATCGGCTTCTTACCCGGCTCCGAAGAGGAGAAAATGATGCCGTGGTTAGCGGCGGTGACCGATACCTTGGAAGCACTACATAAACACGATCACTGCACTGAAGGCTCATTGAAGTACATCTGCGATAAAGCCAACATTCAATTTAAATCGATCAACTTTATGCGTGGCCGTTCGATTCAAAATGCGTTTGTACTGCTTGATGAGTGTCAAAACCTCACTGCATCACAAATCAAAACCATCATTACCCGCTGTGGCGAAGGAACCAAAATCGTCTGCTCCGGTAACTTGGCGCAGATTGACTCTCATTACCTCACCCCAGTGACATCAGGATTGACGTACATGGTTGAGCGCTTCAAGAACTTTGAAGGCAGCGCAAATATTCACCTCAACGGCGTGGTTCGTAGCCGCTTGGCGGAATTTGCTGAAGAAAACCTGTAATTGACACCGACTCACAAAGCAAAAGAGCGCTCTAATGAGCGCTCTTTTTATAACGATTCGACTGAGTTACTCAGTGCCACCCACTGTCAGTGAGTCCAGCTTCAAGGTCGGCTGACCAACACCAACTGGCACACTTTGACCTGCTTTACCACATACGCCAACGCCCTTGTCGATACTTAGGTCGTTACCGACCATAGAGACTTGCTGCATTGCTTCGATACCTGAGCCAATCAACGTCGCACCTTTAACAGGGCGCGTAATTTTACCGTTTTCAATCAAGTACGCTTCCGATGCAGAGAACACAAACTTACCCGAAGTAATGTCCACCTGGCCGCCACCAAAGTTTGGCGCATACAACCCTTTCTCGACCGTCGAGATAATTTCTTCTGGCGTATGTTCACCTGGAAGCATGTAGGTGTTGGTCATACGAGGCATTGGCAAGTGTGCATACGATTCACGACGACCGTTACCCGTTGGATTTACACCCATTAGCCGCGCGTTTAGCTTGTCTTGCATATAGCCTTTCAGCACACCATTCTCGATAAGCGTGTTGTACTGGCCGTTTACCCCTTCATCATCCACATTCAATGAACCACGAAGGTCTTTTAACGTGCCATCATCGACGATGGTACATAGTGAAGACGTCACTTGTTGACCCATTTTGCCAGAGAAAACCGAAGATTCCTTCCGGTTAAAATCACCTTCTAGGCCATGACCTACCGCTTCGTGTAGCAACACGCCAGGCCAGCCAGAACCCAATACCACTGGCATCATGCCAGCTGGTGCTGCTTCTGCTTCAAGGTTGATTAACGCCATGCGAATCGCTTCGTCTGCGTAATGAAAAGCTTGTTTCACACCATTGCTTTCCGTTAAAAAGAAATCGTAACCGAAACGGCCGCCGCCCCCCGCACTACCGCGTTCACGTCGTTCGCCTTTTTGTGCAAGCACACTAATAGACAAACGCACCAAAGGACGAATGTCGCCTGCATAAGTACCGTCTGTTGCCGCAACAAGCATCTGCTCATGCACACCGCTGATGCTAATCGAAACTTCTTTAATCAATGGTTCTTTAGTGCGGATGTAAGCATCTAGAGATTTGAGCAATTCTGTTTTTTGCTGCTTTTCCCATTCAGCTAGTGGATTCACAGCGGCGTAGTACGCTTGGTTTTCGGTGCGTTTAAACGCTTGGACTTTACCATTCTGCCCTTGCTGAGCAATACCGCGCGCCGCGATTGCACTCTGCTTCAGGCCTTCAGGCTGGATTTGATCAGAGTAGGCAAAGCCGGTTTTCTCGCCAGTTACTGCACGGACACCAACACCACAATCAATGTTAAAAGAGCCATCTTTGATGATGCTGTCTTCTAGAACCAGAGACTCATGCCAGCTGGACTGAAAGTAAATGTCCGCATAATCGATCTGGCGCGTAGCAATGCTGGCAAGCGTGTCAGCAATGTCTTGTTCTGTCAGACCATTTGGGGCAAGGAGTGCCTGTTCTATTTGGTTTGTGCTCATAGTTAGCTCTTTTATTTCCGTCTCAATTCATTTTGAAAGCGACTGTGTTGAGTCAGCGGCATATTCTGCCTTACTTGTTGGCTTTGTGACAAATCTATCTCTGTCACCAATAAGCCTACTTCATCCTGAAGCTGTTTATGGATACGTCCCCAAGGGTCAACGACCATTGAGTGTCCCCATGTTTTTCGTCCACATGGATGCGTTCCAGTTTGTCCGCTTGCCAAAATCCAACATTGTGTCTCAATCGCTCTAGCTCGCAATAGTATTTCCCAGTGAGCTTGCCCCGTCACAGCGGTAAACGCAGCGGGCACCACAATGATATCCGCCCCTTCTTGACGCAATACTTTATAAAGTTCTGGGAAACGTAAATCATAACAAATACTCAATCCAACACTGCCGATATCAGTTTCCGCAACGACTATTTGATTACCCGCCATAAACGTATCCGACTCACGATAACTACCATAACCATCGGCTACGTCGACATCAAACATATGCAGTTTGTCATAGTGAGCAATGCATTTACCGTGCGGCGGCAATACAAGTGTTGTTGTCGTGACACCTTTTGCGGTTTGAATGGGCATGCTTCCGACAATCAGTGTTAACTGGTTCTTTCTTGCGATTTCACAGAGCCGCTGTTGAATCATGCCACTGCCAAGTGGCTCTGCATGTTGATGATAAGCTTCGCGACTGGCAAATAGCACTGTATTTTCAGGAGTAAGGACAAGTTTGGCACCTTGCTTGCTCGCTAAAGCACACTGTTTTTCGATGAAGTCCAAATTCGCGTTAATATCCGGACCCGAAGTCATTTGAATAATGCCAACACGTTCCATGTGTTTCCTCCCTATTCCATTATATTCGGTGAATTATTTGGCCTGTTCACGCAGTTTTTCTGGTAGCTTGTATTCACCTTTACTTCGCGAAATTTCTTTCACCGTTGGTGAATCTAGTGGGCCTTTCACTTCATAATTGACTTGAGTGAAGACCTCAACCACCGGAGATATCACCGTGGAGATGGCCAAGACATACAAAGCCGTTTGAGGCGCAACGGCAAACGCAGTCAGCATTGGTAAGCCTGATGTGATGTCTGGTGTGAATTTCACTTCCGCATCAACCATTCTGCTGTTCATATTAGCGATACCGCGGATTTGCATTTCCCCTGCTAACGCATCCATTACGATATCATTGGTGATAAACACACCGTCTTGGATTTTGCCCGTTCCCGTGATCGAGTTGAATGCCATGCCTTTATCGAATACATCGGTAAAGTCGAGCTGCATCTTACGGATGATAGAATCCAAGCTGAACAAGCCTAACAAGCGTGCCGCACCACTAACTTCACTGATCACGCCTTTACCAAATTCCGTTGAGACGTTTCCTTGCAAGGTTTGTGTCTTCATTGACCAAGGTGCGCCGTCCCATTCCATATTGGCATTGATCTCAAATGGTGCTTGTTGAATGCCTGATGTAATACCAAAGCGCTCCATAAGATCGGTGTTGTTATCACCTTTCATTTTCATGGTTAAGTTGGAATGGCTACTCTCTTTCGTCAGGTCCCACCAACCACTCATATCAATGCGGTTTTTGCCGCTACTAAAGGTGATATTTTTCCACTCCAAGCGGTTCTCGCGACGCTGCAAATCAACATTCACTTTGCCCACTTTGTAGCCTTGCAGCCAAAAATCATCAATGTTCAAAGTTAAGTTTGGCATCTCAGCGTGAAACTTGCGGTCAAAATTGGTAATCAAAGGTGCGTTTTGATCTTCACTCGCAAAGATTGAGCTGCGCTCTTTGGTCATCTCTTCAAACCCTGGGATGTAGAGATGCAAGTGCTCTAAAGAGACCGATAGATCATAGGGTTTCAGATAGTTAGCTTTCCCTTTAACCTCTTGACTGTCCACATCGAGTTGCCAACTCAAATTTTTCTTGCTTGCTGAAAAATCCACATCATGAAACTCAATCCCACCGAGCTGTAAGTTTGGCGTTTCAACTTCAATGCGTGTCGGCAATGGAATGGTCGGCGTTTTCATGCTTGCCAAAACAGACGATGAAGGCTTGCTCTCAGAGACCTGCGCAAGCTCAGCCCATTGGTCTAAATTCAGTTCTTCGACACGCACCGAAGCATCGTGCCCGACAATAGGACTAATCCGGAAGCCACCTTTGCCAACCATTAAATGAGTCGCAGTCAGAACCGGGACATCGCCAGCGATATCTATCTCAGTTTGATACTTCACATTTGGGATCTGTAGTCTTGCTGAAATACTCTCTTGGTTGCCGGATGCTTGCAGTTTCGCTTGCCCAGACTCGCCAATTTGTTTCGCTAAAGGATAAGGATATTGACTAGCCAGACGATTTAGCTGCGCCAGCACTTCAAGCTGATAAGTGAAACCAACATCATTGAGTTGCAAGTCAATGTCCATTTGCCACGGCGCATGGCCAGAAACAAGGTTTAACCAACGCTCACCGACATAGGGTTTGAGAGGCTCGACATCCCAATCTCCTAGTGTATTAATTGTCACGTTGTAGCCTTGCTCCGCACTCTCTCCATGGAAATCAAGAGAGATAGGCTGTTGTAATAATTCGGCCGACAAACCCGATGTGGTAACCACATCATTGTCGAAGGTGATACGCCCTGTGGCGTTTTCAAGCGTCATTGGCGGCGCTTCAATATCAACACGATTTTCTGTTAAATCGGCATAACCCCAAGCGCGAGACTCTTTCTCAAAATCAAACGGTATATTGAGTTGAAACTCAGAGTAAACGGGCCCACTCACTTGCAGCGCTGTCAATGCGGCACCGACTGAATCCACTAATGGCGTCGCCATCATGTAGTCACGGACTTCATTACCCGGCGCGCTTGCTTTCGCTTCAATCTCGATGTGTCCACCTTCTGCCAACTCAGGGATTCGCCCAGTGATACGCTTGGCATGAACGCCATTTAGTGTGGCTGATTTTGAATCCAAATACATGGCATCATTTTCAAACAGCAAGTCTAGCTGCAAATCCGTGATGGTTGGCCATGCCGTATCAAAGCTAAATTTTGCGTCTTTTAATCCAACCCAAGCTTGGAACATGCCATTATGTTCTTTGTAAGGAAAATCCCCTAACTCGCCATACCACAACAATTTCGCTGTATTCACTTTTCCGCCCTGAATCGCGGTCGAAAGATAGTCGGTTAAGTCTTGTCCAAGTGCCAGAGTCGGTAGATAGCGCCATGTTTCACCCGCGTTGTAGAGATCCGCTTCGGCATAGAACGATAAAAATGGGCTTTGTTCTTTTGGGAAATCAAGACGAAATGCCCCCAAAACTTGAAGATCAGGCGTTGCTGCCGTCACTTTATCCGACCACAAACGCCAACCCGCATCATCTTGCTGCCAGATAATATCGACTTCACCTTGTTTGATATTCAGCGGAGCTTGGAATACATCGCCGTACGGAAAGACATCATCAATGACGGTGACTTTTGCTTTAGCTTGATTCACATCCCCCGATACGCTGCCCTGTAGGTGATGAAACCCGGGTAGGAGCTCCCATTGTGTCATCGCGAGTTCATCCAGTTCAGCCGAGTAGCGTAAGGTGTCTAAACCGCCGTTCATTGACAATCGGACATCTTCGACCCGACCTTTCGGTGCTAGTTTGTTAATAAGGTCACTGGTCGACTCTGACTCCGGAGCCAGCTTAATGAGCGGAATGAGTGCTTCGATGTCGAGCCGAGAGAGATTGAGCATCCAGCCGTTTGGTTGCCAATCAAACGCGACGTCTAGCTCTGGCCAAGGGGTATTATCGGTTCTGATCTGAAGTGAGTGGCCATTTACTTTCCAGCCTTGTTTATCTGGTCGAAGATTGAAAATTCCAGACTCAATAAACAGCTCATGATGTCCATCTTCATTCCACACCAACTCGGAAGGCAGCAATTCAACATAAGCATCATGCGGTTGGCTATGTTTGAGCGTTAGCCAAGTATTTAAGCTGACTTTACCCGACTCTGCTCCTGACTCTTCTTGCATGTAAGTGGTCAGCCAAGGTGTGACCGAGACATCTTGAGCACTCACGTAAAACTCACCAGATACATCGCGCAACGAGCCATGATCTTTAAAGTTAGCGCTTACTAACAATGAGTTCAGGCGAACATCGGCAATGCTAACCGTGCCTTCGGCTACGTGACGCTTCCCTTGATTACTCCAACGAAGCTGCTCAATATCTAAACGGCGAGTTTCACCTGACACAGACTTATACCAAATCCGTGAATCGCTAATAGTGAAGTCTTCGAACTGACGTAAAAGAAGTGAGTCGAGTTGGTCAATGAGTTTCACTTCGCTCTTATCCACTTCAGGCTTCGGATCTTGACGATGAGAAGTCGGCAGAATGTCTACCGTGTGAATGTCTAAAGCGAGGTTATGAATGGTAAGGTCTGCAACTACAGGTTTAAGTTGAAAAAGAGATTGAATAAGGTCGAACTCAATTTGGACTTCTTCAACAGCGAAGCGTGCATCTTGCACGTTTGGTAGATTTGCCTCTAAACCCAGTAACGCAATTGAGGGATGATTATTGCGCCACGTCCCTGCGACATTGGCAATAGAAACGTCAAAACCTGTGCCTTGTTTGACCCAGGTTTTGATCTCATCTTGGAAATGGTTAAGTTGCGGCAGTGTGACGCGAAGCGTGGTTACTAATATGGCTAATAACACCAATACAGTAACTAAACTCCACGCACAAAAACGCCCAAAACGGTTAACACCAGAATTCACAAATGTTCCAAATTACATCATTACGACGTCAAACTGTTCCTGAATGTACAGGGGTTCAGCCTGAACTCGCACTTGCTTGCCAATAAATACTTCGAGCTCAGCCAACGCATGAGACTCATCGCCCAATAGCGCTTCAGCAACAAACGGCGATGCGTACACGACAAAATTATCGGCGTCGTAAGCACGGTTCACACGAGTAATCTCGCGTAATATCTCAAAGCATACAGTTTCGACCGTTTTCACGCTGCCACGGCCTTCACAAGTAGGACAGCCAGAACACAAGATATGTTCAATACTTTCTCGTGTGCGCTTACGTGTCATTTCAACTAAGCCAAGCTGGGTAAAGCCGTTGATGTTGGTTTTTACTCGGTCTTTCGCCAGCGCCGTTTCCAGTGAGGTAAGTACTCGCTGACGATGCTCTTCGGATGCCATATCGATAAAATCAATAATGATGATACCGCCGAGGTTACGTAAACGTAGCTGACGCGCAATAGCTTGCGTTGCCTCTATATTGGTATTGAAGATAGTCTCTTCGAGATTACGACGACCAACAAATGCACCCGTGTTGATGTCGATGGTGGTCATGGCTTCGGTTTGATCGATGATCAAATAGCCGCCCGATTTTAGCTCGACCTTGCGCTCTAAAGAACGCTGAATTTCGTTTTCGGTGTCGTACATGTCAAAGATTGGCTTGTCACCTTCGTAAAGCTCAAGCTTATCTGTTAACTCCGGTACATACTCAGAAGTGAATTCTTTCAGGTTTTCATATTCAAGGCGGGAGTCGACCATGATCTTATCGAGCTCTGTGCCAACAAAGTCACGCAGAATGCGTTGAGCTAAGCCGAGTTCACCGTAAAGTGTTGAACGCGTTTTGTATTTTGAGCGACGCTCCATGACTTTTAGCCACAAACGCTTTAGAAATGCCGCATCTTGAGAGAGCTCTTTTTCATCAGCGCCTTCTGCCGCGGTACGAATGATAAAACCACCGTGCTCATCGCAGTAATGGTTCACCACCTTTTTCAAACGCTCGCGCTCTTTTTCACTTTCAATACGCTGCGAAACACCGACATGGCTGGCCCCCGGCATAAAAACAAGATAACGCGAAGGTAAGGTGATATCCGTCGTTAAACGCGCACCTTTTGTGCCGAGCGGATCTTTGACCACTTGCACAACAATGTCTTGTCCCTGGCGTACCAGCTCAGAGATATCACGGACTTGAAACTGCTGTTTTTCGTTTTCTGCCACACATTCGGTATGAGGAACAATATCTGACGCATGTAAAAACGCCGCTTTATCTAAACCAATGTCGACGAAAGCCGCCTGCATGCCTGGTAACACTCGGCTTACTTTGCCTTTGTATATATTGCCCACAATACCGCGACGCGATTCGCGCTCGATATGTATTTCTTGTAGTACTCCACCTTCAATCATGGCCACACGAGTTTCACTCGGGGTCACGTTAAGCAGCAATTCTGCACTCATGTGCACACCTCAAAACAATTATAAAAATTCTTGAATTAGCTGATCGGTTTCGAACAAAGGTAAGCCTACTACAGCGTGATAACTGCCTTCGATTCGGGTGACAAATCGCCCTCCGAGTCCCTGAATACCATAACTTCCAGCTTTATCGCATGGCTCTCCTGACTGCCAATATTGTTCGATTTCTTCGTGAGTCAGTGGTTTGAACCACACGTCAGTGGTAACGACCACTGAATGTTGTTGTTCCGATGATACAACGCTCACCGCAGTCATCACTTGATGGCGACGACCCGATAAGTCAGTAAGCATACGCTTTGAATCTTCAAAACTTTTTGGTTTTTCTAGCACACGGTCATCGCATACTACGACCGTATCAGAGCCCAATACAACGGAATCAGGCTTAGCCAACGCTAAGCCTGCCTGAGCTTTTTCCAAAGAAAGACGCAACACGTAATCTCGTGCTTGCTCATGAGCCTGTTTGGCTTCCTCAACATCAGGCAATACGATCTCAAAATCATAACCCAGTTGAGCAAGCAGCTCTTTTCTTCTCGGAGAACCCGATGCGAGAACGAGAGATAAGCTTTTCTTCACCGCTTTACCTTACGTGCCATGCACGACGAACTCGTCGCATTAATAAAAACATCCATGGCCAAAGTATACAGTTTATTGCCGCCGTCCACAGAGATAATGGATTAAATACTACGTCCTGGTTCAAATATTCCCCACAGAATATCAAAACTTCCAATAACGCAGTAAAAAAGGCAATTAAAATCGACTGTTGCCACAATGCCATGTTGCGAATCAACAGGAAATTCAGCGCCACAAGGTAGATAACGATCGACATCATCATGCCACGAATTCCAAGCGTTGAGCCGATCAAGATATCCCACAATAAGCCCAACACTAGCGCAGTTCCGACGTTCACTCGGTGCGGTAGTGCCAACACCCAATAACACGTGACAAGGAACAACCATGACGGACGTAACACATCTAACACACCTGGCCATGGAATGGTTTGCAGTACCAGCGCAACGAAGAAACTGACGCCAATCACCATTCGGCTACTCAATACATTATTGGCCATCGGTTACCTCTTGTTCTTGCTCTAACCCTTCATCTACATTGGACCGCAGTACTTTGTGTTGACGGTCTTCATTCGGCCAAATCAGCAGTAGGTAGCGTAAGCGATCAAACTCCACAACCGGCTCAGCCTTGATTGAGGCGAACTCTTGACGCGTATCGTGATCCACATTGGTAACCGTCGCGACTGGATATCCCTCAGGGTAAATGCCACCTAAACCGGATGTCACCAATAAATCACCAACCTGAATATCTGTGCTGGTTGGAATGTGCTCCAGTTGGATTTCATCCATTTCACCATTGCCCGATGCGATCACTCGGATATCATTGCGGATCACCTGGACAGGAATTGCATTTTTCGCGTCCGTTAGCAGCAAAACACGTGCGTTGTGCGCTGCGACAAACGTGACCTGACCAACGATGCCTTTCTCATTGATAACAGGCTGACCAACGTAAACACCATCAATACGGCCTTTATCGATCACCACTTGATGACGATAAGGTGAAGTATCAACCGCCATTACTTCTGTCACGACTTTCTTTTCATCACGGACAAATGAAGATCCTAACAACTTACGTAGGCGTTGGTTTTCTTCTTTATATTGGTCGAGCAAGATAAGCTCGCTTTTCAGGCGTAGCACTTCTCGCTTTAAGCTGCGATTGCCTTCAACCAATGCCTGATGAGAATTAAAACGTTCAAATACGCCATCGAACATACTACGAGGCAAATTCGCTGCGTACTGAATCGGTGCAACCATACTGTTTAGTAGGTATCGAACGTTGGAAAACGTATCTAGACGACTATCGGCCAGCATTAAGCTCGCCGACACGATGACAGCAAAAAACAGACGTAATTGCAGAGACGGACCTCTGCCGAAAATCGGTTTCATCTTGTTTTTGACCTGATTGCTTCCATGATTATTGAGCCTTACTTGGCAACCTAAAAATACTTAACTAAATACTTTTAGGTATGGAGCATGTTTGAATTACAGAGAGAGCAGAAATGAAGGTGAAGCCCGACATGAGCTTCACCTAAACCTTTATTCTTCAGAGAACAGATCGCCACCGTGCATGTCGATCATTTCTAGTGCTTTACCGCCACCACGCGCAACACACGTTAGTGGATCTTCCGCGATAACCACAGGAATACCCGTTTCTTCCATAAGTAGGCGATCAAGATCTTTCAGTAGTGCGCCACCACCGGTTAGCACCATGCCGTTTTCAGAGATATCTGAAGCTAGCTCTGGTGGACACTGTTCTAGTGCAACCATGACTGCTGATACGATGCCAGATAGCGGCTCTTGAAGCGCTTCTAGGATCTCGTTTGAGTTCAAGCTAAAGCTGCGTGGCACACCCTCTGCAAGGTTACGACCGCGAACTTCAATCTCTTGAACTTCATCACCAGGGTAAGCAGAACCGATTTCGTGTTTGATCTTTTCAGCCGTTGCTTCACCAATCAAGCTGCCGTAGTTACGACGTACGTAGTTGATCACAGCTTCATCAAAGCGGTCACCACCGATACGTACAGACGATGAGTAAACCACACCGTTTAGAGAGATAACGGCAACTTCAGTTGTACCACCACCGATATCGACCACCATTGAACCTGTCGGCTCAGATACGCGTAAACCAGCACCAATTGCCGCCGCCATTGGCTCGTCGATTAGGTAAACTTCACGGGCACCAGCACCAAGTGCTGATTCACGAATTGCGCGACGCTCAACTTGGGTAGAACCACAAGGAACACAAACAAGAACACGTGGGCTTGGCTTTAGGATGCTGTTGTCATGCACTTGCTTGATAAAGTGCTGAAGCATTTTTTCGGTTACGTAGAAGTCAGCGATTACGCCGTCTTTCATTGGGCGGATAGCGGAAATGTTGCCAGGTGTACGACCAAGCATCTGTTTTGCTGCGTGACCGACTGCAGCAACGCTTTTTGCAGAACCTACACGATCTTGACGAATAGCAACTACAGAAGGTTCATCAAGGACAATTCCTTGCCCTTTTACGTAAATTAGAGTGTTGGCTGTACCTAAATCGATAGATAGATCGTTAGAAAACATGCCACGAAGTTTCTTAAACATACTCTTCGCTCATCCTGCAAAAATATAGAAGACAAAAATTGCTCTAAATGTACCAATGCCTCGCTGTCACAGCAAGGTATTGGTACACAAACATGAGCAGAAAGCCTCAATTTCTTGCAGTTTCCTAACTTAAGGGCAAAAACCTAAGTTGTTACTGTCCGGTTAACCCTGGCTCACCACGGTAAATCACGCGATCGTTACCTCGATGAATACCAAAGGTGACGACGGATGATGGGTTTTCTTCACCAGGGCTCTTATTATCCCAGTTGTACTTGAGCCAAGGGATATTGCTACCATCCGAGTCTAGCCCTAACCATAGTTCAGCTTGTTGACGGATCGCAGATTGACATGTAGCCAAGTTTTGTTTGACCTTAATTTTTCGTGTTGTTCCCTCTGAAACCGTCGCATTCCCCTCCAAAATAACCGAGCAATCAGTACCATCATTAGGCCAAACTGGTGTTTGTTTTTTAATAAAATTCATTACAGAGGTATTGTTATCTTCTTCATTTACTGTAAAACGCTCACCATTCCAAAATTCAACAGAGAGGGGAACTGTCAATTCCTGGCCTTGGTAGCCCCCGACATCAGATAACAGCATTCGTCCAAACCTAACAGGAGGTTGGCTAGGAAGTACAGCAGATACACTGTAGCTCTCGGAAGAACTATTTTTAAATCTAACAGGGTCTTTACCCGATATTTCAAGACTAAACTCTGTAGTTTTTGAGAGTCGATCATTTGTATTGAAAGGCCCATTTTCATCGAGAGGCTTAGTCACATATGCAAAAGCGTCCTGCAAATACCACTGTGAAGTCTCCGATACATCAGGGTTCTCTCGCCAATCACCTAACGATGTATCGAGAATTAAACTGCTTGATACTTTTCCATCCCCCAGAACGGCAAGCTTAGCTTGATAACTGCCATCAATTAAGTGGTAGTTTTTCAATGGCGCACTACTACCCATACCGTATGGGAGTATCGACACTTCTGCCAAATCGAATTTCTGTCCCATATACGAAATGTTTCCTTGATTTTTTGGCGCATCCCATTTCGTTGAATTGATCACAAAGCTATCAGGGTAAAAGCGCCCTATCTTACGAGAACCTTTGACCCCTTTATCTCCATCAACTTCTATTGAAGAATAAAAAGCCCCAGTTTCCAAGGCAGACAAATTTATGCTTCCAACCTCTGAATAGGCTAAATCGGAAAAAACATAGCTATAGGCAATTTTTTTATCATCAGACACATTGCGTACCAATGTGCCAGTCAAGTTGCCTAAAATACCACCAACTGGAGAATCGAGCGTATACGATAACTCAGCAGACGCCTCAGATAAAAAGTAATTGTGGGTTAACTGTTCTTGCTCGCTACACTCTGGGCTATTGTATTTTAGTGGTGCGACTCGAACAGAAAAGAGCTGACCAGCGGCAACAAAAGCATTACCACTCTTACTGTTACCATTTGCGGAAACATACTCATCTTCAGTGCTCTGAGGGCAAACAGAAAACTTCCATGGACGCGATTTAACAGAAAACTTCCCACTTAAGAGACCGCCGTCGATTTGACATTCTTTTGTATCGGAGTCTTTTAGCTCATCAAAACTATCACAATCAAACTCTGAATCCTTTAGGGTTACCGTTGCTTCCCCTGAATCCGTAAACGTAACTGAAGATTTTGCTAGGCCGTCCTTAAAATCTAGACCAGACAGCGAGATAGCACCGGATTGATTCGCTGATGGCATTGTAATTAGAGAAGATACATCATCACCCTTTAATGAATGATTATATTTGAGCACAATCGGAGAAGACGAATCTGACGATGGCGGACACGCAAGTACTCGAACATCTATATCAACAGGTTTGTTTGCAATCATTGGAATAGCAGAGTTATCCCATTTATCTTGATTGCTAGACTTGATATCAAATTTATAAGGGACAAAACTAAAGCTAACCTCTTTAGATTTGTTCATGTCTTGCACCATTGTTGCATTTAATTTGTAACGTTGTTTCGCCAATAGTGCATCGGTTTCATCCGCTAAAACTGTTAACTTAAGCTCCCCTTCGTTATTACTAAAGAACCTACACGTATCATTATTACTAGCGATCGAGCATAAGCTACCGCTTCCCTTCAATACTTGTACTTTAAAAGCCACTCCATCGGAGTTAGGGATGGAAATATCAATGCTAGTGCTTACGGGAACTGATGAGTTCCTCGTAATTATGTCAAATACGGGAGCATCATCACCGCACATCAATGCGAGTTGAGAAGTTGGACTCAAGTCGAACTCATATTGGTTTGTAGGTGCTAGGCATGATGAAGACCTAATAATTTGAGCACTTGAGTTTAGCTCTACACTAACAGCAGTCAAGGCACCATAAAACTCTGTCCCACTTAGTTGAACGGACTCATTGCCATTAATATCTTGCGCCTCGCTATACAACAGACCGATAAACTTTGATGAGCCATTAAAATCAACTCTCGCATTTGGATTTGAGAAAGGAATATCATAGACATTAACACGCAGGTAACCTTCATACTGGCTGTTATTTTCAATATTTTTGATATCCATACCCAAGAAGCCACCAACGTTCATTTCTTTTACATTGAGAACGACCTCCTGCCCTTCAGGTACGAGTAACTTTCCAGAGTTATTAATTTCGAGACGGTCAATCCAATAGGTGCCACTCATCAAAGTTAACTCACTACCTATACTCAATATACCTTCTACTTGGCGCCCTTTTCTCCAAGTCTGAGGCGTGCCAATCCAAGTGCTACCACTACTGTTTGAACTAGGAAAGCTCTCCAATGTGTCTCGCGGTACTTTCAGATCTGAATTACCCCAACAACGAGTCCCATCACAACCTGCATTTATGCGCTGTTCATAATCTGGAGCAGGGCCAGTAAGGTCTCCGGATACTTTACTATCATCAAAGCCAACGATGCGGATGATGTCACCATTCTCATCCATTGTTCGCGCACCTTTGATTTGTGCAGACCCCGAAATATATAGTCGCCCTTCTCCAAGACCTGAGTTAGGATTATCGGCGTCATACCATGTTTGTACTGGAGAGCGGAACGGTTCACAAACATCCAAAGCAGCTGGTTTTTCAAACATAAACCAACCAACATCTTCGCTTAAGTGACCTCGCTCTTTGTCTTTGTGCATATCCTCTTCAACAATAAAGGCTACTGAATTACTGGTAACATCACAGCGACGTAACCATCCTCCATTGTTACCATTTCTTGAGTTTTTGTTCGCGACAAGAACGGGCGGAGCCTCAAAGCCAGCGCTAGCTGGGAACGGAGTATAAACTTTGCAGCCCTCAACTACTGGGTCAATAACGGGATCTTTCTGAGCTAGCGTGTATTTGGTTTTACCTTGCCCTAACCAAAAACGTTGCCCATTTATATAACCAAAGCCTTCACCAGCAACAAACGCCACGGTTTCATTATCGTTAAGAATATTGAATGTTTCATGTCCTTGGCTATTCTTCTTATAAACTTCTGATTTTTCCAAAGCGAGTTTAAAGGACGTTGTATTCGCATCCCTAGCCATACCAGTAAACCAGTTGTTAGTACCATCATTATTTTTGGTTTGTGGCTGAACTAACACGCCTGGCCTCCCATCAAACCCTGTCAAACCATAGTCGTAAAAATCAATGGTGATGCCATTATTCTGCTCATTGATGCCTTTTTTATTATTTTTATATTGAGATGCAGCAACGTTGGTCTTGATAGTACCCGCTACAATTTTTGCACCATTATTAAGCTCTAAAACACCAGGTTCGATAACAAAGTAGTCAACCTTCGCTAACTCCTTTTGTACCTCAGAACTATTCTTACCTAAAAAGGTGACATTTCTATCTGCTTTTTGATGCGGCGGGAATTCTTGCACAATGGTTGCAGAATTGTGTGTCGTGTTAACGACTGAGACACTCGATGGATACTCTGTTTTACGAGGATTCTTGCTCGATAAGGCTTTGTCGATGGTCGGCATGACAAACACGAGTGGTTTAGAATGACTTGCGTCATACGTGTTTTCAAAGTTGATAGTACATGTGTACTTACCACCTACCATGCTACAGGTGCTATTGTCGACCGTACCAAACTCAAAATCAGGTGAACGGTTAATTGGCCCTCCTGGATTACCAGGGTCCACAGAGTTAGAACACTGAATGTTGTCAACATCATCTCCAACATCAATAACCCAATGCTGACCACTCTCCAAATTCACGGTTTGGACTTCTATTAGCTTATAATTCGCCGCACCTTCAAATTTGCGGTAATACTTCAATGTATTTGAGCCAGCCTGATGAGTAATCTTTATGTTGTAATCAACATCATCAATTAGCTCTTGCTCATTGAACAAGTAGTCATAGTTATTGGTATTACTTCTTTTATGCTCTGTATACCAAAGTACATACCCGTGGTTTCCTTGCTTTAAGTTAACCGCCTGATATTCATCATCTCCCTCGACATCAAAGCTTACTGTAAAGTTATTTTGACCTTTAACTGAGCACTGTGAAGCATACACAAAACTCGGCAGCATGAGCATGAGTGCTAATAAAGCATTTATCGTTTTCATTATTATTTTACTCCCTAACCCAAATCTCTTGTTGTCGCTGTACTTGTGCAACCCCGGAACCACAAACTGCTGTGGCTTGCACTCTAAACAGAGATTCAGCTTCAGAGGTACCTGCATTAAAGGTACCAATGTTTGAACATGTCATAGCACTTAATTGGCAACCTGTGCCTTGTGTAACATTTGGTGTTGCGCCACTTACCGTATTGGCACAAAAATCGGCCACATCAGGGTTAGTGTCGTTTAAAGGATATAGCTGAGTCAGTGCCCACTCATTTGCAGACTGAGCAACAAACCAAGCTTTTGTTCCCAAAAACTCTCTTGTTAATCCGCTTTGATTCGACCATGTCACTTTCATTAAAGAGGAAGCCAAAAAGCCCATCACGATAATGACGAACAGCACGATGATTAAGACATTGCCTTGAGGCTTTCTTCTATGGGACATTGAGTACCTGCACATCTTGTTGGTAAACACTGCGCTCACCGTCTTGAACAAATTCCAAATTGATATGGACAAGGCCACCGCGCTGAAGGGTTGCTTCTTTGTAGTGCATCTCACTCTTGGATGTATCGATATTTTTCGCAACCGTGATCGGGCGATTGTATCTAGAGTCTTGACGAGTCAACTCACCGCTATCACTATCAAAGCAATACGTAACCTGAGAATTATCTTTATAGATATAGTGACGGTCGGAGATTGAACTAGAAGCCAAGTAATCAGCCGCATCACTGAGAGTAAAAGGCTCTAGTGTTTTCCCATCTTCACCTACAACCCTATGAAGGCCCCCAACTTGAAACGATTGAGAAAGCTTAGGCTCAGTTAATTTTCTAATGTCATCGATCGAAGGGCACTTACCACCAAATTCCGTTGGAAATAAATCATTATATCGACTAGGGTTAATCACTAAGCAGCGATTGGTCCTTAATGTTTTTAACTTTGGATCATTACCAAGCAAGAACTGTAAATCTTGGTTGTGAGTAAGATAAAAACCAGAGAACTCGATAGGCACAAACGCCAAACAGTTGCTTGAGGGTTCATAAAAACTATTTGGTACAGCATGGCGGATTTCACGCGTCATCTTTTCTAAAACAAACTGAGCCTGCGTTTGTATTCGTTGGCGATCGATAGTATCAGCGTATCCTTTCATTCCTAACTGGACATAGCCAGCTATCCCCAACATGATGAAGCTGCCGACCACAATCGTAACTATCATTTCCATTAAGGTGAAACCACGATCTTTCATCAGTAGTTCCCCTTAATGGCTGTTAAAGTAAGGGGCTGCGTGTTCCCCGCAAAAATCCGTAATGTTACTTTTTTGTATTCGGTTATTTCATCGGGAGCTTTATCCGTCAGATCATCATAGGCAACGCTAACTTCTAATCTAAAGTTTTTGTACTGCTCAGTACTATCCGCACCAAGTACATCACTAATATTCCCTCTAGGGATACCATCACACTGAGAAGCCGTTGTAGATGTGCTCCAACACCCGATATAGTCATCTACATCGTTGAAATCACTAGGCGTTGTTTCCAAAGAACCGTCTAGTTTTTTATCCGCACCTAATTTATTTACGTCAGTGCAGCTCACTCCATTCTCACCACATCGAACAGTACCACCATCAAAATCGCTGTTCTCATCAAAGCCTCGCGCCAATATCTGAGACATAAAACCTTGGCCTAATGCAGCGGCACGAGTTTGATAATGAGGAATGGCGGAATCTCGAATTTGAGGGACAAGAAAAGAAGTAAACGCCACCATCGCAATGCCCATTAAAACAATCGCGATGATCATTTCTATTAACGTCATGCCACTAGATTTCTTCATGAGCATGTACCTTTAGAAACATAACCTTGAGAATTAATTTCAACTTGGCAACGGCTTCGACCATGTTTATCTTCAATTAAGATGTTTACAGCACCACTTACAGGATTGCCGAGAAGGTTAAAATTAATTGTATTTGCGGCACCGCTGATAACGGAAAACTTTGCGGACTTATCGATAACCACGTCACTACGGGCATCTTGTGCACTACCTGTTAGTGCACAGGCAGCAACCGAACCAACACATGAGCTAGAAACTTGTAAACGAAAATTGTTATCAGGACTTGCAACATTCGACTGCATACGATTCACTTGTACTTGGCGAATCACAGAAATCACGCGTTCTTGTAATGCATATCCAGAAAAACTGCCTGAGCCCATAAAACGGCTGGCTGCAAAAAGTGAAAGGATAGAGAGGAGAACAATCACGAGGATTAACTCCATTAAAGTGAATCCTAATGCAGAGCTGCGAATTTTCATAACCCAACCTTAGGCTTAGAACAAGCGAGATAAGTATACGATGAAATTATGAGATTAATGATAGGTTTATAATTTTTCGATTCGAAGTGTGAACAGACGAACAAATAACCAATGTCTAGTTACTTTACTCTTTTGAACGGCCAATCTCTTCTTCAATTCGATCGTAAGTTTCTTTATTGCTTAACGTTTCAGAAACGTGCTCAGCGGTTTTCTTAGTTTGCTCCCACTTTGCTTCGTAAGTCTCTGGTTCAAAGCTGATAAATCTTGGTAATACCACATAACCGATCACGCCTAAGATAATCAGTACAACCACAAACTCTATTGCACTAAGACCCGATGATTTGCGCATATGAACTATTCCGAGATTAATCAAAATAAAGAGATAAAGGCCAGACTAGCTGGCCTTAGGAATTACATTAACAACCACTATCAGTCACAATCGTAGTAGCAACCGCGCTTGAAGTTGCTTCAGTGTATGTAACGTAACATTCACTTGCTTTTACTTTCTCAACAGTATTAGCTTTGGTATCAAAGCCTGGCTTTAGATCACCACTTACAAAAGTCGCTACTAACGTTTCAGGATCTGTACCTTCATTTACAAGAGCCCAATCCTGAGTTAGACCATTCACAGCGTTATCTAGACCACCAGCAAGTGCTTGTGGATAACCGTAGTTGATTTTTACATTTTCAACAGTAACTTTATCCGCAGTTGTTTTGGTCTCAACACCCTCAATTGCAGCTTTACCAAATACAATACCAGAAGCACCATCGATCGCACCTTTTAGACCTTGAAGAGCTGATTCACGAGCATCCGATTGCAGGTTAAGGAAACGTGGTGCTGCAGTTACCGCTAGAATACCTAGGATTACAATTACCACTACCAATTCGATAAGGGTGAAACCACCTTGTCTTTTCATTGTTTACTCTCTCTATGTAAGCATGCAGTACAACTGCAAAGTTTCGTTTAGGTCACGCGACCATTTTGGATAATGTCAAAACGGTTTGGGGCAGCAACGTTCACTAAAACTGACCGTGAAGTGGATACTGTATCTACCGCTTGAGCAGAATGACGATTTGCCATTATTCAGTTCATGCTGCAATGAGAAAAACACATTATTGTTTACCCACTATTACAGCCTGTTACTTATGGTAATGATTGCATTATACCAACTTTCATTACCAATTATAGTGATTAGGTGTCAAAAAATTCACTCCGCCGACATTTCGACGTCTATTTTCAGTTGATTAGCTGTTGAAATAACTACAATCGACTGACCATTTTCATAAGTATAGTGACAGACATAACGATCAGTTTTGATGGTTCCACTGATATCTATTAACTTATTGGTCATTATTTTACGTTGTGGATAATGCACTGCTAGCCAATAACCACAATCTAAAACACCTTGTTGAGTAAAGGGAGACACTAGCCCGCCCTCAGTCATGGTGAGATTAAAACCATCCATCAGCATATGTTTTGGCTCGCCTTGTACTAACCAAGCTTGACGATAACGCTGAACACTATCTTGCATCCAAACTCTCGCCAACTTCGCTCCGGTCACTTGCGCCTGCTCGGTAACAGGACGTAATTTGACCGCCAAGCCAACAGCAGTGATGGTAGCAATTACCCCAAAAACGATTAGCGTCGCTCGACTTTGATTTTCAACCACCTATTAGCCGCCTTTGATGATGTCTAGCATTCCCCACATTGGCAGGAAGATACCCAGTGCCAGCACCATGACCATGCCTGCGACAATCACCAAAAGTAGCGGTTCTATTCTTGCAGTCAGTGTTTTTAGATCGTAATCAACTTCTCTATCGTAAAAATCCGACACTTCTAGCAGCAGCTCATCAATACGACCGGTTTCTTCCCCTACTGCAATCATCTGAATCACCAAAGGAGTAAAGATTTTACTGTTGATGGCAGTCACTGAAATGGTGCTACCCGCTTCAATCGCGGATTTCATCTCAAGAATTCGATTTTCTAAAAAGCGGTTCCCCAGGGCTTCCCCGGCTAAAGCTAAAGACTGGTTAAGTGGAACGCCTGACTTCAGCATCAACGAGAAGGTTCTGGCAAAACGGGAAAGCTGCGCGCGATTAACGATATCGCCCACAATTGGAAGCCGAAGCCGAAACTTATCGAACTTTTCCCGACCATCAGCCGTCGCCACCCAGGCTCTGAAAACCGCAAACGCGCCAATCATTGCCACAATCAACAACACCCAATAATTAACAAAGAAATTAGAAGTAGCGATCAAAATACGCGTCGGCAGTGGTAACTCGACACCAAAGCGCGTAAACATCGATGCAAACTCAGGGATCACCAAGATGTTCAATATAAACATGGCGATGGTAATAAAGATAATCACAAACGTCGGATAACGCATCGCCGCTTTGATGCGTTTGCGAGTCTCGAGTTCCTGCTCGTAGTAATTCGCCAGTTGCAATAGTGCTTGATCGAGTCGACCCGTATTCTCACCTACGTTGATCATAGAAACGAACAGTGGGCTAAATACTTTGCTGTGTTGCTGCATCGCAGAAGACAAACCTCGGCCATTACTCAGTTCAGAAACGACATCTTCCAGTGCCTCTTTGAGCTGTTTGTTTTCGCAATTTTGCAACAAGCCACGCATAGAGCGCAGCAAAGGTACGCCAGCTTTAGTCAAACTAAACAACTGGCGAGAGAAAAGAATAATTACTTCCAACGGAATGGCAGGCACAAACAGCTTAGATAAGCTCACTTGGCTTTTTGCCGACTCTTTCTCTAAACGTACATTGAGCGGGATGACCCCTTTATTCATCAATGCTTCCGCCGCAGCTTCTGAGTTCACTGCTTCGATTTTGCCGTTAGTGGATGAGCCGTCTAGCGTACGGCCTTGATAACGAAAAGTTGGCATTCACTTACCTATATGAAAATGGGATCAGTCTTACCAGAAGCATCACCCTCACCTAGGGTCATCACTTCATCCAAACTGACGGTGCCTTGTAGCGCCAGTTCCATTGCAGAAGCAAGCAGTGGCTTATAGTTTTCTGAGCGGCGCGCGGCTTGCGCAAAGCCAACCGCATCATTGGCGCGCAATTTATCCATCATCTCTTGCTCAAGTTCGAGCATTTCAAACACACCGATTCGGCCTCGATAACCAGTCAAGTTACAGTTTTGGCAACCTGCGCCTTTATAAAAAATTGTGCTAACTTGATTTGGGAAACGCCCAGCTAACCACTGCTGGCGAGACTCATCTAAGTGGTCTTCGGTTTTACAATCTGGGCAAACTCGGCGCACAAGACGCTGCGCCACCACGGCTCTGACCGCACTAGCAACCAAGTAACCCGGCGCCCCCATATCGATCATGCGTAACGCACTGTCGACAGCATCGTTAGTGTGGAGAGTGCTCAATACTAAATGCCCCGTTAGTGCAGCTCGCAGACCAATTTCTACCGTCTCTTGATCACGCATCTCACCAACAAGAATGATGTCTGGGTCTTGACGCAAGAAGGTTCGAAGCACACGCGAGAAAGTCAGATCGATCTTACTGTTTACCTGTACCTGAGTGATGCGAGGCAGACGGTATTCGACCGGATCCTCTGCTGTAATGATCTTTTTCCCTGGCTCGTTGAGCTCACTTAATGCGCCGTAAAGCGTGGTGGTTTTACCTGAACCTGTCGGCCCCGTCACCAAGATCATGCCGTGCGGACGCGCCAACTGTCGACGTAAACGAGCAAGCAAATCTGGCGGCAAACCTGACTCTTCTAATGGACGCAAACCAGCAGACTGGTTAAGCAGACGCATTACTACAGATTCTCCGTACTGCGTTGGTAACGTCGACATACGAATATCAATTGATTGGCCACGCACTTTGATATTGAATCGGCCATCTTGCGGCAAGCGCTTTTCAGAAATATCTAGGTGTGCCATCAACTTCAGTCGAAGAACCAAAGCCGATGCAATGTTCACTTCATTTAAGAGCGTTTCATGCAATACGCCATCAATACGCTGGCGCAAACGCAATACTTGATCGTCTGGCTCAATATGAATATCCGAAGCTCCAACCTGTACCGCATCTTCAAACATGGAGTTAACCAGCTTTACAACGGTAACCTCTTCACTATCGGCTTCATCAATACCGTAATCAAAGCTTTGTACATCTTTATGCTCTTCATGCAGCTGTTCAGCAAAGGAGGCTATCTCTTTAGTACGGCGGTAATAACGGTCAAAGCTTGAAATAAGCTGACGCTCTGAAGCAACAATGAACTCAAGGTTGTATTGGCCCAACAAGTTCATCAATGATTCTTGGATGAACAAGTCCGCAGGGTCACTCATAGCAACGCGCAGTGTGTCCCCATTTCGAGCAACGACCATCGCACGTAAGCGACGTGCGTGTACCTCAGGTAAAATCTGCACGGCTTCGGCATCCACAGGCGCACGACCAAGATCGATCAGTGGCAAACCAAGCTGCTGAGACAAGAAGTCCAACATCTGCTTTTCGGTAATAAAGCCAAGGTCAATTAACGCATCCCCTAGCTTCTGCCCGGTACTGCGTTGTGCGTTTAGTGCTTGCTGGATTTGTTCTTCAGAGACGATACCTTCCTCAACCAGAAGATCGCCCAAGCGTTTTCTCAACTGAATTTTCATTGTGCGCTCTCCAACTCTTTCAAGATGCTCAAACGGTCACGGATAAATGTGTAGTGGCACACTGAATTTGGTCACTTAGTTAGAGGTGATATCATCACCTCATAAGTTAACAGGTGACATAATGAC
>NZ_JAWOVO010000033.1:0-33782 GCF_033339955.1 Vibrio sp. 1731 | reverse complement strand
TTTAAGTTGTATTTATAATGCATGTTTAAAGTTGTATCTCAAATGTATCTTTCGATCAAGAAAAGATTTACACTTTTATCGATAGCTCAAGTTTGGGGTTTTAGCATCACCAGCGGGTTATTGAGTCGCACTTTGGGAGAGAATATGCAGTTAACTAGTTTCACTGATTATGCGTTGAGAACCTTAATTTTCTTGGCTTCGTTGCCGGAAGATGAGTTAACCAGCATTACCGAAGTGACGGATTTATTTGGTGTGTCGCGCAACCATATGGTTAAAGTTATCAATCGGTTAGGGCAGTTGGGTTATGTCCATACCGTGCGCGGAAAAAACGGTGGTATCCGGCTGATGAAGCCAGCGTCTGAAATCACAGTCGGTGGTGTTGTGCGCGATTTAGAGCCGTTAGATTTAGTCAACTGTGGTGTGGATTTTTGCCATATTACCCCTGCTTGCCGCCTCAAAGATAAATTGGCGAAAGCAAAAAGTGCCTTTCTGGCGGAGTTGGATGACTGCACGATTGAATCCTTGCTCAGTGACAATTCTGAACTTTTGATCTTGCTGGCTCGTCCTTAACTCATTTGCATGCCTAGAGTCGATCTCGATCATTCTTTTTTCAAAGCAATTCTGTAGCTTATCGAGAGACTCAGATATACTAGCCATATACCTTCCTTGCTAGATAGGCGTGCCTATGTCAGACAATATTCCAAACGATCCTTTTGCAGATCGTGAATCCAAAAATTACGAAAATCCAATTCCAAGCCGAGAGTTTATCATCGAGTTTCTAGAGCAAGCGGGCGTTCCAATGAATCGTAACGACTTGTTTGAGGCACTAAAGCTTGAGGGCGAAGAGCAATACGAAGGGTTGCGTCGTCGGCTACGTGCGATGGAGCGAGATGGCCAACTGGTGTTTACCCGCCGTCAGTGCTATGCATTGCCTGAAAAACTTGAAATGGTGAAAGGTTACGTGATTGGTCATCGTGATGGCCATGGTTGGGTACGTCCAGAAGGCAGCGTCGGCAAGGATGATGATATTCTGTTACCGCACCATCAGATGAAGAACATCATCCACGGTGATTTTGTCTTAGTGCAACCGACAGACAACAGCAAGCGCGGCCGCCGTGAAGGACGTTTGGTGCGTGTGCTAGAGGAGCGCAATGATCAAATCGTTGGTCGTTTCTTCCTTGAATATGGATACTCCTATGTTGTCCCAGATGACTCGCGTATCAGCCAAGATATCCTGATCCCAAATGAGCACAAAGCGGGTGCACGCATGGGTAACGTAGTCGTAATTGAAATTACTGATCGTGGCTCACGCTCACGCGGCATGATGGGTAAAGTGGTTGAAGTCCTTGGTGAAAATATGGCACCAGGTATGGAAACACAAATTGCGATTCGTACACACCAAATTTCTCACGAGTGGCCAGAAGCCGTCGATAAACAAATCGAAAACTTGGGCGAAGAAGTACCAGAAGAAGCGAAAGTTGGTCGTGTGGATCTACGTGATTTGCCACTAGTGACCATTGACGGCGAAGACGCACGAGACTTTGATGATGCCGTTTATTGTGAAAAGAACAAAGAAGGTGGTTGGCGTTTATGGGTAGCGATTGCTGACGTCAGTTACTACGTTCGTCCTGACTCTGCGTTGGACAAAGAAGCGATCAATCGTGGTAACTCAGTATATTTCCCGTCGCAAGTTGTGCCGATGTTGCCAGAAGTACTATCGAACGGCCTATGTTCGCTTAACCCGCAAGTAGATCGCTTGTGTATGGTGTGCGAAATGACCATTTCCGATACAGGTAAGCTGTCTGGTTACAAGCATTACGAGGCGGTGATGAACTCGCACGCTCGTCTCACATATAGCAAAGTGAGCGCGATTCTAGAAGGGGATGAAGAACTACGTGAGCGCTACCAGCCGCTTGTTTCTCATCTAGAAGAGTTGCACAAGATGTACAAAGTGCTGAAAGAAGCACGAGATCAACGCGGTGCAATCGAATTTGAAACCGTTGAAACCAAATTTATTTTCAATGCGGAACGTAAAATCGAAAGTATTGAGCCAGTAATTCGTAATGACGCGCATAAGATCATCGAAGAATGTATGATTTTAGCCAACATTGCTTCGGCATCGCTGGTAGAAAAAGCGAAAGAGCCCGCGCTTTATCGTATCCACGAATCTCCAGGTGAGTTACGCCTGCAAGGTTTCCGTGACTTCTTAAGTGAACTTGGTCTTGAGCTAAAAGGTGGTTTAGAGCCTTCACCAACGGACTATGCTGATCTCGCACGTCAAATCTCCGGGCGTCAAGATCAAGAGTTGATTCAGACCATGCTGCTACGCTCAATGAAGCAAGCGGTATACAACGCAGATAACGCGGGGCACTTTGGGTTGGCATTGAAACGCTATGCGCACTTTACGTCGCCAATTCGTCGTTACCCTGACTTGTTACTTCACCGTGCAATCAAGTATCTGATTGCTAAAGAAGAAGGTCGTAATCAAGATCGCTGGACACCAACAGGTGGCTATCATTACTCGTTTGACGACATGGATTTTTACGGCGAACAATGTTCGATGACAGAGCGCCGTGCTGATGATGCAACACGTGATGTTGCGGATTGGCTGAAGTGTGAATATATGCAAGACCACGTCGGTGACGAACTAGACGGTGTTATTGCTAATGTCACTAGCTTTGGCTTCTTTGTACGTTTAACGGATTTGCACATCGATGGTTTGGTACATATTTCTACCCTTGCGAACGACTACTATCAATTTGACCCGATTGGTCAACGACTTATTGGTGAAAGTTTCGGTAACATCTACCGCTTAGGTGATGCAGTAAAAGTAAAAGTACTGGCTGTTAACCTAGATGATAAGCAAATTGACTTTGAATTGGTCGAAACAAGTCGTAAGCTACGCGGCGAAGGTAAGACTGCGAAGAAACGCGCAGCGGAAGCAAAACGCAAAGCGAAAGATAAAAAACGCGCTGCGACTCGCTCTTCATCGAAAGAAGGTGGCGCGGCTCGTGCAGTTCCTGCGATAGAGCCAACTAAACGCCCAGAAGAAACGGGCGCAACGAGTAAGCGTAATGGCCCAAAACGTGGTGACGCCGAAGGCAACGAGAAGCCTAAAGTGAAAAAAGCACGTAAAAAGAAGCCGCACAGTAAGCCGAAGAAAACCAAGCGCACTAAAAAAGAAGCGCAGTAGGTTGAAGCGCCAACTTAGTTCAAACTTGGTTGGCGCAGGCAATACGACCAGAACAACAGGTTAAACAATGAGTAACGAATTTATCTACGGCATTCACGCAGTGAAGGCGGTATTGGAGCGCGAACCAGAGCGTTTTGTCGAGGCGTACGTTTTAAAAGGTCGTCAAGATGATCGCCTAATGCCAATCCTAAATGATCTTCAGGTTTGTGATGTTTCTATTCAGCAGATGACACGTAAAACCTTGGATGACAAAGCGCGCGGTGCAAATCACCAAGGCATCATCGCTCGTGTGAAACCAGCGAAGCAGCTGAATGAGAACGATATAGATGACATCCTGGCGCAGCACGAATCACCACTGCTATTAGTGTTAGACGGAGTGACCGATCCACACAATCTTGGTGCGTGTTTACGTAACGCAGATGCGGCAGGTGCTGCGGCGATCATCGTACCGAAAGATCGTTCTGCGCCAATGAATGCAACCGTAAGCAAAGTGGCTTGTGGTGCAGCTGAAGTCGTACCATTGATCCGAGTGACTAACTTGGCTCGTACTATGCGCACATTGCAAGAGAAAGGCATCTGGTTTGTTGGTACTGCGGGTGAAGCAACGCACGACATCTACCAAGCCAAACTGACTGGACCCCTTGCTATCGTAATGGGAGCAGAAGGTGACGGTATGCGTCGTCTGACTCGTGAAACCTGCGACGATTTGATTAAGATCCCAATGGCCGGTAGCGTTTCAAGTTTGAACGTATCTGTGGCATCCGGCATCTGTTTGTTTGAGGCAGTTCGTCAGCGTATTGCTGCAAAGTAACGACGAAACAAACAGTTACTGTAGAATCAGATATAATGATAAAAACAAAGGATGGGGTGCCATCCTTTATCGTTTTCACCGATTTATAAATAAAAATCCTCAGGGAAGTTATGACTCAACAAGACATTAAATTCATCGCCTTCGATCTAGATGGCACTTTGCTTGATAGCGTGCCAGATCTAGCTGTCGCGGCAGACCAAGCCGTACAGGCGCTTGGCTTTCCATCGGTTTCAGAAGAACAAGTTCGTGATTACGTGGGTAACGGCGCAGACGTGCTTATTGGTCGCTCATTAAGCCAAAGCCTGACCATCAACCCGGAGCTGAGTGAAGAGCTTCGTGCTAAAGCGCGTGTATTGTTTGATGATTACTACGAGCAAAGCGGTCACAAGCTAAGCCATCTTTACCCAACGGTAAAAGAGACACTAGCAGAGCTGCACAAAGCGGGCTTTGTTATGGCGTTGGTGACTAACAAACCTTCAAAGTTTGTGCCTGAAGTTTTGGAAAAGCACGACATCGCGAAATACTTTGTTGATGTCCTTGGCGGTGATGCATTCCCAGAGAAAAAACCAAACCCAGTAGCATTGAACTGGCTAATGGAAAAGCACCAAATCCAACCAAGTGAAATGCTGATGGTTGGCGACTCGAAAAACGATATTCTCGCAGCAAAGAATGCAGGCTGTGCCTCATTTGGTCTGACATATGGTTACAACCACGGTGAACCTATTTCAGCATCAAATCCAGATTTCGTCGCTGACAGTTTGGCAGAATTATTGGACGTTGTAGCGGTTTCTGCATAACGGCTACAAAAGAGCTTCCAAAATACTCGTTAATGAGTACACTGAGTAAACCGTGCACCTATTACTGCACGGTTTTTTTCATTTAATTAGATTAAGAAGTCAAAGGAATCATTCTAATGAGCAAACCCATTGTATTGAGTGGTGTTCAACCTTCAGGTGAACTAAGTATCGGTAACTACTTGGGTGCTCTACGTCAATGGCAGCAGATGCAAGACGATTATGATTGCCAATATTGTGTGGTAGACCTTCACGCGATTACGGTTCGTCAGGACCCTAAAGCGCTGCATGAAGCAACTCTAGACGCACTGGCAATTTGTCTGGCAGTTGGTGTTGACCCGAAGAAGAGCACGCTATTTGTTCAGTCACATGTACCAGAGCATGCTCAATTAGGTTGGCTTCTTAACTGCTACACTCAAATGGGTGAGCTGAGCCGTATGACTCAGTTTAAAGACAAATCGGCACGTTACGCGAATGACGTAAACGTCGGTCTATTTGACTACCCGGTGTTGATGGCTGCTGACATTTTGCTTTACGGTGCGCACCAAGTACCTGTAGGCAGTGACCAGAAGCAACATCTAGAATTAGCGCGCGATATCGCAACGCGTTTCAACAATATTTACTCGCCAGAGCAGCCAATCTTCCAAGTTCCAGAGCCTTACATTCCGACAGTAAATGCGCGTGTAATGAGCCTTCAAGACGCAACGAAGAAGATGTCTAAATCTGATGACAACCGTAAGAACGTTATCACGCTGCTGGAAGAGCCTAAGTCGATCCTTAAGAAGATCAACAAAGCGCAAACCGATACCGAAACGCCACCAAGTATCCGTCATGATATCGAGAACAAGGCGGGCATTGCTAACCTAATGGGTCTGTACTCTGCGGCGACAGGCATGAGCTTCGAAGAGATTGAAGCGAAGTACCAAGGCGTAGAAATGTATGGCCCATTTAAGAAAGATGTTGGTGAGGCAGTTGTAGCAATGCTTGAGCCAATTCAAGCAGAATATCACCGTATTCGCGCTGATCGTGCTTACATGGACGAGGTAATGCAGCAAGGCGCTGAGAAAGCCTCGGCACGAGCGGCTGAAACGCTTAAGAAAGCATACGAAGCAGTAGGTTTTGTAGCTCGCCCATAGTCGCTAAGAACGAATACGAAAAAGCTCCACTTTGGTGGAGCTTTTTTTATGCCTGTATTACTGAAATGGCGTGTCTTTCATACAGCGTTCCATGTCGTAATATTCAACACGTCCTCGAGCCCCTAGAAAGGCAGACTTCACAACCATGCCTTTATCAATGAAGTAACTAAGCTGTACGCATGATATATCGTAGCTGAGTTCTTTAATTCTCGCTGGAATCCAGTAGGTTCCTGGCGTTCTTAGACGCTGAGTAAAGGTAATAACACCCTCGTCACTGACTTCTAGCTCTTCAATACCATCCAGTTCATTTTTGGCTGATTCGATGATGTCTTGATTCGCCGTAGGTTGAAGTGGCTCACTGGCGGTCAACTGACACCCCGCTATCAAGCCAAGTAGGGAGAGAGCTAGCACACTGCGTTGAATTTTTTTCATTTGTCGTTCCTGGGTTTACAGCTAATGAGATCTTATTGTCTCGCGCAGGTGTTATATCTTTTGTGTATGTTTTTGGCTAGTGAGTAATGAAAAGTTATTGAATAAATCATGAAAACTTTGAAGTATGAGGGGCCTGTATAAGAGAGAACGAAGCGAGTAATAGATTCTTGGGCTTGAACAGTGATACAAGTGAAAATTAAAGCATTCTAAATTAGTGACTAATTATATTTTTTATTTGTAACGGAACGGTTGGGTTAATAAGCAACTCAACAAGTGATGTATTTTCTACTCCTTAACATGAAGTGAAAAAGTAAACTGAGTAATCAATCTAAATTCTGACTTGTTTATCAATAGCGCTCTGTATTTATTACAAAAAATGTTTGAATGGGATGCTCTGGCATATTTTCTTATATTCACATGTGATTCATTTCACGGCTTTAATTACTCATTCTTATTTATTTCATAAATAAACCTGATAGTAGACGCAAATGGCAGGCTCTAACCAGAGCTAAGTTTGCATTTACATAAATATCAGGTATGACAATGGACACGTTAATCAAACCCTCAATACTCGCATTAACCATCGCCAGTGCACTTAGTGCAAACGCGAACGCAGAGATTATTATTTCCCAATACGTAGAAGGCGGCGCTTATAATAAAGCGGTAGAGATCGCTAATACGGGTGATACTGCGGTGACACTCACTGGCTACGAGTTGGCGAAATCATCAAACGGTGGTGGTACTTGGGGTAGCACATTCGACCTTAGCCAAGTGACGCTACAAGCTAACCAAGTGTATGTACTGGCGCATGGTGATGCGAGCGATACCATCAAAGCTGTCTCGGATATCATAGATAAAAGCGTTGCGAACTTTAACGGTGACGACCCGCTCGCACTGCTTAAAGATGGTGAAGTGCACGACATCATCGGTGTGATGGGTGACGTAGATTTTGGTAAAGACACCACATTAGTTCGTAACAGTGATGCACTAACCCCTTCTGCTACTTATGATGCATCTCAGTGGACGGCATTTGAGAAAGACAACATTGACGGCCTTGGTGAGCTAAATGCGACTGAGCCACCAGCACCATTCGCTTGTGAAGTCGACGGTCAGCAACCTAACTTCACTACCATCCAAGATATTCAAGGTGAAGGCGATACGTCTCCATTCATTGATGGTTACCCATACATTACTGACGAAGATCATTTCGTAACGGGTGTCGTGACTGCTGTTACCACTGGCCTAACCAAAGGTTTCTACCTACAAGCATTAGAAAGCGACAACAACGACAAGACCTCAGAAGGCTTGTTCATTCATACCGACGCGGCGGACACGGCGCTGAAAGCTGGTGATGTTGTTTGTGTGAAAGGTAAAGTTCAAGAGTATTACAGCAATACTCAGCTTGCTTCTGATGCTAACAGCTATGTGAAAACAGGCACCTCTGAAACCCCTCGAGTTACCGATCTTGTTATCAAAGAAGGTGAGACACTACGTGATGCGCTTGAGCGTCATGAAGGGATGCAAGTTGAGTTAACCTCGGCAAGTGACTTGTTTGTAACTCGAAACTTCTCTTACGACTACGATTCACGTCGTAACAATATGATGCTCTCTCATGAAGCGCCATTGTTAAAGCCGACTCAATTACACGCAGCAGAGAGCGATGCGGCCGTTGAGCTAGCAAAAGACAACGCAGCAAACCGCGTATACCTAGAATCAGATGGCAAAGCACCAAACGGCCAAATTCCTTACTACCCTGATTTTGCTAAAGATGCAGACCAAGATGGCTCTTCTGAGCAGCACATTCGTCTTGGTTCGCGAGTAGAAGGTCTGCAGGGCGTCGTGGCTTACAGCTACAACGAATACCGCCTGATTGCGACCAATGAAGTTGATAACACCAACTTCGTGACTTCAGGTGAAGGCTTCGACGTGGCTCGTAAAGATGCCCCAGCGATTGCGGACTCAGATTTGCGTATTGCAAGCTTCAACGTACTGAACTACTTCAACTCCGTGGCTGACAGTGGTCATGAAAACCCAACCGGACAAAACCGTGGTGCGACTAATCTAGACGAATTCCTGATCCAGCAAGCGAAAATCGTTGCGGCGATGAACAAGATGGACGCTGACATCATTGGTTTGATGGAAGTCGAGAACAATGGCTTTGGTGATGGCAGTGCTATCCAAAACTTAGTTGATGCCCTAAATGCTGAGATTGATGACGCTGAAGATCATTACACGTATGTCGAAATCGAAGAGCAAGACAAATACCAAGACGAATACTTTGGCAGTGATGCGATCATGGTGGCGATTTTATATCGTGCTAACGCAGTAACGCCAAAAGACGCTGCAAAAGTGATCATCACGCCAGAGCAGCACATTGCAGAAAACACAATTACTCGTAAAGAGGGCACAGAAAGTAACCCTGCTTACGATAAGTACCAACGACACAGTCTACTTCAGACCTTTACGGTGAAAGAGACGGGTGAAGATTTGTCTATTGTCGTAAACCACTTTAAGTCGAAAGGCTCTGAGTGTATTGAAGAGTGGATTGCTGGTGTAGAAGATTCTGAGCCAGCGGATCTGCAAGGCAACTGTAACAACTTCCGCGTTTCTGCTGCGCACGCAGTGGGTGAAGCGTTGAAAGAGGTGAAAGGCGATGTATTGCTCATGGGCGATCTCAATGCTTATGGCATGGAAGACCCACTTCTGACACTGACTGATTACTCGAAAGAGAAATACGGCCGTGACATTTATACTGCTGCTTACACAACCATTGGTGATGGTGAACTTCAAGTAGAGAAGACCAAAATTGAAAAAGGTTACGGTCTGCACAACTTAAACACGTTGCTGCACGGCGCTGATACGTTTTCTTACACCTATTCGGGCGAGCTGGGTAATTTGGACCACGCATTGGCAAGCAGTAGCCTAGCGCAAAAAGTGGTAGCAATTGAAGATTGGCACATCAACTCACTAGAGAGTAACTTGTTCGAATACAGCAGCAAGTACACAGGTGATATGCCGAAGTACAAAGATGCGTTCTCTGCCTCTGACCACGATCCAGTGATCATCGCGATTGATTTACCAGATGATGACATCGATTTACCGAAAGCAGGTGACAACTTAGCCGTCGATGTCCGTTTACCACCAACGGCGGTTGTAGGTGATATTGTTACGGTGAACTTAACGCCATCCACACAAGCGGCTGCGGCAAGCAGCGATACGAAAGCTTACTCGGCTAGCCAAACCTTAGTTCAAGCTGATATTGATGCGCGTAGCGTGAATATTGAGTTTGAACAAACGCCAGAGCAAGGTAATTATCAGTTAGAAGAGAAAGTGACTGACTCGACAGGTAATATCGTGAAGTTTAGCTCTGTTCGTGATGTTTCAATGACGCAAACTGAAACTGGAACAGAAGGGTCGAAGGATTCAGATGGTGGTTCGTTTGGTTTTGGCGCGCTATTTGCGCTGCTAGGTCTCGGCTTATTCCGCCGTCGCCGCTAAGCGAATTTATTTCCTGATAAACCTTTCCTAAATAGCTGTAAAGACCAAAGGCCAGCCTATGCTGGCCTTTTTATTCAGCAAAAACTTGCCTTTCTTGCTTGGTATAGCAAAATACCGCCCTTGATTGTCACGAACGTGGCGATTCACTACGTAAGCATTGCCAAAACGGATTGGAGCAACCGACCCTTTATGTTGTTGATCATCGATAACTACGACTCTTTTACCTACAACCTTTACCAATACTTCTGCGAGCTTGGTGCAGACGTAAAGGTGGTGCGTAACGATGAAATCGATATCCAAGGCATTGAGGCGCTCAACCCAACTCATTTGGTGATCTCGCCAGGGCCATGTACGCCGAACGAAGCAGGTATTTCACTGAAAGCGATAGAACACTTCGCTGGTAAGCTTCCAATATTGGGTGTTTGCCTTGGCCATCAAGCGATAGCGCAAGTGTTTGGGGGTGAAGTGGTACGTGCACGACAAGTGATGCACGGTAAGACCTCACCGATTCGTCATAACGGTCGTAGTGTGTTTAAAAATCTGAATAACCCACTCACGGTAACCCGTTATCACTCTCTTGTGGTGAAAAACGGTACTTTACCCGACGTGTTTGAACTGACTGCATGGACAGAACTGCCGGACGGAAGCATGGATGAAATAATGGGTTACCAACATAAAGCCTTGCCAATTGATGCGGTGCAGTTCCACCCAGAATCAATCAAAACTGAGCAAGGTCACGAGTTGCTTGCGAACTTTTTAGCACGCAAAGCGATCTGATCGCGATCACTTTTCTTAACAAATCATTCATCTTTTTGCTGAGGTGAGCGGATTGCAAAACTATGCGATTCTCTCGAGTCTCTTTGTCTATTCATGTCTTTTTAAACCTTCTATCCCCTGTATTACATAACATTTATAAAAAATCACTTCTCTATTTTACTTTCTTGATGCATAAATAGTCATAAGCAGTGATTAATGGAAGTTGCTTTCGAGAACGAAAAGAATAAATCACTATTGAAATGGTTAATTAAATGTAAATACAATGCCGCAATAGCTTAAATGCAAAACATTATTTGCTGGCAAAGAGAGCCGGTTAAATTCGCTTATCTGCTACGCATGCGGTATCAAGAAGGAATGTGCAATGACAACGGAAATTAAAGTAGAGCGCGGTTTATTCGATGAGGTAATGGTACCTTGCTATAACCCGATGGAAATGATCCCTGTTAAAGGTGAAGGTTCACGTGTTTGGGATCAGGAAGGTAATGAATACATCGACTTTGCTGGTGGTATTGCAGTGAGCTGTCTTGGCCATTGTCATCCAGTAATGGTAAACGCACTAACAGAGCAAGCTAACAAGCTTTGGCACTTAAGTAACGTTATGACGAACGAACCAGCCCTTCGTCTGGCGAAAAAGCTAACAGAAGTGAGTTTTGCTGAGCGTGTGTTCTTTGCTAACTCTGGCGCAGAAGCAAACGAAGCCGCTTTGAAGCTGGCACGTCGTTATGCAGCAGACGTTCATGGCACTGAGAAATCTGAAATCATTGCATTCAAACAAGGTTTCCACGGTCGTACATTCTTTACCGTAACGGTTGGTGGCCAAGCGGCATACTCTGACGGCTTCGGTCCTAAGCCAGGCGACGTGACACACCTTCCTTACAACGATATCGAAGCTTTACAAGCACACATGTCTGATCGTACTTGTGCGGTCATGATGGAGCCACTACAAGGTGAAGGCGGCATCGTGCCACCAACGCCTGAGTTCGCTCAAGCGGTTCGCGAGCTGTGTGACAAACACAACGCCTTACTGATCTTCGATGAAGTGCAAACTGGTAATGGCCGAACAGGTAACTTCTACGCTTACCAAGGTTTAGGTATCACGCCAGATATTCTAAGTACTGCGAAATCACTTGGTGGCGGTTTCCCAATCGGTGCAATGCTAACGACAGCAAAATTGGCAGAGCACATGAAAGTGGGCACTCACGGTTCTACATATGGCGGTAACCCACTAGCGTGTGCGGTTGCAGAAGCGGTTGTAAATGAAGTCACTAAGCCAGAGGTTTTGGCTGGTGTACTAGAACGCGAAGCAATGTTCCGTGAAGGTCTAGAGAAGATCAACGCGAAGTACAACATCTTCTCAGAAGTGCGCGGTCAAGGCCTATTACTTGGCGCTGCACTAAATGAAGAATGGCAAGGCCGTGCGCGTGACGTGCTGGTTGCTGCAGGTAAACAAGGTCTCATGGTATTGGTTGCGGGTGCCAATGTCGTACGTTTCACACCATCACTCGTTATCACACAACAAGAAATTGAAGAAGGCTTGGCGAAACTGGATAAAGCGATCGCGACTTTAGTTTAAGCGCGATATCAGTTTAAACGTCAACGCAGACACCCCCGTCAAGGATCTCTGATGGGGGAATTGTTCCTACAATATAGTTAGGATCTTCTTGCATCTGGAGGGAGTATTGATGCTAGTAGTTCGCCCTATCGCGATGTCGGATTACGACGCACTGCACACTTGTGCGGTGGAGTCTGGTCACGGATTTACATCTCTACCGGTTAACGAAGAACTGTTAACCAATCGAATCAAACATTCAGAGTACAGCTTTGGTAAGCCAGATGTGGCAGAACCAGGCGATGAAGGCTACCTGATGGTTGGCTTTGACTCTGAAACGGGTGAGGTTGCGGGTACCACCGGAATCGAAGCATCTATCGGCTGGGATGTCCCATTTTACTCATATCACATTAGTAAAGTTGTGCACTCGTCGCCAAAGCTTGGCGTTAACAACGTCGTTAAACTGCTTACTTTTGGTAATAACTACACTGGTAACAGCGAAATTTGTACCTTGTTCTTGCGTGAGAAATTCCGCCAAGGTCTGAATGGTCGTCTAATGTCGAAGTGTCGTTTCCTAATGATGGCAGAGCACCCAGAGCGCTTCTCTGAAACGATCTTTGCGGAGATGCGTGGCGTTTCAGACGACGAGGGTAATTCACCATTCTGGCAATGGCTTCAAGAGCATTTCTTCTCTATCGATTTCACTCTTGCAGATTACCTGACAGGTATCGGCAAGAAAGGCTTTATCGCCGACTTGATGCCGAAACTGCCTATTTACATCAATCTGCTCAGCCCAGAAGCGCAAGCCGTGATTGGTCAAGTACATGACAACACGCGTCCAGCGCTGAAGCTGCTTGAGCGTGAAGGTTTTACCAACCGAGGCTACGTCGACATCTTCGATGGTGGCCCAACGGTTGAGTGTGATCTGCGTAATATTGAGTCGGTACGTCATTCATTCCGCGCGCAAGTCAAAATCTCTGAACATTCCAGCACACAAGACTTCTTGATGTGTAATTCATCTTTCGAGAACTTCCGTGCGACAGTCACTAAGGCGGCGTATGACGCAGAGACACAGAGCGTAATGATCGCACCAGACGTTGCGGATGCACTTTCGGTTGAAGAAGGGGATTTCGTTCGCCTTCTTCCGCAGTAACAGACGACAGAATTTAAGGATAGAAACAATGACACATTGGATTGCAGGTGAATGGGTACAAGGTCAGGGTGAAGCATTTACGTCTCTGTCGCCGTACAACCAAGAAGTGATCTGGCAAGGCAAAGGTGCAACGGCAGAGCAGGTGAACCAGGCGGTATCTGCAGCGCGTGAAGCGTTTATTGACTGGAAAAAGCGCCCATTTTCAGAGCGTGAGGCAATCGTGTTGGCTTTTGCGGAGAAAGTAAAAGAGAACAGCGAAAAAATCGCCGAAGTGATTGCCAAAGAAACCGGTAAGCCGATTTGGGAAACGCGCACTGAAGCAGCAGCCATGGCAGGTAAAATTGCCATTTCGATTCGCGCTTATCATGACCGCACTGGTGAGGCGAGCCGTGAAGCAGCAGGCAACCAAATCGTATTGCGCCACCGCCCATTGGGCGTGATGGCGGTGTTTGGTCCTTACAACTTCCCAGGCCACCTACCAAATGGTCACATTGTGCCTGCGCTACTGGCTGGTAACACGGTAGTCTTCAAACCGTCTGAGCAAACGCCATGGACGGGTGAATTGGCAATGAAGCTATGGGAAGAAGCCGGTCTGCCGAAAGGCGTGATTAACCTTGTTCAAGGCGCGAAAGAAACTGGTATCGCCCTAGCTGACGCAAAAGGCATTGATGGCGTACTGTTTACGGGTAGCGCGAATACGGGGCATGTATTACACCGTCAATTTGCGGGTCAACCGGGCAAGATGCTCGCACTAGAAATGGGTGGTAATAACCCTATGGTGATCTCTGATAAATATGGTGATTTGGATGCCACGGTTTACACCATCATCCAGTCAGCGTTTATCAGTGCTGGGCAGCGTTGTACGTGTGCTCGTCGTTTGTATGTGCCATTGGGTGAAAAAGGCGATGCGCTTATCACCAAACTCGTTGAAGCGACACGCAATATTCGCGTAGACCAACCATTTGCAGAACCTGCGCCATTTATGGGACCGCAAATTTCGGTCGCGGCAGCCAAGTTTATTCTTGATGCACAAGCTAATCTACAGTCTCTTGGCGGTGAAAGCTTGATTGAAGCGAAAGCAGGAGAGGCGGCGTTTGTTTCTCCAGGCATCATTGATGTAACGAACATTGCTGAGTTACCAGATGAAGAGTACTTCGGCCCACTTCTGCAAGTGGTGCGCTACGAAGGATTAGACAAAGCCGTGGCGCTAGCAAACGATACGCGCTTTGGCTTATCTGCTGGTTTGGTTTCAACCGACGACCAAGAATGGGAATACTTCGTTGACCACATTCGTGCAGGAATCGTGAACCGTAACCGCCAGCTTACTGGGGCAAGCGGTGATGCGCCATTTGGTGGTCCGGGGGCGTCGGGTAACTTGCGCCCAAGCGCTTACTACGCAGCAGATTACTGTGCGTACCCAATGGCATCAATGGAAGGTCAAGAAACTGTCTTGCCTGCAACATTGAGTCCAGGTGTAGTGCTATAAGTTTTAATAATAGAGTCGCAACTATGCATTGCGGCTCACCTTGCCGGCGCATCATTTAGGTATGGGTTGTAGTGATCGTTGGCAGAACACGAAAAGTGAGCAAAGACTCGGAAAAGCGTGTTGACTGACTGGCATTTACCGTCACAGGTTGATGGTTGCTCGTTCATTATTCTGGACAACTTTTGTTGTGAACGAGCAGCCAACTTCCGCTTACCTTTAAACTCTACATCTCGTAACAAGGAGTCGTTATGACGCCCGATGTGTTATTTGAATCGCTATGGCAAGATTACATTCAACGTCTTTGCCCTTCGGCGGCTAAAGTGCATCAGCTGCTTCAAGAAGATGAGCCTCTGATTAATGATCATATAGCTTTACGTACCTTCAATATCGCGCCTCTTGGTATTGAAACTCTAGCTAAGCCATTTGTAGCTATTGGTTACAAGGCGTGTGGTGATTACGTTTTCGAAAGCAAAAAGCTGGTTGCTAAGCACTATGAGCACCCAGATCCGAAGCAACCTAAAGTATTTATTAGTGAGCTAAAAGTTGAAGAGTGCTCGCCTGAGCTACAAGAGATTGTGAAAAATTTGGTGGCACAAGTCGATGCTGACAAGCTGAACGATAGCGCATTCTTACATGGTGGACGCTTGTGGGATTTAAGCTTTGCTGATTACCAAACGTTGGCTAAAGAAAGTGAGTACGCATCTTGGCTTGCGGCGCATGGTTACGGAGCAAACCACTTCACGGTGAGCGTTAACCAACTCAATGAATATGAAGAAGTGAAGCAGGTAAACGATCATCTGCGTACCGCTGGGTTTACCATTAATGAAAATGGTGGTGAAGTGAAGGGCACTCCTGAGGTGTTGCTAGAGCAGTCATCGACCATGGCAGATAAAGTAGCGGTTCGTTTTAGCGAAGGCACTGAAATTATCCCTGGCGGGTTTTATGAATTTGCTAAGCGCTATCCGATGGAAAATGGTGATTTGTACCCAGGTTTCGTGGCCGCTTCAGCGGACAAAATCTTTGAAAGTACGAATGGCTAAGTTTTAGGGTTAACCTGTTAAGCTTACTCATTAGTGTTCGCTGCACCCTATCTCATTTGGTCATGAGTAAATAAAAAGCCACCAATGTTGCCATTGGTGGCTTTTATAATTTTGTTCGTGTCACTCTAGTTCGAGATTAACGAGTACCGTAAACCACGATGGTTTTACCGTGAGCAGAGATTAGGTTCTGCTCTTCTAGCATCTTCAAGATACGACCTACTGTCTCACGAGAACAGCCAACAATTTGACCGATTTCTTGACGAGTGATCTTGATTTGCATGCCGTCTGGGTGAGTCATTGCGTCTGGTTGTTTTGCAAGGTTCAGAAGCGTCTGAGCGATACGACCAGTTACGTCTAGGAACGCCAGGTCACCCACTTTTTGGCTAGTTACTTGAAGACGACGAGCCATCTGCGCAGAAAGACGCATTAGGATGTCTGGGTTTACTTGGATAAGCTGACGGAACTTCTTGAAAGAAATTTCAGCAACTTCACAAGGAGATTTAGCACGAACCCAAGCTGTGCGCTCTTGGTCTTCCTCGAATAGACCAAGTTCACCAATAAAGTCTCCTTGGTTTAGGTAAGAAAGGATCATCTCCTTACCTTCTTCGTCTTTGATAAGAACCGCAACAGAACCTTTAACGATGTAGTACAAAGTTTCTGCCTTTTCGCCCGCGTGAATTAGCGTGCTCTTTGAAGGGTACTTATGAATATGACAGTGTGAAAGAAACCACTCTAATGTTGGGTCGGTTTGAGGTTTACCTAGAACCATAATATCTCACTTCCTCTGCAGGGTACGCTTGCGCTATCCATATTTTAGCTAAGCCTGAATTAGGCCTACTAGAATAAGAGCACTTTTTATATGCTGCAAGCTCTCTTGTGTTTCGGTAAGAAATAGTATCCTTTTTCGAAAACGATTTCTTGATTTTAATCGTGCCATGATTGAGATTTTGTAAGCAAAACTGTGCACATGATCACGGTATGAAAAGTAAACATCTTCGCAGGCAGGTTTTTAGCCAATTTTCCCTGTTTCGATGAGCTGTTGTAGGATAGGCCGAACTATGAGCTCCATTGCAAAGCTCATCTTACCGCCGGGTACGACAATCGTGTTGTGGCGTGACATGAATGAGCCATCAATCATGGCCAGCAGATATGGGAAGTCGACATTCTTGATACCGCGTAGGCGAATCACCACAAAACTCTCATCCAAACTAGGGATGCCTTTTGCATTAAGTGGGTTGGAAGTATCAACGGTCGGTACGCGCTGGAAGTTGATGTGAGTACGAGAAAACTGCGGAGTGATATAGTTGAGGTAATCGTCCATGGATCGCACGATTGAGTCCATTACCGCTTCACGCGAATGGCCGCGATCGCGAGTGTCACGTACGAATTTTTGGATCCACTCTAAGTTCACAATCGGCACCATGCCAATTAAGAAATCCACATGTTGAGCAACATTAACATCGCCATCGACCACGCCACCATGTAACCCTTCATAAAACAGCACGTCGCTGTTTTCGGGTAAGTCTTGCCACGGTGTAAACGTGCCTGGCATTTGATTGTAGGGAACCGCTTCGTCAAACGTGTGCAGATAACGGCGCACGCTGCCAGTGCCGTCATGCCCGAACTTACGGAAAAACTCTTCTAATCCCGGGAAGTCATTAGCTTGTGGGCCAAAGTAGCTAATGTGTCGACCTTGCTCGCGGGCTTTGCGGATTTCGATGTCCATCTCTGGGCGAGTAAAGCGATGGAAGCTATCGCCTTCAACCCATGCGGGTTTAACGTTCATCATATTGAACATTTTACGGAAGGCTTCAGATGTAGTGGTCGTGCCGGCACCGGACGAACCAGTAACCGCAATAATTGGGTGTTTAGCTGACATGACAAACCTTGTCGAAAATTACTTACCTGTAATGTGCAGTAGAGTTACTACTGCACGGTCGATATCCCACTATAGCACGTAACAATACCTTGTCATCGAGTGGGATACGGTAAAATGTGAAGGGTCTAAAATTTTGTTTTATGTTGAATATCGACGGTTTCGTGTAGCTCAGAGAACACGATAACCGCTTCACCTTTTTCCAATTGAGCTTTGACTTGATCAATTTTGTCTTGCAAAGAAACCTCGACGGTTCCGTAATCCGTTCCTTCGCGTAAGACGAATTCACGAATTAAGTTTTCCAATGTTTCCGGCGCAATGTCTTGCCATGGAATGATCATAAATACCTCTAACTTTTATGATGAGCGGCTAGTTTACTGCGTTCGTTGCTTGGATACAGCAGAAAGGTAATCTGCGGCGATACTTTCGTAATACGCGGGCAGCGCTTCCTCCAACCAAAACTTAGGTTTTAACGCCGTTCCTGTCAGGAAGCCAACATGGCCACCGTGTTCAAAGAGACGGTAATCAATGTTATCTGGCAGAACAAACTTCGGGATCACATCGTCGGTCATGAACGGATCGTCTTTGGCGTGAATGATCAGTGTCGGTAGCGTGATCTGTTGTAATTTACTTAAGCCTGAACATTGATCGTAATAATCTTGTGCGTCTTTAAAGCCATGCAATGGTGCGGTGATCAAATCATCGAATTCATACAGCCGTGTGACACGTTTTATTGAGTTGTAGGACAGCGCAAGCTCGCCGTGCAGTAGATGATGCTTTTGTAACGCGTTACGTTTCAGTGAAGAAAGCAGGTAACGGCGATACACTTTCGAAAAGCCTTGTTCAATACGGTTTGCACACGCCGCTAGGTCTAAAGGCGCTGAGATAATAGTCGCTGCATTCAAAATAGGGTGGTCTTTATATTGGGCTAAATAATTCGCCAACATGTTACCGCCAAGAGAAATACCAACTGCAACTTTGGGATTATCAGGAAAACGTTGTTCAAGGTGCTCTAGGAAGTAACGAGCATCCGTCACTTCTCCCGAGTGATAAGCTCGTGCTTTTTTGTTTGGTTTACCGCTGCAGCCACGAAAATGCATCATCACCGACAGCCATCCAGATTGAGCAAATGCATTCATTAGCCCATTGGCATAAGGGCTATAGAAGCACCCCTCTAACCCATGAAATAAAACAAAAATCGGCTTTTTTTGTGCAGGCTCTTGGGTTGGGTCCTCGCTCCACGCGAGATCGAGAAAGTCGCCATCGGATGTATCGAGGGTTTGCCAAATCGGCGTAAATAACGCTTTTTTGCGAATAAAACGCGGCAAAAGCGTTTGGAGATGCGGGTTTTTGATCCCGGCGGCTGCGAAAAATTGTGTCATACCTAACTGCTCTTATGCGGTCCTTCGGTGTCCGTTGAAGAACTTATTAATATAATCCTTTATAAAGATTATAGGTATTCTACAGATTTATGGGCGTTTTGGTGGTTGAATGTTTGGCACCGGAATAGCAAAGGCTTGCTGCAAATGCTCCCCACCGAGTTGACGACAGTATCTCAACGTCAGTGGGTCACCATCATTTTTGAGTAGTGCAAGTGAGTTAATGCAGTCCACCAAATCCGCTTGTTGCTGCTTTTCTAGTTGCAGCTCAAACTGCAAGGTCTCACGATACAAAGCGTCATTGACTTGAGACTTAAGGTGGCGACGAAGGTCGCGAAAGGAGTGAAGTAAAGTTTCGCTCCTACCTAGACAGTCTTGCACCAAGGGCCAGTCTTTTTCTTGGAAAATGAGTTGCTGCTCATCGAGCCATCTGAGCAGCAGGAGTAGGTTCACGTTACCGTGGTAGTTGTTTTGCAATGATAAGCACGCCTCTTTCACTTCTCGCACACCATAAAACTGCAGACTAAACTGCCAAAGGTGTTCTAGGGTGAGTGTGTATTCAGCGTGTTGATTACTCATTGATTAAACTCTAGCTCCATCTGCTCCAACGTTTCTTGAGCAGACATCCATTCCATTTCAATTTCTTCGAGCTCAGCCTTACTAGAAGCTTGAAGTGCCAGCACTTGGTTAAGTTTAGCTTTATTTTCGGCCGCATACAGTGAGTTGTCCGCCAATTGTTCTTCAGCTTCGGCCAGTGCAGCACCTAACTTATCCATTTTATTTTCTAGTTGTGTCAGCGTTTTGCGAATTGGCGCTGTCTGTTTTCGAAACTCTGCATCGCGACGTTTCTGCTCTTTTTTCGCTGCCGCGCTGTTGGCGCTATCTTTGGCTGGCTGTGCGGCTTGTGCTTCTTTGCGTTCCGCTCTTTGTTGCTCAGTTAACCACTTGTAGTAGTCGTTTAAGTCACCATCGAACGGAGCAACTTGTCGATCATGCACTAAATACAAGTCATCGGTCGTAGCACGCAATAGGTAACGGTCGTGCGAAACAATCACCATTGCACCTTCGAACGTTTGCAGTGCCATCGTAAGTGCTTGGCGCATGTCCAAGTCTAAGTGGTTGGTCGGTTCATCAAGTAGCAACAGGTTTGGCTTTTGCCACACAATTAAAGCCAATACCAAACGGGCTTTTTCGCCACCAGAAAACGGCGCAACTTTTTCTAGTGCTTTGTCACCTTGGAAGCCAAAGCTACCTAGGTAATCACGTAGCTGCTGTTCGGTTTGATCGGGTGCGATTTGCATCATGTGTTGCAGCGGCGTTTCTTCAGGATGAAGCGTTTCTAACTGGTGCTGAGCGAAGTAACCAATTTTCACGCCTTGTGAGTAAGTTAGGTCACCACCTTGCGCGTTAAGTTCACCAGAGAGCAGCTTGATTAAGGTCGATTTACCCGCACCATTACGGCCGAGTAGACCAATACGACTGCCAGGAACCAAGTTCAAGCGGATCTTCTCTAAGATGAGGTTGTCACCGTAACCTGCAGATACTTCATCCATCATCATGATTGGGTTTGGCAGCGCAGCTGGCTCACGGAATTGGAAGCTAAATGGGTTATCGAATTGAGCTGGCAGTACTTTTTCCATGCGTTCCAAAGCTTTGATACGGCTTTGGGCTTGGCGTGCTTTTGATGCTTTATAACGGAAGCGGTCGATGTAGCTTTGCATGTGCGACATCTGCTTCTGTTGCTTTTCAAACATCGCTTGTTGTAACACCATCTTTTGTGCGCGTTGGTTTTCGAATGACGAGTAGTTACCCGTGTATTCGTTCAGCTGCTGATTCTCGATGTGAATGATGCGACCAACAATTGGATCAAGGAAGTCTCGGTCGTGCGAGATCAGAATCAGCGTGCCAGGGTAGTTTTGTAGCCAACGCTCTAACCACATTACCGCGTCCAAATCCAAGTGGTTGGTTGGTTCGTCGAGTAGCAGTAGATCAGAACGACACAATAGCGCTTGAGCCAAGTTAAGACGCATACGCCAACCACCCGAGAATTGGGTCAAACTCCAACTCATTTGCTCTTGGCTGAACCCTAAACCATCGAGCAGTTCTGCCGCGCGAGCGCGAATGCTGTAACCACCAATGGTTTCAATTTTACCGTGTATCTCGGCAACTAGGGTTCCGTTGTCCTGCGTTTCTGCTTCTGCTAACTGCTTTTCGAGAGCGCGGTATTCGCGATCACCATCAATGACGTATTCCAGTGCAGTGCGCTCTAGCGCAGGCGTTTCCTGTGCGACCCAGGCCAACTCCCAGTGTTGAGGTTGGCTAAATGAGCCAGCATCAATTGACAGTTCATCTTTCAGTAGGGCAAACAGCGTTGATTTACCGCAGCCGTTTTTGCCCACAAGACCGACTTTATCGCCAGGGTGAATAGTCGCAGAAGCTTGGTCTAAAAGAGGTTTACCGCCACGCAGTAACTGAATATCAGAGAAGGTAATCATAAAGTTTTCATTCACTTTGCGCAGTGCGCGTTGCTTGGTTACATAGCGAAGTGGTTTCAATCGTTTTTAAAGCCACTTGGGTATATATCTAGCGGTGAATAGTAGGGGTATTGACCGGAAAAGTCGATTGATTCGCTTTAATTGCATTATGCTGTACAAAAAAGTATAACAATTTGATAACGGATAAAAATAACCACAAGGACGACCATTTGGCTGTTGCACCGTCTATTCTCCCAAAAGTTCTGGTCATTTATGCTCATCCAGAGCCACATAACTCGATTGCCAATCAAGTGATGATAAAAAAAGCTCAGTCGCTTGATCACGTCACTGTGCACGATCTTTACGGTGTTTACCCTGATTTCTTTATTGATGTGAATTACGAACATGAGTTGTTGCTCGCTCACGATGTGATTGTATTTCACCACCCACTTTATATGTATTCATGTCCAGCCCTATTAAAAGAGTGGCTAGACCGAGTGTTAGGTAAAGGCTTTGCGTTTGGCGGAGGTGCGGCGCTAGAAGGAAAATACTGGCGCAGTGTCATTACAACAGGTGGTAAAGAAGAAGCCTTCAGCGCGAAGGGGTACAACAAATACCCACTTGAGCAAATCTTGCAACCGTTTGAACTGACGGCAGCCCTATGCCAGATGCACTGGATTGAACCACTGGTGTTGTATTGGTCAAGAAATGTTTTAGATATTGAACGCTACGAACATGCCGAGTTATACCGTGGATGGCTGAGTAACCCACTTGAAAACTGGCAAGCGGCAGATCGAGGAGGTCAGTATGGCGATCACCAGTGAGTTTCTTCAAAGCAGTGTGGTCTTTCTTTCGGCTGCGGTTATTGCGGTGCCGATTGCTCAGCGCCTTGGGCTTGGCTCGGTTTTAGGTTATTTACTCGCTGGTGTGTTGATTGGCCCATGGGGGCTTGGCTTAATTAGCGACGTTGATGCCATTTTGCATTTTGCCGAGCTTGGGGTTGTGTTGTTACTGTTTTTGATAGGGCTGGAATTAAACCCTAAAAAATTGTGGCAGATGCGAGGGCCTATTTTAGGTTTAGGCGGTGCGCAGGTTGTGGTCACGACCGCCGTGATTGGTAGTGTCGTCAGTATGTTTGGCGTAAGCATGCAAGTGAGTTTAGTTATCGGGATGGGGTTAGCGCTGTCCTCGACGGCGATTGCGCTTAAAGTCATTGAAGAGCAAGGGCTTAATGGTACCGAAACGGGGCAATCTGGTTTTGCGGTGCTGCTCTTTCAAGATATTGCAGTGATCCCGATGCTGGCGATGTTGCCCTTGCTAGCAGGCGGGCATAGTGGTGGAAGTTGGTTGGATGTCTTCACTATTTTAGGCAGTGTGGTAGCACTGTTGATTGGAGGTCACTTTTTACTACGTCCGCTATTTCGTTTTGTCGTGATGAGCGGTGTTCGTGAGCTCTTTACCGTTGCTGCACTTTTAGTCGTGCTTGGCATTTCGGTCGTGATGCAAAAGCTCGGCCTTTCGATGGCATTGGGGACTTTTTTAGCAGGCGTTTTGCTGGCAGAGAGTGAGTATCGCCATGAGTTGGAAATCGCTATCGAGCCATTTAAAGGTCTGTTGTTGGGGTTATTCTTTATTGCGGTGGGCATGGCGGTAAACTTGGGGTTATTGGCATTACATCCTTTAGAGATTCTCGGTGCGGTGGTGGCTTTGGTCGTGGTTAAGGGTTTGGTTTTGTATGCATTGGCGAGAGCTGCCCGTGTCGGAGCCAAAGCGAGAAGCCGTATGGCTGCAATTTTGAGCCAAGGCGGTGAGTTTGCCTTTGTCATATTTACCGCGGCGAGCCAAGAGGGCATTTTGTCCAAAGAGCAAGTGGCGTTTCTGTTGGTGGTGGTCAGTCTATCCATGGTGACGACTCCTCTTTTGCTGATGGGACAAAAGAAGTGGTTTGCTCATACCCTGAATCAAGAAGAAGAGGGCATGACCACGAAAGTCGTGGATCGCCGACCACGCGTTATCATTGCAGGCTTTGGACGTTTCGGTCAGATCGTCGGACGTTTAATGTATGCCAATAAAATCAAAGTGACAGTATTAGAAAGTGATGCCAGCCAAATCCACCTATTACGTAAGTATGGTTACAAAGTGTTTTATGGCGATGCTACACAAATTGACCTATTGAGGGCTGCTGGCGCTGATAAAGCGGAAGCATTGATTATTTGTACTGATTCACCTGATGAGGTGATGGCTATCGTGGACATTTGTCGCGTGCACTTCCCGAAACTTAAGTTGTTAGCCCGAGCAAGAAGCCGTGTCGAGGCTTACCAGTTAATGAGTCATGGTGTAGAGAATTACTCTCGTGAAACATTTTTAGGGGCGCTAGATCTCGGTCGCCAAGCGCTCGTAGAACTGGGTATGCATCCTTATCAAGCAAAGCGGGCAGAAGCACATTTTCGCAAGTTGGATAATGCTATGCTTAAGGACTTATTGCCTCAACACAATGAAGATAAGAAATTAGCTCAAAGGGCGAAAGAGGCACGCAAAGAGCTAGAAGAAATATTTGGTCGTGAAATGGAGAGCGACCATCAGTCACCTAATCATTGGAAGTAGTACTTGAGCCAAGACTCAAGCTAAGGAAATAGCGTGAAAATCAAGAAACGTTTTATTGCCGGCGCTAGCTGCCCAAATTGCAGCCAGCAAGATACCCTGCGCTGGTGGATTGAAAATAACATCGAGTTAGTTGAGTGTGTCGAGTGTGAGTTTACAGAGCAGCGCAAACCACAATCTGTAGAGAAAAATAAACACTCAGATCAGGAAATGATCGGAATTTTTAAGCCGGAGTAATTGAACTTCGATAATTGATCCCCATAATACACCCAGATATCTCAGTACTTAACCCCATTCAGGTTAAGTCAATTAATCTCCCTGGAGTTAGTATGAAAATTGAAAAGAACGTTGTTGCAAGCCTTGCATACAAAGTAATGATGGAAGACGGTGTCGTTGTTGATCAATCAACAGCAGAAGCACCTCTAGATTACCTTCACGGTCACAACAACCTAATCACAGGTCTTGAAAAAGAACTTGAAGGTAAAGTGGCTGGCGACAAGTTCTCAGTAACGGTAGCTCCTGAAGAAGCTTACGGTGAGCACAACGATGCGCTAGTACAGCGCGTTCCTGCGGACGTATTCCAAGGCGTTGAGCAAATCGAAGTTGGCATGCGCTTCCTAGCTGACACTGACCAAGGTCCAATCCCTGTTGAAGTAACAGAAGTTGACGGCAACGAAGTGGTTGTTGACGGTAACCATATGTTAGCTGGTCAAACACTAACTTTCGAAGTAGAAGTTATGTCTACACGTGAAGCAACAGCAGAAGAGATCGAACACGGTCACATCCACCAAGGTGGTGGCTGTTGTGGTGGTCACGATCATGACCACGATCACGAAGAAGAAGGCGGCTGCTGTGGCGGCGGTAGCTGTGGTTCTCACTAATCATAAGCTCCTTCACTAGATAATCTTATCTAGCAAAGCTTTGAAAAGCGCAAGTTGAGTTTTCAACTTGCGCTTTTTGTTTATCTAAGGTGTAGTGCCAACCATACAAGGAATAACAGTTGGACAAAGTGATGACGAAACCTTTCTCGATTGCCATTCATGGTGGTGCGGGCACCATCTTGCGTGAACAGATGAGCGATGAGCTGCAACAATCCATCTTGGCGGATTTAGAAGCTGCGGTAAAAGCGGGACATCAAATTCTAGAAACGGGCGGTGAAGCCTTAGATGCCGTCGTAGCGGCAGTGAAAGTATTGGAAGACTCTCCTAACTTTAATGCGGGTAAAGGCTCAGTGCTGACCAACAACGAAATGGTCGAAATGGACGCTTCTGTAATGGATGGTAGAAACCAAGCGGCAGGTGCTGTTGCCGGTGTTCGTCATATCAGAAACCCAATTGAGCTCGCTCGTGACGTGATGCGAAACAGCAATCATGTGCTGTTGGTGGGTGAGGGCGCAGAGAAGTTTGCTTTTGAGCAAGGCCATGAGTATACCGAGCAAGATTACTTCTTTACTGATCGCCGTTATGAGCAGTTGCTGTCTATGCGTGAGAAAGGACTGTTTGCTTTGTCGGAATCTCGTTACCCAGATGACCGTAAGCACGGTACGGTTGGTGCGGTGGCATTGGACCAACAAGGCAACTTAGCCGCTGCCACCAGTACGGGTGGCGTGACGAATAAGAAATACAACCGAGTCGGAGATTCTGCTCTTATTGGTTGTGGTACGGTGGCCGAAAATGGCGTCGTGGCAGTTTCCACTACGGGTGTCGGCGAGTTCTTTATTCGTAAACGTGTTGCGGAAGACGTTGCAGCACGTATGCGTTACTTACAAGAAGATATTCATACGGCTTGTGAACACATTATCCAAGGTGATCTCAAACAGATGGGCGGAGAGGGCGGTTTGATTGCCATTGATGCTAAAGGTGAGATGCACTTTGCGATGAACAGTTCTGGCATGTACCGAGCAGGCATTAATACGCAAGGCGAGCTGAGCGTTAAAATCTACGCCGACGAATAGCTTCCTCTTGAGTACCTTCTTAAGTAATTAATACAACAAAGCCCAGAACATGTTCTGGGCTTTATGCTATTTGAGCCTGCATTTTAATAATGCGGTGGTGGGGTTTCTTCTGACGGATCGGCTAAATTCGACGAGTCCATATTTTTTACTTTACCTACCACATATTTCATCTGATCGAGCATCTTGGTAATTTGCAGTTGTTGCTGCGATAAAGCGCCGTTCAGATCTTCAATAGTCTGTTCTTGGAACGCAAGCTGACATTCTAAGTCATTAATGCGTGCTTCCAATTGCTGAATGATTTTTTCTGTCATGATCCGTTCTCTAACTGCCAAGCTTGGGCAATACCTGCTGAAGTAGCAGTAATTACGCGTTGTTTTGAATCAAAGGCTGCATCATACACGACCGCACGGGGAGGGCGAGTGTCTTTTTTGGGCTCCACTTCAAATCCACTCATTCGTTTTCCGGTTTGAGTATCCCATATCGACACACGGCCAGAAGGGCTTCCTGTGACTAGTTGAGTCCCGTCGTCAGAAAATCGTGCGGTAGAGAAAATTAATTGGCGTGACCAACTGCTCAACTGTGTGACTTCTTGTCCAGTTTTTAAATTCCAAACAATCGCTTGGTTTCCGCCATCAGATGTCATTGCTAATTTTCCATCTCTTTGCAGGGCCACGCGAACAATTCGTTGTTCATGTTCGAAGGTTCGTAGTACTTGTCCGGTTTCGGTATCCCACAGATACGCTTTATAGTCATTACCTCCGGTTAGGGCGAAGCGCCCATTAGGAGAAATGGCCACGGAATTGACTTTTTCACGATGCGCAAGGAACTCCATGCGACGCCCGGTGACTAAGTTGACATAAATTGCTTTACCGTTGGATAACCCAAGCAGAACTTGTTCACCATTACTGGTGATATCAACGTCGCGAATGAGCGCATCAGAGATAGACCAAAGGCCTTCGGATTGCGTCCAGCCTAGGTCCCAAACTGCGAAGTTCATTTGGCTTGCTGTAATTGCGTAGCGACCATTGTCAGATATGCGGATATGGGAAACCACATTGGCATCGGCATCGAGTTCACCCAGATTGGCTAGTTGTTCATTTTGCTCTAGGTCCCACAACATCAAATGACGTTGTTGAGAATAGAGCAGAGCAAACCGTCCATCTCTGCTAAGTGCGAAGCTCGTCGCACCTTGAGGTTCTATCGGCCAACGCTGCACTTCACGCTCGGCGAAAAAGCAACCATTTAACGTGGTGATGACAATTAAATATAGGAATAAATGAAAAATTCTTTGCATCACATCTAATAATCCGGTTTGTGTCTTAAGACATATAGCTAGTATATTGGTATAACGATTGTCTTCACTAGTCTCATAGAAGATTTGTGCACAACAACCAATGGCAGAGCCATTATTGGGAGAATTTAATGAAATCAGTTTTAAAAGTGTCGCTACTTGCTGCAACAGTTATGCTAGCGGTAGGTTGTCAGAAAGAAGAAACTAAAACAGAAACCGCACCTCAAGCAGAACAAGTTCAAGCAGAAACCGGCAAAGCGGTTCACTTTAAAACCGACGACGACAAAGCGGCATACGCAATCGGTGTTTCATTTGCTAACTACCTAAGCACAAGCATCGACAAGCCAAGCGAAATCGGCATTAATCTTAACAAAGATTTGGTACTAAAAGGTATCGAAGACGTCTTCAAAGGCAATGCTGAATTGAATGAAGAAGAAACACGTGCAGCACTAGAATCTCTAGACAAGCGTGTTGCAGAAAAGATGCAAGCACAAGCGGCTGAGAAAGCAGCTGAAGCGAAAAAAGCTGGCGATGATTTCCGTGCTGAGTTTGAGAAGCAAGAAGGCGTAGTGAAGACAGATACAGGTCTTCTATACCAAGTAATGACACCAGCTGAAGGTGAGAAGCCAAAAGACACTGATACGGTTCAAGTACACTACAAAGGTACTCTGATCGACGGTACTCAGTTCGACAGCTCATACGATCGTGGTGAACCTGCAACGTTCCCACTTAACCGTGTAATCCCAGGTTGGACAGAGGGTGTTCAGCTAATGCCTGTGGGTTCTAAATTCAAATTCGTTATCCCGCCAGAGCTAGCATACGGTGACCAAGACACACCAAGCATTCCTGCTAACTCAACGCTAGTATTTGAAGTTGAGCTGCTAAAAGTTGAGAACGACAACGCAGAGCAATAACAATAAGCTGCGATAAGTTATTGAAAAAGGTCCGTTTAACGGGCCTTTTTTGTTCTAGGTCACTAGTTGGTGAGTTTGCTAGGTTGCTTTTCAAATTTTCTGATAAACTTACACCAATTTGTTGATTTTTCGCTCGAAGGCTTATGACAACTACAGAAACAATAAACGCGGAGATGTTGCTCGAAATGGAATCCGTTAACGTGATGCCGTTTACCGAGCACGACAAAATCATTTTAAGATCTTATGAGGCGGTCGTGGATGGTATCGCCAGCCTGATAGGTCCATTTTGTGAAATCGTTCTTCACTCTCTAGAAGACTTAAATACCTCTGCAATTAAAATCGCTAACGGTGAAAACACGGGGCGCCAAGTCGGCTCACCAATCACTGATTTAGCGCTTAAGATGCTAAAAGACATCGAAGGCTCGGAGCGCAACTTCTCACGTTCGTACTTTACCCGTGCAAAAGGTGGCGTGTTGATGAAGTCGATTACTGTCGCCATTCGTAATGGCGAAAATCGCGTGATTGGTTTGTTGTGTATCAACGTCAACTTGGATGCGCCTTTCTCGCAAGTCCTTCAGTCTTTCATGCCGACGCAAGAAGCGAAAGAAGCGGCTTCCTCGGTCAACTTTGCTAGTGACGTAGAAGAGCTGGTGGACCAAACTGTTGAACGCACCATCGAAGAGATCAATGCGGATAAATCCGTGTCTAACAACACCAAAAATCGCCAGATCGTGATGGAGTTGTACGACAAAGGTATCTTCGATATTAAAGATGCCATCAACCGTGTCGCGGATCGCCTTAATATTTCAAAACACACCGTTTACTTGTACATTCGTCAACGTAAAACCGAGGATGATGAAAGGTGAGTAAACTGACTTACACGTTAGTGGTGAATGGTCCCGTTTATGGCAGCCAGTCAGCGCGCAGTGCTTATCAGTTCGCCAAAGCGGTGATAGAGCAAGGCCATCAGCTAGTGAGCGTCTTCTTTTATCAAGATGGTGTGACTAATGGTACTGCTTTGAGTGTGCCAGCCAACGATGAATTTGATCTCAATAAGGCGTGGCAGTCTTTGGCTAAAGAGCATGGTGTTCGCCTAGAAACTTGTGTCGCGGCCGCTTTGCGTCGCGGGATTGTAAGTGAAGAAGAAGCGAATCAACATGGTTTGGTTCAGAACAATCTAGCCGATGGTTTTGAACAAGCAGGCTTAGGTAGCCTAGCTGAAGCGATGTTAACCCAAGACAGAGTGGTACAGTTTTGAGTCAGTTAACTTATCTATTTCGTAGTGCGCCACATGGCTGTGCAGCTGGTCGTGAAGGTGTGGATGCACTGTTAGCCGCGTCGGCTTACTGTGAAGATATCAGCGTCATTTTCATGGGTGACGGGGTATACCAGCTTCTACTCGGGCAAGACCCCAACAATATTTTGAGTAAAGATTACGCGCCGATGTTAAAGCTTTTCGATTTATACGACATCGAACAAGTCTTTGTGTGTTCAGAGTCGTTAACCCAGCGAGGTTTGGCGCAAGCGGATTTAGTCATTGAAGCCCAAGCGTTAAGCTCAGAACAGCTCAAAGCTAAGTTACAACACGCTGGCAAGCTACTGTCTTTTTGAGGAAGTTATGTTACACATCATAAAAACAGTCTCTGCTCTAGAAGACGCTATGCCTTTATGCAGTGAACAGGATGACATCTTACTTATAGAAGATGCAGTGTACGCTGCTAACTCGCAACATAAAGCATTTTCCCATCTAAAAAATCGCAGCGTATTTGTGTTAGAGAGCGATGCGCAAGCTCGCGGTATTGCAAATCGTATCAGTCCATCGCTGACGATTGTGAATTACTCAGGCTTCGTTGAACTAACAGCAAAACAGGATAAATCCCTAACTTGGGATTGAACAAGATTTGCTGTCGACAAAGCTTTACGGATGAATTGTTCTAATTGAACAAAAAAGATCCGTATATTTCTTGACACACCTCTCACTGCTGCATAGAATTTTGCGTCCCTAACTGCATTGGCAGTTGGGGATAGATTTTTCACAAAGCTTACTTTCAAGTAAATCAGGAGCTAGTTAATGGCAACTATTAACCAGTTGGTACGTAAGCCACGTGCAAAGCAAGTTGTTAAAAGCAACGTGCCTGCACTAGAAGCGTGCCCACAAAAACGTGGTGTATGTACTCGTGTTTACACTACTACACCTAAAAAACCTAACTCAGCACTTCGTAAAGTTTGTCGTGTACGTCTGACAAACGGCTTCGAAGTTACATCGTACATCGGCGGTGAAGGTCACAACCTTCAAGAGCACTCAGTTGTTCTAATCCGTGGTGGTCGTGTTAAAGACCTTCCAGGTGTGCGTTACCACACTGTTCGCGGCGCACTAGACTGTGCTGGCGTAAATGACCGTAAACAAGGTCGTTCTAAGTACGGTGTGAAGCGTCCTAAGTCTTAATGGATTCCGTTAAGTAAGGCCAAACACTAAATTATTTTTAATTTTTTGAAAAAACTGAAAAGTTTTGGATAAAACCTGAAGAAGACAACGGAGATAAATCCATGCCACGTCGTCGCGTCATTGGTCAGCGTAAGATCCTTCCAGATCCAAAATTCAAATCTGAATTGCTGGCAAAATTCGTTAACATCCTAATGGTTGACGGTAAAAAATCTACTGCAGAGAAAATCGTTTACACTGCACTAGATGCTATGGCTGAAAAGTCTGGTAAAGACCACTTAGCTATTTTTGAAGAAGCTCTTGAAAACGTTCGCCCAGCGGTAGAGGTTAAATCTCGCCGTGTTGGTGGTTCAACTTACCAAGTACCTGTAGAAGTACGTCCGGTTCGCCGTAACGCACTTGCTATGCGTTGGTTGGTTGAAGCTGCGCGCAAGCGTGGTGAAAAATCTATGGCTCAACGCCTAGCTGCTGAAATGCTAGACGCGTCTGAGAACAAAGGTACTGCGGTTAAGAAACGTGAAGACGTTCACCGCATGGCTGACGCAAACAAAGCGTTCGCTCATTACCGTTGGTAATACCTTCTGTGCTGCGAGGTTCTCTCGCAGCACTTTTCTATACTCTAAGGTACACCTTAGTAAGAGGATACAATCGTGGCTCGTAAAACTCCTATTGAGCTATACCGTAATATCGGTATCTGTGCTCACGTAGATGCAGGAAAAACAACCACAACTGAGCGTATTCTGTTCTACACTGGCCTTTCTCACAAAATCGGCGAAGTTCACGATGGTGCAGCAACCATGGACTGGATGGAGCAGGAGCAGGAGCGTGGTATCACTATCACATCCGCTGCGACTACTACATTCTGGCGTGGTATGGAAGCACAGTTCCCTGAGCATCGCGTAAACATCATTGATACCCCTGGACACGTTGACTTTACTATCGAAGTAGAGCGTTCTCTTCGTGTACTTGATGGTGCTGTGGTTGTGTTCTGTGGCTCATCTGGTGTTGAACCTCAGTCTGAAACTGTATGGCGTCAAGCAGACAAATACCACGTTCCACGTTTGGTATTTGTAAATAAGATGGACCGTGCGGGCGCAGACTTCCTACGCGTTGTGAACCAAATTAAGAATCGTCTTGGTGCGACTCCTGTTCCAATCCAGCTGAACGTTGGTGCGGAAGATGAGTTCAGAGGTGTCATCGACCTTATCAAGATGAAAATGATCAACTGGAATGATGCCGATCAAGGCACTTCGTTTACTTACGAAGACATCCCAGCTGACATGATTGAACTTGCTGAAGAGTGGCGCAACCACATGGTTGAATCCGCTGCTGAAGCTAGCGAAGAGCTGATGGACAAGTACCTTGAAGAAGGTGAATTGACTGAAGCTGAGCTCAAACAAGCTTTACGTACTCGCACACTAAATAACGAAATCGTACTGGCTACTTGTGGTAGTGCGTTTAAGAACAAAGGTGTTCAAGCGGTACTGGATGCAGTAGTTGAGTTCTTGCCATCGCCAGTTGACGTACCTGCAATTAAAGGTGTCGACGAAAGAGAAAATGAAGTTGAGCGTCATGCTGACGACAACGAACCTTTCTCTGCGCTAGCGTTTAAGATTGCGACTGACCCATTCGTGGGTACGTTAACTTTCATGCGTGTTTACTCCGGTGTTGTAAACTCGGGTGACGCTGTTTACAACTCAGTAAAAGAGAAGAAAGAGCGTTTCGGTCGTATCGTTCAGATGCATGCGAATAAGCGTGAAGAAGTGAAAGAAGTTCGCGCTGGTGATATTGCAGCTGCTATCGGTCTGAAAGACGTAACAACAGGTGACACACTGTGTGATCAGAACCACAAAGTGATTCTAGAACGCATGGAGTTCCCTGAACCAGTTATTCAGATTGCTGTAGAGCCTCGTTCTAAGGCAGACCAAGAGAAAATGGCTATCGCGCTAGGTAAACTAGCAGCGGAAGATCCATCATTCCGCGTGGAAACGGACGACGAATCAGGTCAGACTCTGATCTCAGGTATGGGTGAACTTCACCTAGACATTATCGTTGATCGTATGAAGCGTGAATTCAGCGTTGATTGTAACGTTGGTAAACCTCAGGTTGCTTACCGTGAAACCATTCGTGGTAAAGCGGAAGTTGAAGGTAAGTTTGTTCGTCAATCAGGTGGTCGTGGTCAATACGGTCATGTTTGGGTCAAACTTGAGCCTTCTGAGCCTGGTGAAGGTTTCGTATTCGTAGACGAAATCGTGGGCGGTGTGATTCCTAAGGAATACATCAGCTCGGTATCGAAAGGTATCGAAGAGCAAATGAATAGTGGTGTTCTAGCGGGTTACCCTGTACTAGATATTAAAGCTACACTATTTGATGGTTCTTACCACGATGTAGACTCAAGCGAGATGGCGTTTAAGATCGCTGGCTCGATGGCATTCAAGAAAGGTGCACTAGAAGCACAACCTGTGATTCTAGAACCTATGATGAATGTCGAAGTAACCACTCCGGAAGACTGGATGGGTGACGTTGTTGGTGACCTAAACCGTCGTCGCGGTATCATTGAAGGCATGGACGAAGGTGTGGCTGGTCTTAAGATCATCCGTGCTCAAGTACCACTATCCGAAATGTTCGGTTACGCAACTGATCTACGTTCTGCAACTCAAGGCCGTGCGTCTTACTCTATGGAGTTTCACGAGTACGCTGAAGTGCCGAAAAACTTCGCAGATAAAATTATTGCAGAGCGTGGTTACTAATTGACGATTGAACTGCAAAAAGTTTACGACTTTTTGCGAGATCAGGGCGTCCAAATATTGCGCTAACGGGCGTTGGCGCATAAAATAACAATTTCTGGCGCGTCGTCGATCAATAATGATCACGACGAATCATAACTAGGAAGGAACACGATCGTGTCTAAAGAAAAATTTGAACGTACGAAACCGCACGTTAACGTTGGTACTATCGGCCACGTTGACCACGGTAAAACA
>NZ_JAWOVO010000032.1:0-38351 GCF_033339955.1 Vibrio sp. 1731 | reverse complement strand
TCCGAAGAAACTATTTGGATTATCATCAACGAGTGCCCACACAGATTGATAGGTCTATATTGTTAAAGAGCTTGCTTTGCGAGAAGTTTTTCTCTCAAAGCGGAGGTGCATTCTAGCGATTTAATTGACAGTGTCAAACACTTTTTCAATTTTATTTTTCGTAGAAGCTTTCACCTCTCCGACCCTGCTGAAGCCTTATCGCGTCTGCCGTGTCGGTGGATGCGCATTATAGGGAACTCAGATCCGTTCGCAACCCTTTTTTGAAAAAAAATGGAAAAAAATGACTGTTCGATGACTATTTCATCAAAAAAGCAAAAAAGAGGGTAAAAAACCCTCTTTTTCTGCCTTAAAAGCCGTATTTAAATGAATGCGTACGCGTCTGCGAACATACGTTCGCTCTTCGCTTTCTTGTTCTGAGTGAACTGTTCACGTGCTGCGCCAGCCATTTCAAAACGACCTGCAATATAGATATCGTAGTTTTCTAAGCTTTCGAAATCTTCAGCTACAGCTTGTAGCACGTTACCAACTTTACCTTGCCAGTCTGCAGGAGCTTCTTCTACTACTGGCACAAAGTGAACATTGGCAAACTTGTCGGCAATCTCGACCAGTTCGTCTTTAGCATAAAGCTGGCAGTTATCGCGCGCCCCCCAATATAAATAGATAGGATTGGTTTTATTCTGCGCTACGCAGTGATCCAGAATCGAGCGAACGTAACTGAAGCCTGTACCACCAGCAATTAATAATAATGGGCGTTCGCTTTCTTCTTGAACCCAAGCATCGCCATGTGGCGCATCAATTTCAATCTGACCATCAGTTTCAAGCGCCGCTTGCATTGCTTCGACAACTTCTTGTGCATAAGCGTTGTGTTCCGCCGCACCGATGTGCAGTTCAAGTTCACCTTCATGACGACAAGGGCTGCTTGCGATAGAGAAAGGACGTTTGTCTTTTTCACCCATCACCACCATTAGGTACTGACCCGCTTTAAAAGGCACTGGTGATTCTGGATGAAGAAGGATTTGGTAAGTATTACAAGCTAACGGCTGAATAGACTTTACTTTACATTGGATGGTCATGGTGTTCCTCTCGCTTACTCGTCAAAAGTAAGCACTAAATTACTTTCTGTATAGGCTTGGCAAGGGAATATCCAGCCTTGCTGTTGCTCTTTTTCGGTTAGCATCGGTTCGAGGTGATAGCTCACCTCGCCCGTTAGCTTTTTACACATGCACATGGCGCAAGCGCCAACTTGGCAACGGTGCGGGAAGCGAATATTGTTGTTGAGCGCAGCTTCCAACACCGTCTCCCCTTCTTTTACTTGGAACGTAACGTCCATTGGTAGAAGGTGGACTTGATGACTCATAGAATACCTAACTGGTCCCAAATCTCATCGACTTTAGCCACAAGTTTAGGATCTTTTTTGATAGGCGTGCCCCACTCGCGCGTGACTTCAGATTCGAACTTGTTGGTCGCATCCAGTCCTAATTTGGATGAACTCTCAGTCTTACCAAGCACTTGAATCGTGTCTCTATCTGGGTCCATTCGAGTTGTCACCGCCCAAATGATGTCATTCCAATCTCGTGCGTTGACGTCATCGTCGCACAAAATAATGAATTTGTTATCCGTGTACTGAGCAAAGAAGTCCCACAAGTATTCCATCAATGCTTGAGATTGACCGGCTTGGTCTTTCTTCATAGTCACGACAGCAAATTGGTTGTTTGCTGTAACTGGAAGATAGACGTCAACAATCTCAGGGCGTTGCTGTTTCAACTCATTCAGTTCTGCTTCGGTAATCGCTTTGCTGTCTCGCTCAGTGACCTCGGTTCGCGTCGCCAGCTCGGCATCCCATTTAATGGTCGCATCTAAGCCCATTTTGGAGCCAAGCCCAACCACAGGTGAAGCAAAGTCGAGCGAGTCGATTGGCGTGTTATCTATCATCAAAGTATCATGTACAGGGTCCATATGCTCTGACATGGCTTTAACGACATCATTCCAATCTCGTGCGTTTACCGATTCATCGCACACAATAACAAACTTGGTATACATGAATTGACGTAAGAAAGACCACACGCCCATCATTACGCGCTTGGCATGTCCTGGGTACTGCTTCTTCATGGTGACGACGGCCATTCGGTACGAACAACCTTCTGGCGGTAGATAGAAGTCTTCAATCTCTGGGAATTGCTTTTGCAGAATAGGCACAAACACTTCGTTTAATGCCACACCCAATACAGCTGGTTCATCTGGCGGACGACCTGTGTAGGTGCTGTGATAAATAGGGTCTTTATGCATAGTAATGTGCGTAATAGTAAATACGTGGTGCTTTTCTTTTTCGTTATAGTAGCCAGTGTGGTCACCGTAAGGACCTTCATCAGCAAACTCGTTCGGGTCGATATAGCCTTCCATCACGATTTCCGCGCTCGCTGGCACTTCCAAATCGTTGCTGACTGACTTCACGACTTCCGTTTTGCTTCCACGTAGCAAACCTGCAAATGCGTATTCCGATAGCGTATCTGGCACTGGTGTTACTGCGCCAAGAATGGTTGCTGGGTCTGCACCAAACGCGACCGAAACTGGGAAAGGTTTACCTGGGTTGGTTTCCATCCAATCGCGCAGATCAAGCGCACCACCACGATGGGCTAACCAACGCATGATGATTTTGTTCTTGGCAATTTTCTGCTGACGGTAAATGCCTAGGTTCTGACGTTTCTTAATTGGACCTTTGGTTACGGTTAAGCCCCAAGTAAGCAGCGGCGCTACATCTTCAGCCCAGCAGCTCATTACCGGAATTTTATCCAAGTCGACTTCATCACCTTGCCAAACAATGTCTTGGCATGGTGCTTTACGTAAACGCTTAGCCGGCATGTTCAATACTTGTTTGAACACAGGCAGTTTTTCTAAAGCGTCTTTGAAGCCTTTTGGTGGCTCAGGTTCTTTTAAATAAGCCAGCAGCTTACCGACTTCTCTTAATTCTTTAACGTCTTCACGTCCCATGCCGATTGCGACACGCTCTGGTGTACCAAACAGGTTAGTCAAAACAGGTACGTCGTAGCCGATTGGGTTCTCAAACAACAGCGCAGGTCCACCAGCACGCAAGGTGCGGTCGCTGATTTCTGTCATTTCATAAGCGGGATCGACAGGGTGAGTGATGCGTTTAAGTCGACCTTTCTGTTCTAGGTGGTCGATAAATTCGCGTAAATCCTTAAAACTCATAGGCCTTCATGCTGGCTGATTAAACTGTCCGCAGTATAACAAATAGGAGGACGCTAAGATCCTCCTATTTTGTGTGGGTATGTGAGCAAGATTACTTTAATACTTGTTCAATCTGCCGAGTCTTTATCTGATGGTTCGAAGATACTAACTCTTCCAACCAGGTTTGATGCCCTTGTTGAGCAAGCTCTCGAGCAACCATGGTTGCTTCTTCTGATAACGCCATTTTTCTAACTAGAAACTGCTTTACTTGCGGAGATAGAGGGTTAGATTTTGTAAGTAGACTAATAGCTTCTGGCTTGAGTGATGGGTTAACTGTGGCATTCATCAATTGCTGAATGGAAAAAACGTCTCCAACCGCAGCTAAACGCTCAAGTTCGGACTGGCTGTTGTAATCGGCTTTCATCCGCCAGAGTAAGTTGTACACTTCCTCATCCTGACTAACTTGTGCCAACCTGACTATCACGGCCGTCGAGGGTAACCAACTGGTCACATTTGCTTTGGTTAACTGGGCCGCTAATGCAGCAAGCGCGTTGGGTGATAAGCTGTCTAACTCTCGAATCAAAAGCGCTTCACGTGCTTGAGCTTGTTGAGATGGCCCTGTAAGCCATTGCTTTAAGTTAAGCTCTCTTCGTTCAGCTTGTAAGACAAAGTCCAAGGTACTTTGGTCTTGTTTCCAACGCTTAATCAAGCGACTCGCAATAACGGGAAAGTTAAAAGCGGGTACACTAAATTCATACCCATCACCTCGCTCTAACACTTGATAAGTCGGGGTCATACGGATCTGGGACTCAACAAACAGAGCCATTCGAGGCGTGAGAATCACATCTTGCTTTTCAAGCTTTTCCAATAATTGAAAGCGCACCACCTCTTGTTGAGGCAAAGCAAGTCTATCAAGGGCGAATTTAAGCGAGTCGACTTCATCTCTGACAGCGTAATCAAGCAGTTCAGAGACTTTAGTCTGTATTTGAGTATCCTGAAGCCACTGCTCTACTACAGACTCATGCATTTCCTTGGCAGATAATGTCGCAGGTAGAGTGATAAGTGACAAGCTCAGGAGTAATGACGACAACATTCCTTGTTGCATGTTAACCTCCCGATAACATTTCCTTCATTCTGATACTTCTATCGGGAGAAAGCAATAAAAAAGCCACCGATATACGGTGGCTTTTCGCAGAATGACTATTTGAGACTATTGACGACGCATCGCATCGAAGAACTCATCGTTGGTCTTCGTCATCGCTAGCTTGTCGATTAGGAATTCCATTGCGTCGATTTCGCCCATTGGGTGAACAATCTTACGCAGAATCCACATCTTCTGTAGTTCGTCAGTCTTCGTCAGTAGCTCTTCTCGACGTGTACCTGAGCGGTTGAAGTCAATCGCAGGGAATACACGCTTCTCAGCAATCTTACGGTTCAAGTGCAGTTCCATGTTACCTGTACCCTTGAACTCTTCGTAGATAACTTCATCCATTTTAGAACCAGTATCTACTAGTGCCGTTGCGATGATAGTTAGGCTGCCGCCTTCTTCTACGTTACGTGCAGCACCGAAGAAACGCTTAGGACGATGTAATGCGTTTGCATCCACACCACCTGTTAGTACTTTACCTGATGAAGGCACTACGGTGTTGTAAGCACGAGCTAGGCGAGTGATAGAGTCAAGCAAGATAACCACGTCTTTCTTATGTTCAACAAGACGTTTTGCCTTCTCGATCACCATTTCCGCTACTTGTACGTGACGAGATGCTGGCTCATCGAAAGTCGACGCAACCACTTCACCTTTAACTAGGCGTTGCATCTCGGTTACTTCTTCTGGACGTTCGTCGATAAGAAGAACCATCAACTCACACTCTGGGTGGTTGTACGCGATGCTTTGCGCGATGTTTTGCAGAAGCATTGTTTTACCCGCTTTAGGCGGAGCAACAATCAGACCACGTTGACCTTTACCGATTGGCGATGCCAAGTCTAAAACACGTGCTGTAATGTCTTCTGTTGAACCGTTACCACGCTCCATAACCATGCGCTCATTCGCATGTAGAGGGGTAAGGTTTTCAAATAGGATCTTGTTACGGGCGTTGTCTGGTTTATCGTCGTTAACGGTATTGACTTTTAGAAGGGCAAAGTAACGTTCACCGTCTTTTGGTGGACGAATTTTGCCAGCGATAGAGTCACCAGTACGTAGGTTAAAGCGACGAATCTGACTTGGTGATACGTAGATATCGTCCGGACCCGCAAGGTATGAACTATCTGCACTGCGTAGGAAACCAAAGCCGTCTTGCAGAATTTCCAGAACCCCATCGCCAAAGATGTCTTCGCCGCCTTTAGCGTGCGCTTTTAAAATCGCGAAGATGATGTCTTGTTTTCTTAAGCGAGCTAGGTTCTCTAATCCTAAGCTTTCGCCCAGTTTTACAAGGTCAGACACAGGTCTGTTCTTCAGTTCGGTAAGGTTCATGGTGGTGGATTCTTGTTTAGTCAAAATAAGATCTGTTTTCTAGTTAAGATGGATTTGGTCTCAGGATCGACCAAGAAGAGAAATTTGTTCAATTAACGCGCGATAAGTTAGCACTAATTAGTATTCTAGTCCAGAGTTAGAAAAACAAAACCGTGCATTGTAACTTTGCACGGTTTTATCTGTAATCACTTGGTGATTATAAGTTTGCGTCTAGGAACTCTTTTAGTTGAGTTTTAGACAGAGCACCTACTTTCGTTGCCGCTACGTTACCATCTTTAAATAGTAATAGCGTTGGAATGCCGCGAATACCAAACTTAGGTGGTGTACCTGCGTTATGGTCGATGTTTAGTTTACCGATAGTGAGTTTGCCTTCGTACTCGTCTGCGATTTCGTCCAAAATAGGAGCGATCATTTTACAAGGACCACACCATTCTGCCCAAAAATCCACTAGAACCGGGCCTGCAGCGTTGATTACATCGTTTTCAAAACCGTCATCAGTTAGCTGCAAAATCTTATCACTCATCTTCCACTCCAATGTGTTTTTCGAAACTGGTTGGATGATAACCAGTAATTAGATGCCCTATTGGAATGTATTTACTTTCGTATTGCAAGCTTTAGCTGATATTCTATAGCCATGAAAAAGACGCATATCACAGAGCAAAAGTTCGCCGATTTGGGCTTAAAGCCCCAAGTTATTGAAGGATTGGACAAAAAAGGGTTCGAATTTTGTACCCCTATCCAAGCCTTGGCGTTGCCGGTCCTGCTCACCGGCCAAGACATCGCAGGCCAGGCCCAAACGGGTACTGGTAAAACGCTCGCGTTTCTTACTGCTACGTTCAACCACCTTCTGACGACTCCGGAACATGAAGGTCGTAAGCCTACACAGCCACGCGCAATTATTATGGCGCCTACACGTGAGCTCGCTATTCAGATTTACAATGATGCAGAATCATTAACTGAAAGCACAGGTCTAAAAACCGCTCTAGCTTACGGTGGTGAAAGCTACGACAAGCAACTTGCGAAACTGCAAGACGGCGTAGATATTCTGATCGGAACAACAGGCCGTATCATCGATTTCTACAAACAGCGCGTATTTAACCTCAACAACATTCAAGCTGTTGTTCTGGACGAAGCCGACCGCATGTTCGATCTTGGCTTTATTAAAGACATTCGCTTCTTGTTCCGTCGTATGCCTGAGCCAAAAGAGCGTTTGAACATGCTGTTCTCAGCAACGCTGTCTTACCGCGTTCAAGAACTGGCATTCGAACACATGAATACTCCTGAGCATGTCGTTGTCGAACCAGAACAAAAAACTGGCCACCGTATCCAGGAAGAGCTTTTCTATCCTTCGAATGAAGACAAAATGGCGCTGCTTCAAACACTAATTGAAGAAGAGTGGCCAGATCGCGCTATCATTTTTGCCAATACCAAGCATAAGTGTGAATCGGTTTGGGGTCATTTGGCTGCCGATGGACATCGTGTAGGCCTTCTTACTGGCGATGTACCGCAGAAGAAGCGTGAGAAGATTCTTGAGCAATTCACCAAAGGTGATGTCGACATCTTAGTTGCAACTGACGTTGCAGCGCGTGGCCTGCATATTCCTCAGGTAACGCACGTTTTCAACTACGACCTTCCTGACGACTGTGAAGATTATGTTCACCGTATTGGCCGTACTGGTCGCGCTGGTGCGAGCGGTCATTCGATCAGTTTTGCTTGTGAAGAGTACGCGGTTAACCTACCAGCAATCGAAGAATACATTGAGCACACAATCCCAGTTTCAGAGTACGATTCGTCGGCACTGATTCAAGATCTACCGGCTCCGATTCGTATGCGTGCACCACGCAACCAACAGCGCCGCACGAATACTGGCGGTACCCGCTCTGGTTCTGGTAACCGTAAGCCGCAGGGACGTCGTCCACGCCAACCGCGTCAATCGGCACCAAAACAATCGTAATAGGAAACTGAGTTCGTTTTATGAGTCAAGCAGGATCATCACCGCTATATGCCGCCATCGACCTCGGGTCGAACAGTTTTCACATGCTCGTTGTGCGTCACATCGATGGCAGCGTTCAAACAATGGCTAAAATTAAGCGCAAAGTTCGTCTAGCAGCGGGCTTAGATGAACATAATTCTCTTAGTATGGAAGCTATGCAGCGAGGATGGGACTGCTTAAGTCTATTTGCGGAACGCTTGCAGGACATTCCTAAACAAAACATTCGCATCGTCGGTACAGCAACATTACGTACCGCGACCAATGTAGATGTGTTTTTAGAAAAGGCTAACCAAATTCTAGGCCAGCCTATCGAAGTGATTACTGGTGAAGAAGAAGCTGCCACTATCTATAAAGGTGTCGCTCACACCTCTGGCGGTAGTGGTCGTCGCCTTGTAGTCGATATCGGTGGAGCAAGTACCGAACTGATTATCGGTGAAGGTTTCGAAGCCAAAGCACTGACCAGCTTAAAAATGGGCTGCGTGACTTGGCTTGAAAACTTCTTTAAAGATCGCCAATTGAATGCTCGTAACTTTGACGCGGCAATTGAAGGAGCGAAACAGACCATTCAGCCGATTTTAGAACGTTATACAGAAATTGGTTGGGATGTGTGTGTTGGTGCATCAGGCACTGTTCAGGCATTGCAAGAGATAATGCTGGCGCAAGGCATGGACGAAGTAATCACTCACTCCAAACTCAAGCGTCTACAGAAGCAAGCCATGTTGGCCGACCATTTAGAAGAGCTCGATATTGAAGGCTTAACACTTGAGCGGGCATTAGTGTTCCCTAGTGGCCTCTCTATTTTGATTGCCGTTTTTGAATTGCTTGAAATCGATGCTATGACACTCGCTGGCGGCGCACTACGCGAAGGCTTAGTGTATGAGATGGTTGAAGAGCTTCGTCAAGAAGACATTCGTGCCCGCACTATCGCTAGCGTACAAAATCGCTATCAGCTCGATCACCAATACGGCGAACAAGTCGCTACTCTGGCACACACGCTTTTACAGCAAGCTGGGGGCGATGAGTGGATTACAGAGCCTCAGGGCAAGATATTACTCGAGACCGCCGCAAAACTGCATGAAATTGGTTTAACTATCGATTTCAAAAAAGGCGGAGAGCATAGTGCTTACTTGCTGCAGAATTTGGATCTGCCTGGTTACACGCGCGCGCAGAAGTTCTTTATTGGTGAAGTGGCTCGTCGCTATCGCGAACAACTCACTTCTTTACCTGAGCAGCATGCATTATCAGGCTCGAGTGCAAAACGAGTATTGAGATTGTTGCGTCTTGCGGTTCTGCTCAGCCATCGTCGCAATCCTGATCTAGAGCCAAATGTGACTCTAACGGTTGAAGGCGACAATCTAACGTTACACATTGATGCGCAATGGCTAGAGAAAAACCCACTGACTGCGGCTGAGTTGGAAATTGAATCCAACCGTCAGACAGACATCGGCTGGCCATTAAATATCGTAGCAAAATAAGCGAATATCACTGCCTTACAATACTAAAGCCCAGGCGTTCGCTTGGGCTTTTTTGCTTCTATTTCCCCTACAAAACGTGCTGCCCAGCAAAAATCTCAGCTTCTCCGCTCTACATCGAAAAACAGCCATGCTTTATTGATAAACACGATTTAGCCAACCAAGATGCACCATAATGAAAACCGTTTTAATGACTGGCTTAACTGGCACTCTCGCCCCTATAGTTGCTCATCAGTTCCAACTTCGCGGCTGGAATGTATTGGAATGGAATCACCATCAAATCCCGCCGGATGATCTACAGCAAAGTGAGCAATTTTGGCAGCAGCACCACATTGATGCGGTGTGCCATATGGCGATGGGGAGTGAAGCGTGGGCAGCGTGGCTTGGTGAGCACTGCAAACGCCATAATATTCCTTACCTCTTTGTCAGCACAGCAATGGTATTTGATGCCACAAAAAACGGGCCTTATGGCATCTTTGAAGAAAGAAACACCCAAGATGATTACGGCAAATACAAAGTTCGTTGTGAAGATGCAATCTGGCAAGCAAATCCAGATGCGATGGTTGCTCGAATTGGTTGGCAGCTCCATCACCAAGCAGAAGGCAATAACATGTTGGCGCATCTCGACCGCCAACATGAAGAGTACGGCGTTATTACCGCTAGCACAGCTTGGTATCCCGCGACTTCTCATATGGACGATACTGCACTCGCCTTTTTGCAGCTTATTGAGCGGAACGAAGCCGGTTTATACCATCTTGATAGCAACTTAAAGGATAAGTGGAATTTCTACGAACTCGTTTGTGCACTCAAACAGCATTACAACAAGCCATGGCAAGTGCTGCCAAGCAATGACTATCACCATGACCAACGTCTAACCGATGAACGAATTGCCTTGCCGCCATTGAGTGAACGTTTCAACAAACCAGAGCAAATCCAGCAAGCCGGCATCATAGGAATCAACTGGGGACGCACGCACATTCCCCACTATCGAAACAATGGTGTATCGGTCACAACGTTATGCGCCAACCAAATAGAACCGCTTCAGCAAGCGTGCAGTGAAGAAGCAATCCCAAAGGCAGAAACGAACATCAGCGCACTCAAGCAACTTGATGTAGTGACAATCGCGACACCTGCGCATACTCATGCAGAGATAATTAAGAAGTTAGGTTCAACCAAGCTAATTTGTGAAAAGCCATTGGTGGGATTGAATTCCGACATCACTCACTGGCAGCAACCGAACTCCAACCTATTGGTTAATTACGCCTTTGCTCAGCTTAATACCGCCAAGACGATAGAGAAGTGGCTCGCCTCGCAAACCCAACCTTGTGTGGTCAATCTAGTCACCCAAGTTAATCTACCAGGCACCTTCACGCTCAAAGAGTGGTTTCTTGAGACAGCTAGCCACCCTATTTCTTGGTTGCTGCATTGCTTCGGAGACTACTCTCAATCAACACTGGTTGAGGAAAACGGCCAACTGATCGTTGAGCTGCAATGTGACGACCACCAGCTAAGGTTTGTATTTGAACTAACAGGTGAACCGGGCATCGAGCACAATCTAACGATTCAATCCAACCAGACCTTAACCAGCAAAGGCTACTACCGTGTCGGAGAAAAATGGCGTTTCGAGCCCATTCTCGTTAATGGCAACGCGATAAATGATGGAGAGTACAGCGAGTCTGATTGCTGGCAGGACGCCAATCAACGCAGTGTCGGTTTGATGTTGGCGATGTTCAATCAAAGCATCAGCTGGGATAACGGCCTGCAACTTGGCGCCTTCGATGCGCAAAAAGCCATTTTGATTGAGAAGATGCTCTGTTAGCCATTTCACCAGCGAGCTTCCTCTACGTTCCGTATCTTCGATTAAAAGGTCTCACTCGGGACCTTTTTATTGCTCATTTTTACCTTCGTACAGCTTAGGGAGCTTTTGGACACCCATGATCTAATTACTCCCTACGCTGTACAAAACGCTCTAAACCCAAGTAAACAGGCACAAAAAAGCCGCTTGATTTGAGCAAGCGGCTTTCGGGGTTCCCACTGATATTAAGACTGAACGCTTGTCGTCACCTTAAAGTCAGGGTTCACCGCAGTCAGCTTCTTGATGAGGTAATTCAGTAATACGCCGTACATAGGAACGAACAAACCAAGACTAATAATCAGTTTGAAGCCGTAATCCACCAGCGCGATTTCCGTCCAATGCTCCGCCATGAATGGATCTGGACTTTGGTAGAACGCAATGGCGAAGAAAGCGATGGTATCAAGTGCATTACCGAAAAGCGTTGAACACGTTGGTGCCACCCACCATTGCTTCATTTGGCGTAGGCGGTTGAACACATGCACATCCATGATCTGACCAAGTAGGTACGCCATGAAGCTAGCAATCGCGATACGAGCAACGAATAAGTTAAATTCCCCTAAGTGACCAAAACCTTGGAATTGACCTTCGAAGAACACCACCGATAAGAAGTAAGACACTGCCAAAGCAGGCAACATCACTAAGAAGATAATCTTACGCGCCAACTGAGCACCGAAAATACGCACAGTTAAGTCAGTCGCTAGGAATATAAATGGGAAAGTGAATGCGCCCCAAGTGGTATGGAAACCGAAAATAGTAAACGGTAGCTGAACTAGGTAATTGCTAGATGCAATAATGACTAGGTGGAATAGAACCAGATAGATAAGGGCGTTGCGCTGCTGCGCAGGGGTAAAGTTACTCATGCGATACCTTTTTAGTTTGGTTTGGGGGTGAGGGAACCCAAATCGAGTCACTGAATAAAGTGGCTCTTACCAACAATGTAAAATGAAAAATAAACTGGCTTGGCTCATTCTGAGCGAAGCGGTGGGCGATTATACATTAACCACTTTTCGCCGCAAGTCGTCTGTTTGACGCAAACGTTTAAGCATAAAAAAGGGTGTTTCATGTGAAACACCCTTTCAAGAAAAACTCTATTTTTAGAAGCCGCGTTGGAACAACCCTGCAAGATAATCCAACTCTTCCCTGCTCTCTTCAATCGCTAACGCTTCAAACCAAATCGCTTCGCTGTAATGCTCTGCCTTCATAAACAGTCGGCAACCTTCAAAGTCAATCAGCCAAGAGTGAATGTCTGCATCCCATTGCTTTTCCACCACAGTAGCAGAAAGCAGTCCGACTAAACGCTCACCTAAGGCAGGAAAGCTATCAAGGTCAAAGCTCGGCGCAGTAATGATTAAGCGCCCTTCTTGTGCCATATAGTCCGCTAAGCCAAATTCCTTTTGCATCTGGTTCCTTATCCGTGGTGAGTAATGTGTTCTTGAATCAAATCGAGGAATGGGTCGGCGTACTTCTCCAGTTTGCGCTGACCAACGCCGCTGACTGCCAGCATTTCGCCGTAAGACGTTGGCAGAATTTCCGCCATATCAATCAAAGTTGCGTCACTGAAGACCACGTATGGTGGCAAACCATCTTCATCAGCAATCGACTTACGCAGCTTACGTAACTTAGCAAACAGCTTTTTGTCGTAGTTCTTGCTGGTCAGTTTATCTGATTTAGCCGCACGTGCTGCGGTGTCTAAACGCGGAACCGCTAACTCCAGAGTCACATCGCCACGCAGCAGCGGACGCGCCTCTTCGGTAAGTTGCAGCGTTGAGTTACGCGTGATGTTTTGAAACAACAGCCCTTTGTGGATTAACTGACGGAAGATACTCACCCAGTAATCGTGGCTATGATCGCGACCTATCGCGTAGGTAGAAATCTTATCGTGGCCGTTTTCACGTACACGAATGTTTTGCATGCCACGTAGCACTTCTACCACGTAACCCATACCAAAGCTTTGATTAACGCGATAGACACAAGATAACGCCTTACGCGCTTCTTCCGTGGCATCAAAGTGTTTCGGTGGATCTAAGCAAATATCGCAGTTGCCACATGGCTTCTCACGATACTCACCAAAGTAATTTAATAGCACCTGACGACGACAAGTCTGCGCCTCAGCAAAGGCACTCATCGCATTCAGTTTGTGGGTTTCCACCTGCTTCTGTGGACCATCGTCTTTCTCATCCAACATACGGCGCAGCCAACTGATGTCCGCTGGGTCATACAACATCATCGCTTCCGCAGGTAAACCATCACGCCCTGCACGACCGGTTTCCTGATAGTAGGATTCAATGTTACGCGGGATATCAAAGTGAACCACAAACCGAACGTTTGGTTTGTTGATGCCCATACCGAATGCCACGGTCGCCACGACAATTTGGATGTCATCACGTTGGAAAGCTTCTTGAACATAAGCGCGCTCATCGGCATCCATACCTGCGTGATAACCAGCAGCACGAATGTGGTTGTTGCATAGCTTCTCTGTCACCATCTCAACTTTCTTACGGCTACCACAATAGATGATGCCGCAATTACCCTTTTGGGTTTCAAGATAACGAACGATTTGCGAAACCGGTTTGTGCTTCTCAACTAAGTTGTAGCGGATGTTAGGACGGTCGAAGCTGCCTAGGTAAACCTCTGGATTATTCAGTTGCAGACGCTCAAGAATATCTCGGCGCGTTGCGTCATCTGCGGTCGCCGTCAGCGCCATAAATGGCACATGGGAAAACTGCTGCTTAAGCTGACCAAGCGCGGCGTATTCTGGACGAAAATCGTGTCCCCATTGGGAAATACAGTGCGCTTCATCGACAGCAATCATCGATAGCGGCAAGTTTTCCAAACGCTCAATGAAGTCACGCATCAATACGCGCTCTGGCGAGACGTACACCAACTTAAGATGACCTGTGTGCATACGGTTATACACGCTGAGCAGCTCTTCACGAGGCATGGTCGAGTTAATGCACTCAGCCGCTACACCGTTGGCTTTAAGCTGGTCCACTTGGTCCTTCATCAGCGAGATAAGTGGAGAGATCACCAAAGTAATGCCAGAGCGAACCAAAGCAGGAATTTGATAACACAGCGACTTACCGCCACCAGTAGGCAGGATAACTAAGCTGTCGCGACCTTCTACCGCGGCATCAATCACCAACTGCTGACCATCACGGAACTCTTGGTAACCAAACACATCCTCCAACACACGTTGAGGCGTTACAGGCGAATCAGATTGTTCGGCTAACAAGGTCGAGGTCATGAAAAGTCTCAGATTGGGTCTTAAAAAAGAGGTGCTTATGCATACCACTGGCACACAAAGTGAGGGCACATTGTAATGGGGTTTCATGGTGAATAAAACCGCAAATTGTTAGGTGTTTCGCATCACGACTCGTATACTGATTTTCTGCTCTATAAAACACACAATTAGGTGACACTTCATGACACCAGAAGACGAACAACAACGCGCGCGGCAAGGTATCTTGCTAGCGATTGGTGCGTATACCATGTGGGGCATTGCGCCGATGTACTTTAAGTCCATCGCACAAGTATCTCCTTTGGAAATTCTAAGCCACCGAGTGATATGGTCTTTCTTTTTGCTTGCTGCACTCCTCCATTTTGGCCGTCACTGGCGCTCGGCTTACCACATCGCGAAAGACAAAACGAAAATCGCTTACCTGATCGCAAGTTCCATGCTAATTGGCGGTAATTGGTTGATTTTCATTTGGGCGGTAAACTCGAATCATATGCTCGACGCCAGCTTAGGTTATTACATTAACCCACTGATCAACGTCTTACTCGGGATGGTCTTCCTTGGTGAGCGACTGCGTAAATTACAGTGGTTCGCGGTTGTATTGGCAGGTTGTGGCGTACTCGTTCAACTGATTGTATTTGGCTCCGTACCTGTTGTTGCGATGGCGTTAGCAATAAGCTTCGGCTTTTATGGCTTATTAAGAAAGAAAGTCAGTGTCGATGCAAAAACTGGCTTGTTTATCGAGACATTACTTCTACTGCCAGTGGCCGCTGTTTATTTGCTTTTTGTTGCCGATACACCAACCTCAAATATGCTTACGAATCCACTTACGTTAAATAGTTTGTTGATCGCGGCTGGGGTTATAACAACCCTGCCACTGCTCTGCTTTACGGGTGCAGCAACAAGACTCAAATTATCGACTTTGGGCTTTTTCCAATATATAGGCCCAAGCTTAATGTTTTTACTTGCAGTATTGATGTATGGCGAACCCTTTACCATGGATAAAGCGATCACTTTCGTCTTTATTTGGGGAGCACTAGTCGTGTTTAGCTTTGATGGATTACGTAATAACCGTCGCTCACGCCGAATCGTTCAGCCACAGTGATCGTTTTTTACAAGACAAGTTAGAAATTGCCAGATAAGCTTGGTCATAATGTGACCAAGCTTTTTTATTTAATGGAACATATTCAGTACTACGCAACCGACCATGACAACTTGAGTCTAATAGAGGCGAAATACCAGAAATTTGCTTTTCAAAGGCATTACCATCTGGATTTTCATCTCGGCCTGATCACGCATGGTGCGCAGAAGTTCCAATACCAAGGTAATAGCCACCAAGTTGGTCACGGGCAAATTGTGATTATGCCGCCGGATGAGCTGCACGACGGGCAATCTAAGCTCGAGAGTGGCTACGAAGTAAATGTGTTTGCGATCGAACCTCATCTATTGAGCGATCTGGCTGATCTTAAGCAAAACGGTCAAATAATACACTTCAACGAACTGATCATCTCGGATCCGCAGATATTTTCACAACTTAGTAACTTACACGGGCTGCTTCGTCGTGAAAACCTCAGCCAACTCACCAAAGATTGCCTTCCTTTTGAAGGATTTAACCAACTTTTTGATCGCTACGGATCGCTTGAGCGACAAAAAGTGGTGCCGCTAGGAAACCAATCGCTTGGGACGTTAAAAGATTATCTAATGGCTAACCTTGACCAAGCGGTGCGTTTGGATTCACTTTCAGAGCTGTGCCAACTGAGCCCAACTCAGTTCCAGCGCCACTTTAAAGCGCAAACTGGCATGACGCCTTATGCATGGTTCGCACGCCTGCGCCTTGAACAAGGCATGAAGTTACTGCAAGCTGGTCAATGTGGTACCGACGTCGCTCATCAAATCGGTTTCTATGATCAAGCGCATTTCAGCAAAGCGTTTAAACAGACCTACGGCGTTTCCCCTTCTCAAGTGGCTCGTTAATTTCATTTACCGAGAAAGCTGTCAGTTTTTTACAAGCGCCACAGGTGACTTACCACGACAATAGCCGCATTGGTTAAATTTGAGATGTGTTATGAATGAATCCACCATATTGCTGACACTCGTCAGCATTCACTTTATTGCCCTAATGAGTCCAGGTCCGGACTTTGCGCTGGTCGTACAAAATGCGACGCGTCATGGTCGTCAAACTGGCTTGTACATTGCGTTGGGATTGTCCGTCGGTATTTTGCTGCACTCTTTGTTCAGCCTGACAGGTGTGAGTTTTGTCGTCCACCAGCACCCAGTGCTGTATTCCGTGGTACAACTGCTCGGTGGTAGTTACCTGCTCTACTTGGGAATTGGCGCATTGCGTGCCGTGATCTCGATGATCCAAAACCCACTGACGGATCAACCTAAGAAGCAAAATAACCTAGTGATCAGCAATAAGCGTCAAGCGTTTGCTAAAGGGTTTGCGACCAACATTCTTAACCCAAAAGCCCTGGTGTTCTTTGTCAGTTTGATGTCGAGTTTAGTCCCAGCAGGTATGTCGATTACTGGCAAAGGTATTGCACTGGTCATCCTGTTTGGCTTGTCGCTATTCTGGTTCTCTAGCCTTGCATGGATGCTGTCGACACAGCGCTTACAGCGTAAATTGCAACAAGCGGGTATCTACATCGACGGTCTATGCGGCGTGGTATTTACTCTAGTGGGCGGCAGTATTCTATACCAAACTATCAATACTTTTATCGGATAAAGTACTGATTTAAAAGCGTAGCACAATCGACATTTCTAAGATTGCTGACTCGACGTGACTCTCCATAACTGCCAAGCTCAAAGCACAAAACTGGCAACATGGAGAGTCATCATGCATTGGACGTTCAACCGACTCGTGACCACGGGTCTTTTTCTTACTTCCCCACTAATCTTATCTACCTCAGTCTTTGCTAACCAAGCAGCAGATGCGGTTGCGCCGGAGCACAGCACTGGCTTCGAGCAAAAACAATTGATCAAAGCGAAAGATTATATGGTTACCGCTGCTAACCCAATTGCAACCCAAGCTGGTGCGGATGTTATTGCCCAAGGTGGTAATGCTATTGATGCTATGGTTGCCGTGCAGCTGATGCTGGGCTTGGTAGAACCGCAATCATCAGGCATTGGTGGTGGCGCCTTCTTAGTGTATTGGGACAGTGAGAAACAAAAACTGACTACGTATGATGGACGCGAAACCGCACCGCTCGCCGCAACGCCGAAACTCTTCCTAGATGACAAAGGACAACCACTGCAATTTTACGATGCGGTTGTCGGTGGGCGTTCCGTTGCCACTCCTGGTACAGTGAAACTGCTGTGGGACACGCACCAGAAATACGGCAAGTTGGAATGGAAGAAGATAATCCAACCCGTGATTACCTTGGCTGAGCAAGGTTTCGAAGTCAGTCCTCGCCTCGCGAGTCTGATTGAGAAAGATGCTAAGCGCCTATCACGCTTCCCTGCGACTAAGGCTTACTTCTTCAATCCAGACGGCTCACCAAAAGCCGAAGGCACGTTGTTGAAGAACCCTGAATACGCGCAAACTCTGACGGCAATTGCAGAGCAAGGGGCAAAAGCTTTCTATCAAGGCGATATCGCCACAGACATCATCAAGACCGTACAAAATGCACCGGGCAATCCTGGCGTATTGGCACAACCTGACTTTGATGCGTTCCAAATCAAGCAACGTGAACCGGTTTGTGCGGCTTACCAAAGCTATGATATCTGCGGCATGGGACCACCTAGCTCTGGCGCATTGACGGTTGGACAGATTCTCGCGATCACCGAGCAATACGATCTTAAAGGTTGGGGAGCCGAAAGCGCGAAATCATGGCAAGTGATCGCCGATGCATCGCGCCTTGCGTTCGCGGATCGTGGTAAATACATGGCTGACCAAGATTATGTGCCAATGCCAACCGAAGGCTTGCTTGATAAAGATTATCTCAAACAACGTGCTGAGCTCATTCAAGTCGGTAAAGCCTTGAGTAAGGCTGAAGCCGGTAATCCTCCTTGGTCGCACGCCATGAACTTAAGCATGGACCAATCGATCGAGCTGCCTTCCACCAGCCATTTCAATATCGTCGATAAGCAAGGCAATGTGGTTTCAATGACAACAACCATCGAGAACGCCTTTGGCTCACGCTTGATGGTACGCGGCTTCTTGCTCAATAACGAACTGACCGATTTCTCTTTCCGCACGCATCAAGATGGTGTGCCAATCGCAAACCGATTAGAACCGGGCAAACGCCCACGTTCATCTATGGCACCAACCATTATGATGAAGGATGACAAGCCTTACATGGCAATTGGCTCACCGGGTGGCAGCCGCATTATTGGTTACGTCGCACAAGCCATTATCGCCCACACGCAATGGGATATGGACATCCAAAGCGCGATTAATCAGCCACGATTGCTGAACCGTTTTGGCACCTTAGATATTGAGCAAGGTACCGCCGCAGAGGGCTTACAGCCTGCTCTGGAGAAGATGGGCTTTAAAACCGATGTTCGGGATTTGAACTCTGGTCTGCATGCGATACGAATAACAAAAGACGGTCTTGAAGGCGCTGCGGATCCAAGACGTGAAGGTGCCGCTATCGGGCAGTAAGAGTCTTTCGCTCGACCCCTTGTGCGAGATCTCTCACAAAGGGTTGAGCAAACCTCTCTTTTTTAATGGTAAAACCGTACAGAAAAGAGCATAAGCCATTGAATTTAATACTCATGTATCTTTTTTGAACGCTAAGAGAGTTAAAAAATGTGAGATTAGCCCGTTGTTGGAAATCGTTAAACACGTAATATTAAACCTGTCGGAAGGATGCTGACACGGAACAGGAAACACCACGGACTTGGTGAACTTCAGGAAGAAGAAACGGTTATTCAGGATGAATAGTCGGGCATGGATTGCAAAATTGGACATTGAACGGAATCAATAGTGACTAGGATGGTTGCTACTAAGGACGGGAAATGGACACCTCTGGACGAGGCAAGGATTTGAACATCAGGATGATGTCAGGGACACCGCTCAGGGAACAAGTGATGAGAGCTAACGAGGATAGTTAGCAGACCAGGATAAGGTCATTAAGGACACCGCTAGGAAGGCGACGTAAGGATTAAGCTGACGGATTCAGCACACTATCATGGATTAGGTGCATGGAGCACTCTTAGTAGCTGGATTGCTGCGAGTAAGACTATAACCCCGATGGGCGCAAGCCCTCGGGGTTTTTCTTTGCCTAAAGTTTTTCTTAGCAGCTCTTCTGAAAGCAGACATTCACCCACAACGCCCACCTTTCACTTCAAACGGTATAGTTAAATCGCGCTTTCGAAATCCATTTATCATTCCATTTTTTCCTACGTTAGCGACACCAAAACTGCACAAACAAAAAGAGCCGCCGAAGCAGCTCTTAAGTTGATGATACCAATCACAGTAAATAAGCGATCAGAAATAGCGTAGGGAAAATGCTTGAGAACAAGGCGCAATTTTTCGATAAGTAGTTATTCTACAATCAAAAATTGCAACGCAGTTATCGAGTATTTTAACAAGCTAGAATGACCAGTTATTTACTACGATTGGTATGAGTTTTGGTCAAGCCTTACAGTTTCTCTAGTCGTGCGTAAGCAGTTACCAACCATTTGATGCCTTCACCGTTAAAGGCAATCTGTACACGGCTCTGTGGACCACTGCCTTCGAAGTTGATGATGGTGCCTTCACCAAACTTTGGATGCATCACACGAGAACCTAGCGTAAAGCCGGTTTCATTAAAGCTCTCTTTCACAACAGTTTGGCTAAATCGACCACTGCTTGAAGGACGGCTAACTTGCGCCTTCATTCGTACTTCATCTAAACAAGTTTCTGGCAGTTCACGGATAAAGCGAGACGGTTTATGGTATTTATCCTGACCGTACAAACGACGCATTTCAGCATAAGTGATGTACAGTTTCTGCATCGCACGGGTCATGCCTACGTAACACAGACGGCGTTCTTCTTCTAAGCGCCCTGCTTCTTCTGCCGACATTTGGCTTGGGAACATGCCTTCTTCCACACCGACCATAAGCACCAATGGGAACTCTAGACCTTTCGCACTGTGTAATGTCATGAGCTGAACCGCATCTTCAAATTCGTCCGCTTGTCCTTCGCCCGCTTCTAGTGCTGCGTGGGTTAGGAATGCCGTCAGCAGTGACATGTCTTCGGCTTCTTCTGGTTTCTCGAATTGGCGAGTTGCGGTCACCAATTCCTCCAAGTTCTCAATACGTGCCTTAGACTTTTCGCCCTTCTCTTGCTCGTACATCGCGAACAAGCCCGAGTATTTAATCACATGGTCAGTTTGGTGATGCAGCGGCATCTCTAAGGTGTCGTCTTCTAGCGCGGTGACAAGCTCGATAAAACGGCTCAGAGCACCAGCAGCGCGACCAGCAAGAACCTTCTCGTCCAACATTGCCACACTCGCTTCCCACATGGTGCAACCACGATCACGAGCCGCAAAACGGATGGTTTCAAGCGTCTTATCGCCCAAACCACGCGTTGGCGTATTCACCACACGTTCAAACGCCGCATCATCGTTACGGTTGGCAATCAGACGCATGTAGCTCAAGGCATCTTTGATTTCCTGACGTTCGAAGAATCGCATGCCGCCATAGATACGATAAGGCAGACCGGCTTGAATTAACGCTTCTTCCAGAACACGCGACTGGGCGTTGTTACGGTAAAGCATCGCAGCGTCATTCAGAGCACCGCCCTTGTCTTGCCACTCTTTGATTTTGTTCACCGCAAAACGGGCTTCATCTAATTCGTTGTAAGCGCTGTAAACCGAGATAGGCTCACCGACCACGCCATCCGTCCACAACTCTTTACCCATACGCTCGGTGTTATTCGCAATCAGGGTGTTAGATGCTTCCAGAATGGTCTTGGTTGAACGGTAGTTTTGCTCAAGACGAATGGTATTTACGCTTGGGAATTCGAGCGTAAACTTCTCAATATTCTCGACTTTTGCACCACGCCAACCATAAATCGACTGGTCGTCATCACCTACGATCATCACGTGACACTCAGGACCCGCCATCATACGTAGCCAAGCATATTGAATGTTGTTGGTATCTTGGAACTCGTCCACCAAGATATGCTTAAAGCGTGCTTGGTAGTGTTCACGGACGAACTTGTTATCACGCAGTAGCTCATGTGCGCGCAGCAAGATTTCCGCAAAATCGACTAAACCAGCACGATCACACGCTTCTTGGTAAGCGGTGTACAACTGCAGATATGTCTTGGTTACTGGATCATGGTACGCATCAATGTGCGACGGACGCAGACCTTCGTCTTTCTTACCGTTAATCCACCATGCCACTTGGCGTGCAGGCCATTGCTTCTCATCGAGGTTTTGCGCTTTGATCAAACGCTTTAGCAGACGCTGCTGGTCGTCACTGTCAATGATTTGGAAATCTTCCGGTAGCTTCGCATCAAGATAGTGTGCTCGCAGAATACGGTGACAAATGCCGTGGAAAGTACCATTCCACATACCGCCTGCACTGCCCATCATTAGCTCTTCGATACGTCCACGCATCTCTGCCGCCGCCTTATTGGTAAAGGTTACCGACATGATTGAAAACGGAGAAGCTTGCTCGACCGACATCAGCCAAGCGATACGGTGAACAAGAACGCGTGTCTTACCACTTCCTGCGCCAGCAAGAACGAGCAAGTTTTCTAGAGGTGCTGCAACGGCTTCACGTTGTTTATCGTTCAAACCGTCGAGTAATAGAGATGGATCCATCATGATGAGAGCTACTGGTTATTTATACATAAAAACCGATTATAACCTAAACAACCGGGTGCTGTTTAGACAAAACTTGATAAAAAAATCGATGTTTTTTTGCCCAATACATCAATTAGTTATATCTATTTGACCCTACAAACCCATTTACTTCAGAAATTTTTCTGAAAGTTTTTTAGCCAGTTTCCTATCTTTTAAGTTAAGCAAGTTGATAACAAAAACGCCAAAACAGGCGATTCATCTTGCCAACTTAAAGTAAAGGAAATCATTCAGAGGAATTTATTATGAAAAAGTCGAATCTAGCTGTTACTGCTGCTGTTACTGGTCTTCTAGCTCTTGGTGGCACAATGCTAACTGCAGCTCCAGCTGTCGCTGCTGAAAAAGAAAAGTGCTATGGCGTTTCTAAAGCAGGTAAAAACGACTGTGCAACAAAAAGCAGCTCATGCGCTGGTACTTCTAAAGAAGATAACCAAAAAGACGCATTCGTAGTCGTACCAAAAGGTCTTTGTGACAAACTCGCTGGCGGTAGCACTTCTTCTTCATAATCTTTTATCGCTAGCTATTGTGAGGATGCGTTGACGCTCAACCAACGCAAAGCCAAGACGCATCCTTCTCTTCCCGCACGATTTGAAAAGGAGTTTCACATGAAACACCACACCTTCCACGACCTTGTTGGAGTTGGATTAAGAACCCCTCACCTCGATTACTTTAGCCAATCCCAGCCTGAGTTGTCTTGGTTAGAAATCCACAGTGAAAACTATTTCCAACCCAATGCAACAGAGCGCCATCAGCTACAAACGCTTCGCGAGCAATATCAAATTAGCTGCCACGGTATTGGTTTGTCGCTAGGTTCGGTGGAACGTGTTAGTCAAAAGCATCTTGCGCAACTTAAATCACTGATTGACTCAATCGACCCAATTCTTGTTTCTGACCATTTAAGTTGGAGTGAAAACGGCGGTCACTACTTTAATGACCTGCTTCCACTTCCGTATACGGAAGAAGCGCTCAACGTGTTCACTCGTAACGTGAATGAAGTGCAGGAATATTTGCAACGCGAGATCTTGATAGAGAACCCATCTAGTTATGTGAAGTTTCAACATTCGACCATCAGCGAATGGGAGTTTCTTACCGAAGTGCAAAAGCGCACTGACTGTCGTTTATTGCTCGATCTAAACAATGTTTATGTTTCGGCGTTCAACCACGGTTTTGATTGCGACACATACCTAGATGCGATTCCAGCCGACAAAGTGGATGAGATTCACTTGGCAGGTTTTACCATCAAACAACTCGACAAAGGTGAGATATGGATTGATACCCATAGCCGCCCAGTTAGTGATGAAGTTTGGCAACTGTTCGCGCAGTGGACAAAAAAACACGGTCCACGTCATACGTTGATTGAATGGGATTTGGATATCCCCGCGCCAGAAGTCTTATTAGGAGAAGCGCAGAAAGCATCGCAACTGCTGTTGCAAGGCACACTTCCAAGTGAACAAAGCGAACCAAGGAAGGCATCATGAATCTAGCCACCTTACAAAGCCAGTTTGCTAAAGCCCTGCACTATCAAGCGCTCGGTGAAGACTGCGATATTGCCAGTGATGAGTTTACCGCTGATGAACGCATACAAATTTACCGCAATAACTTTATCGTCAGCTTAAGCGAAGTGTTGTCCGCGACCTACCCGATGGTTGAAGCGCTGCTTGGTGAAGAATGCTTTGAACAGATAGCTCGCCAGCATGTTCTTTCTTACCCATTAAAAGAAGGAAATGTGGTGCATTATGGCGAAGGCTTTCAAGACACCATCATGCAGTTTAGTCAGGTGATCGCACAAGCACCTTACAGCCCTGAAGTCGCACGCTTCGAGTGGCATATCGACCTAGCTCGTCAAGCACAGTATGAGCAATCCAATGCAGCGGAATTAAAACCGCTTGCGTTACTTGGCGAAGTGAGTGAAGAGCAACAACCCGCTTTAGTCTTACACCTTAAAAAGGGCTGCCGCAGCTTTGACTCCAATTACGCAGTATTCGATCTATTTAGTGCGATTCAAACTGGGCAATTCGAACAACTTAATATCAACCAATTACAGCAAGGTGTCATCTCGATTCAAGCCAATGGAGAAGCCTTGTGTCACGCACTCGATGCCGATGTGTTCCAACTGCTGCAATGTTTAGAGCAGAAGCAGAGTTTGAGCGAAATACCTGAAGTTTTACTCGCTCATCTCAATCGCATCATGGCACTCGATATTGTTGACGGCTTTACATTGCAATCAATCTAAGGAGCACTCTATGACGGATACGGTTAAAAACTTAGTGAATCGGTACGACGATTTAATCAGTACCCTACAAGCTGGCTTTGTCCCTTTACTACTTCTCTTTTGTCGCTTGTGGGTAGCCTGGGTGTTCTTCAATTCAGGACTAATCAAAATCTCATCTTGGGATAGCACGCTGTACTTATTTGAGCTGGAATACCAAGTGCCAATCTTGCCATGGGAATTGGCGGCTTATTTAGGTACGGCTGCGGAGTTGGTTCTACCGGTGTTCTTGGCACTGGGATTGATTACCCGCCCGATGGCAGCAATGCTGTTTGTGTTCAACATCATCGCAGTGATCTCTTACCCACTGTTGTGGGAGAAAGGTTTTTATGACCACCAACTTTGGGGATTGATGATTCTTATCGTAATCGTATGGGGGCCAGGACCGCTGTCTTTGGACCACATCCTGAAAAAGAAAATGACGAGCTAAAAAAATCCCCGCGTCATGCGGGGATTTTTTATTATTTATTCAAGTAAGCCAGTAGCTCTTCTGCTGAGATACCTTGCTGAGCGAGGTCTTTTGCCATCTGCTCGACTTGTTCATCTTTGCGTGACTCAATCACTTGCTGAAATTGGTACACGATATCACGCAAAATTGGCAGAGGTACTTGTTTCGCCGCACTACGAATACGCTCGGAGCTTTGATTACCCAGCTCATTAAGCAACTTGCCAAACATCACCTTTTCTGGTGAATCTTCCATTTGCTCTAGAATACGAGCCATTTCATACGTGGTTAACGACATTACTTTTTGAGTTCCGTTATGGTGTCAGGAAAAGTCTGAGTGACAAATATACACGCCTTACTTACATTGGAAAATACTAAATTACACTGATTTACGCTTTCGCAAAGCTCGAGTGCCAGTTCTTCCCTGCTTTTGTAAACAGAACGACCAACGCAGGTAATAGGACCCACATATGAATTGCGATCAAGGTTTGTGGATCCAGAGATAAGCGTTGCAGTGTACCCACCAACAAACCAGAGCCACTCATTTGGAACAATCCAAGCAGTGCAGCTGCCGTGCCCGCCTTATCACCAAACGGTTCTAACGCTTTCCCTGCCGCTGCACCCAGAATGAATGCAAAACCTACAGAAGACATAAATATAGGTAACATGAAAGAAAGCGCGGTATTCTGACCATTCATCACTAGCATGATCACACCTGCGAGACCCAGAGTTGAGATCCCGGTGACCAAGGTGTTGTGAGTTCCAACGCGCTCCATAAACTTAGGCGCCAGCATACATGCCGCAATGTTTATCACCGCATTTACACCAAACCAGAAAGTGAATTCATTCATCGACAGCCCCATCCCCGTCATCAATACCGACGGTGCTGAGGTAACGTAAGCAAGAATAACCGCCATCGCCATCAAGCATAATGACGCATGGAAAACAAAAGATGGTGTGCTAAGCACTGCCCAATACCGACTAAGCTTAAACACGGCTTGCTTTTCTGTTGACGGGTTAGTCTCTTTCATCATGAAAAACATCAATGATCCAGACACCACAGCAAAACCCGCCATAAAGCTAAAGTTAGCACGCCAGTCAAATTGCTGAGTTAACCAGCTACCTAGAATTGGAGCTAAAGCCGGAATGAAACAAATCGCACCGTTAAGGTAGCTGATCATTTTGCCGCTTTTTTCCGGGCCAAAGATATCGCGAACTGTTGCAAAGGCTGCTACCGATGTCGCACACGCACCTAAGCCTTGTAGCAGTCGGGAAACCAACATCCACTCAATATTTTGAGCACTCCACGCCAATAAAGCGCTCATCGCGTAAATGGTGATACCGCCCAATGCAACAGTTCGACGTCCGAGTTTATCTGCTAGGGGACCTGCGAATAGCTGACCAACACCCATAGCAAATAAGAACCAAGTGATCGTGTCTTGTGCTAGCGCATTATCGACCTGAAAAGTGGAAGCAATAAGAGGTAAAGCAGGTAGATAAATATCAATCGCTAAAGGACTGAAAAGAACCAAAAGGGTCAATAACGCCATCTGTTTTTTACTATTAGAAAACTGGCTAGACACACAACACTCCGAATTGGATAAAGAACTTTGGGTAAAGCTTAATCATCTGATGATATGAATGGAAATGATGTATAATCATGAGCATTATTCCTCAGAGGAAATTCACTGTGAACGTCGAAAAACTGGCTCGTATCGATTTAAATCTATTGGTCTGCTTTAAAGTGCTGATTGAAGAGTTAAACGTTACTCGTGCGGCCCACCGATTGTGCTTAAGCCAATCCGCCGTAAGTAAATCACTGGCTAAACTGCGCATTCAATTTGATGACCCTCTTTTCACTCGAAACTCACATGGATTAACACCTACGCCGCGCGCATTGTTTCTTAAACCGAAACTGGATCTGTTGATAAATCAGTTAGAAGTGCTGACTCAACCCGAAGAGTTTTCTCCGCAAAGCAGTGAATACCGTTTTCAAATAGCAGCGGTAGAGAGTGTCTACCCTCTCATTCTACCCCATTTCTTACCGGCGATTTTTCAACAAGCACCTGGCGTGACAATTAGCACACACCCGTGGTCGGATAATACATTTAAAATGCTTCAACGCGGCGAACTGGATTTAGGCTTAACTGGAAAAGATATCGATATAAACGATGCCAAGCTGACTCTTCAACCACCCGATGACATTTGCGAGTTGGAAATTTATCGTGATTACCAAATGTGCATTATTCGCAAAAACCACCCTGCGCTAAAACAACCTTGGAATCTGGAAGCCTATCTCGCCCTACGCCATGTACAGGTGCGTTGTGATGGCAACGACCGTTGGTTGCTAGATTATCGCCTTGCAGATATTGGCGCCGACCGCGATATTGCCGTCACTGTGCCCGACTTTAACAGTGCCGCAAGTTTATGTTCATACACCGACTTTATCTTTACTGCGCCAAGTCATTTTGTGCAACTTGCGGCCAAACAGCTTGATTTGGTCGTGCTGCCACTACCGTTAGAATTCCCACCTATGGCTTACACTTTATTCTGGCACCGAGATAGAGAAAACGACCCTGCATTAGGCTGGCTACGTACGATGATCACACAAAAAACCGATCACCTTAGATAAAAACACCGCACTCAATTTGCGCTTAGCGGCTAAAATGAGTAGCTTAACTGTCGTAGTCCTTTTTGGCTCATCTATGGCCTAGTTGTACTCCGACTCTATTGAAGTGATTGCGAACCTCAATGGAATCGTAAACTGCATGAAGCAGATGGAAACAGCTCCCACACCTGAGCATGAAGGAGCGGTAATTTGAAGGAATAACACAGATGCACAACGATACCCAAAGCCGCGTGAATGCAATTCGCGAATGGCTAGCACAACATAATATTGATGCCCTACTTGTCCCACATGAAGACGAGTACTTGGGCGAATACGTACCAGCGCACAACGAGCGTTTACATTGGCTAACTGGCTTTACTGGTTCTGCTGGTGCTGCGGTAATCACCAAAGACAAAGCCGCTATCTTTGTTGATGGTCGCTACACAGTACAAGTAATAAAGCAGGTTCCTGCTGATCTATTCGAATACCGTCACTTGATTGAAGAGCCTGCACTAGATTGGATTAAAGACCATCTTGCAAATGGCGCGTCTGTGGCAATCGACCCTCGCATGCACAACGCTGCTTGGCTAGACATGGCACAAGCAAAACTTGCTGGCGCACTTGAGCTTAAGATTCTCGACAGCAACCCAATTGATGAGCTGTGGCACGACCGCCCTGCTCCTGTGGTTTCTGACGTTCGCCTAATGGCAACAGAAGCGGTTGGTCAATCAAGTGAAAGTAAGCGCCAAGAAATCGCAGAGCTCGTGAAAAAAGCCGGCGCAGACAGCGCGGTGATCACAGCACTTGATTCTATCTGTTGGTTGCTCAACGTTCGTGGTCTAGATGTATCACGTCTACCAGTTCTTCTTTCTCACGCGATTCTGCACTCAGACTCAAGCGTGGAATACTTCCTAGATCCTGCTCGTCTACCTGCTGAGTTTGACGCTCATGTTGGTGCCGGCGTGACGGTTCATCACCCAGAAGCATTGCAAGCACGACTAGAAAACCTAACTGGCAAGAATGTACTGGTTGACCCTGCGACAAGTAACGCGTGGTTTAAGCTGGTTCTACAAAACGCTGGCGCATCTGTGGTGAGTAAAGCTGATCCATGCCTAATGCCAAAAGCAGCAAAGAACGCTGTTGAAATCGCAGGCATGAAAGCATGTCATATCCGTGATGGCGTAGCGATGAGTAAGTTCCTTTCTTGGTTAGATGCTGAAGTCGTTGCGGGTAACCTGCATGATGAAGCGACGCTGGCAGACAAACTGGAAGCGTTCCGCAGCGAAGACCCGACACTTATGGATCTTAGCTTCGATACTATCTCGGCAGCAGGTGGCAACGCGGCGATGTGTCACTATAATCACGAGAACCAACCTGAACCTGGCAAGCTAGAACTGAACACACTTTACCTAGTGGATTCAGGCGGTCAGTACCTAGATGGCACGACAGACATCACGCGTACCATCGCGATCGGTCAGCCTTCACAAGAGATGATTAAACAATTCACTCTCGCGCTAAAAGGCCACATCGGTGTTGCACGTGCACGTTTCCCGAAAGGCACACGTGGTTACCAAATCGATACGCTAGCTCGTCAGCACCTGTGGGCGGAGGGCTACGATTACGATCACGGTACTGGTCACGGTGTTGGTCACTTCCTAAGTGTTCATGAAGGTCCAGCAAGCATTTCGAAGAAGCAAATCGACGTGCCTCTAACAGAAGGCATGGTGCTGTCCAACGAGCCAGGTTACTACCGTGCGGATGCGTTTGGTATCCGTATCGAGAACCTAGAGCTTGTTGTTGAAACCCCAACTAACGGTGACTTCCCTGTTCTGTCATTCGAGTCGCTAACACGCTGTCCAATCGACAAGCGCAACATCAATGTTGATATGCTAACTCGTCCAGAGCTTGCTTGGTTGAATGATTACCATCAGAAGGTATGGGATGAGATCAGCCCACTTGTTGAGGGTGATGTGAAAGAGTGGCTTCGTCAAGCAACGCTACCAGTAGCACACAGCTAGAAGCTAGAAGCTAGAAGCTAGAAGCTAGAAGCTAGAAGCTAGAAAAAAGTAGAGGGTTGATGTTTTGCATCAACCCTCTTTTCTTTACTTATGTTTCACGTGAAACATAACGATGACCAGTGTCTTTATTTGCTGATTAACCAGAATACGCCGAGTGCCAATCTCGCCATACAGGATCAAAGCCTTTGGCTCGAATCATATCTTCCACAGAACCCGCACTTCGCTCATCACTGATCTCAAACTGCTCGAGTTCAACATCATCCATCGCATAACCACCCGGCTGAGTTTTAGATGCAGCAGACATACTGGTGATTCCTAACGGTAATGCATTGTCTCTGAACTTTGGTGATTCACGAGTCGATAATGACAACTCCACTTCTGGATTCAACAGGCGATAAGCGCAGATCAACTGCACAAGCTGTTTATCCGTCATGACTGATTTGGGTTGGAGCGCGCCCTTACAAGGACGTAAACGTGGGAAAGAAATTGAGTAACGAGTCTGCCAATATGTGCGCTCAAGATAGTCCAAGTGCGCTGCCACATAAAAACAATCTGTTCGCCACTCTTCCAATCCTATTAAAGCACCAATACCTATCTTATCAATGCCCGCCTTTGCAAGACGATCGGGTGTATCCAATCGGTATTCGAAATCCATCTTGTTGCCACGCAAATGGTGCTCGGCGTAAGTCGAAGGATGATACGTTTCTTGATAGACCATCACCGCATCCAAACCCAATGTCTTGAGCTCAGCGTATTCGTCTTGATCAAGTGGCTGTACTTCCATCGCCAAATAGTTAAAGCGCTTCTTAATCATAGGCACCATTTCGCGGAAGTATTTCATACCCACTTTAGTTTCGTGCTCGCCAGTCACCAGCAATACGCTATCAAACTTCATGCGTTTAATGGCTTCAACTTCTGCAGCCACTTCGTCCCTATTCAAAGTACGACGCTTGATTCTGTTCTCCATAGAGAAGCCACAATAAGTACAAGCATTGGCGCACAAGTTAGAAAGGTACAGTGGAATGTAAAGCGACATGGTATTACCAAAACGCTTGCGAGTTGCCGAGTATGACAGCTGCGCCATTTGCTCTAAGTACGCTTCAGCCGCTGGTGAAATTAGCGCTTTAAAGTCTTCCAAATCACGCTTGGGTTTATTCAATGCTCGCTCGACATCTTGTGCCGTTTTCGCGTAGATCGACATCGAGATGTCATCCCAATTAAGCTGCTTAAATTGTTCAACGAAGCTCATGTTTTCCTCGCTTAATAGCTAAACCAATCTAGGACTAAAGCTCATCTAGGAATGACGTCAGTGGACTCGACGCAACCGCATGAGAAACCTTACCGGCAAGTCCAGCTTCATAAGCCATACGCCCGGACTCTACCGCCAACTTAAATGCCTTCGCCATCGCAACGGGATCGCTCGAAGCTGCAATCGCTGTATTGACGAGCACGGCATCCGCGCCCATTTCCATCGCACGCGCGGCATGTGAAGGAGCACCAATACCCGCATCAACAACGACAGGAACATTAGCTTGGTCGATGATGATCTCTAGGAAATCGTGAGAAACTATCCCTTTGTTAGAACCGATCGGCGCACCTAATGGCATGACTGCAGCACAGCCTACTTCTTCCAATCGTTTACATAGAACCGGGTCAGCATGACAATAAGGAAGGACAATGAAACCCTCACGAACCAGCTGTTCAGCGGCTGCAAGTGTCTCAATTGGATCTGGCATCAAGTACTTCGGGTCTGGATGAATTTCCAGTTTTAGCCAGTTAGTACCCAACGCTTCTCGCGCCAGTTGTGCAGCAAACACAGCATCTTTAGCATTCTTTGCACCTGATGTGTTTGGCAATAAGTTCACACCCGCTTGTACTAACGGCAGCAAAATATCGTCTTGTTGGTCGTTCACATCCACACGCTTCAACGCCATAGTCGCAAGTTGAGATCCCGACACTTGAATCGCTTCTGCCATTAATCGGCTGTTGGCAAACTTCCCGGTTCCCGTGAACAGTCTTGATTCGAATTGTTTATCACCAATTTTAAGCATCGACTTTAACCCCCTGCGATCGCTTGAAACAAAGAGATACTATCTCCCTGTGAAAGAACTGTGCTAGCCCACTCACTGCGCGGCACAACATTGTTATTAATTGCAAAAACGCAGCCCTTTTCTGGTAGCGCAAATTGACTAATGATTTGCTGTAGATTCGACTCACTGGCAACTCGATGTGACTGGTCATTGATGACAATAGTGATCACATCTAAGTCAGCAGCGGTCATTTGTGTTGTTTGTTGTTCTGATAACGTCATTGCTTCCAACTCTCTTAATTCTGCCTATTACTCGTATACTCGTAAGCTAAATCTGAGCACATACTTGGCACTGTTTGTCTTTGCTTATCGCCATGGTTTGCCATTGCAGTTTCAACCCATCAAACAGATGCAACTTGGCAGTCTCGACATGAAACTTTCCCGTCGCCAGTTTTTGAATTGCCGCTATCGCTTGGTAGTTACCAAGTGTGCCCACTACCGGGCCGACAACACCGCTCTCACTGCATTTTTGACTTTGTGGTAATTCGTCAAACGGATACAAACAGCGGTAACAGGCTTTACTCTGCACTTCTTGTTCACTTGGTGTTTGGTAATCAAAGACAGCAAATTGCCCTTGCCAACCAATTGCCGCCGCTGAGATGAGTGGCGTATTTTGCTCGAAACAAACTTGGTTAATTAGCTGACGCGTTGGCATGTTATCGGTGCAGTCGAGCACCACATCCGCTAGCATCACCTCAAGCTGAAGCTGTGCTTTGTCTAATCGCTTATTGATAGCACGAATTTGAACCATAGTATTAAGTTCAGTAAGTTGCTTTACAGTCGCTTTTGTTTTCGCAACTTGGAGGTCTTGTTCACGATAAATGATCTGACGTTGTAGGTTACTGCTATCAACTTCATCGTCATCGACTACAACCAATTTACCAACGCCCGCTGACGCCAAGTACAAACTCGCTGCGCTCCCCAATCCACCACAACCGATGATCAGCACATGCGATTTGCTCAAACGCTCTTGCCCAACTTCGGCAATTTCTGGCAGAGCGACTTGACGTTGATAGCGAAGGAACTGCTTATCCGTGAGCATGCTCGCCTCTCTTACTAAGCGCCAACTCACTATTCTGATCAGTAAACGTTAGCTGTCTTTCCTTCATCAGTTGTGCAAAAAACTCGATAACGAACTGAGGTGATTCTGCCAACGTAATAGCACGCACAACTGCCAAACTAGAGACGCCTGTGCGCCAAACTTGGTCTGCATTAGATTGGTCAATGCCACCAATCGCGACCGTCGGAAAGCCAAGCACATAGTCACTACCTGCTTTGTCTTTTGCGGGACGGAAAACCAACTCTGTGTTTCCGTAAGGAATGCTATCAATCAGCTTTTGATAAAGAGACAAGCGCACCAAACCTTGTGGTTTCGATGGCATCTGTTTTGTGGTGGTTGGGAAAATATGCCCTAGCGCGATGTAACTAGGATGAATTTGTACGATGCGCAGTAGCTCATAATAACCATGAGTAGAAAGACCAAGACGAATGCCGGCTTTAGTTAGCTGAGCCAAATTCGATTCTTCTATGTCTTCTTGTCCTAGGTGAACACCATAAGCGCCATGCTTGATTGCCAACTGCCAATAGTCATTGATGAACACTTGTGCTTGATACTGACGACCTAGCTCAATTGCTCGAATGATCTGTTGTTCTAAATCGGCTTGTTGTGGGTCCTTGATTCGCAGTTGAATAGTGTTGATGCCTAGTGGCAGTAAACGCTCAATCCAAGCAACGTCATCAACGACTGGGTAGAGCCCTAGACTTTGCTTAGTCAGAGTTGGAAAGCTAACGCTCTCGCCTTGTGCAGACCAACCAACTTGAATACCTAGTCGGTTATCCTCCAGTACAGGTGTGGGGAAATCATCAAATTGGTCAGCCCACCGAGTAGATCTTCCCTCATCAAGGTTGTCATTCAACAGTGTTTCACGTGAAACATTCGCTTGCTGAGTTAGCATTCCTCGAGCAAGTGTTAACGCATCTTCGATAGGAAAATCGAGTACTGTCAGCGTTACTATCCAAGCAAGGTGATGTTCAGGATTGAACATTGCGTTGAATTTGGACTTAACGGAAAGCGCTCTCACTTCGTTGTTAATTGGGTGACGCCAGATATCAAGCTGAAACACTTTCTCCTTTTCATCGGATACCTGCGTATCAGCAATGCCAATATGAATCGCTTTCGACGGTTGCTTAGCACACGCTTCTACCGATAAAGCAGAGCGGTAATAGAGCACAAATGAACTCTCATTCTCAGAGTCATAATCATCAATGAGATCAGTCGTTATGTGTGTGGTCTGTTGGCCGCGAACAAGCTGAATAGATTGAGTTGGGCTCACACCCAACTCAATGTCTTCAATGCAAAAACCCTGTTCTTTCGCCAACAACAAACATTGCTGAACTAAACCTGTCAGTTCAATCAACGATGACGGAATAAGGATTTTGCTCATTAGTCACTCACCTCGGCATGTGCTGCTGGGTGGTATAGCTCAGAACCTGACTCTCTAAATTCTTGCGATTTCTGACGCATCCCCTCAAGAGGGTCATCCAGCATTTTAATCGAGATAGCTTGGTCCGCAGCAACTTGCTCAGTGTCTTTCGCGTACTCTCGTACCTCTTGCGAAATCTTCATCGAGCAGAACTTTGGTCCGCACATCGAACAGAAGTGAGCAACTTTGCCGGACTCTTGAGGTAAGGTTTCATCATGGAAAGCGCGCGCGGTATCTGGGTCGAGTGACAAGTTGAATTGATCTTCCCAGCGGAACTCGAAGCGAGCTTTAGAAAGCGCATTATCACGAACTTGAGCACCTGGGTGCCCTTTCGCTAAATCAGCGGCGTGCGCAGCAAGCTTATAAGTGATCATGCCTACTTTCACATCTTCTTTGTTTGGTAAGCCAAGATGCTCTTTAGGAGTGACGTAGCAAAGCATCGCACAGCCATACCAACCAATCATGGCAGCGCCGATGCCTGAAGTAATATGGTCGTAACCAGGAGCGACGTCTGTCGTCAGTGGGCCAAGCGTGTAGAATGGTGCTTCATGGCAGTGATCTAACTGTTCTTCCATGTTCTCTTTGATCATGTGCATTGGAACATGACCAGGACCTTCGATAATCACCTGTACGTCGTATTCCCACGCTATCTTGGTTAACTCACCAAGGGTATGAAGCTCTGCAAATTGCGCTTCGTCGTTAGCATCGGCCACCGAGCCAGGACGTAGACCATCACCGAGAGAAAGTGCCACATCATACTTAGCACAGATTTCACAGATCTCTCGGAAGTGGGTATATAAGAAGCTTTCTTGGTGATGCGCTAAACACCATTTCGCGATGATAGAACCACCACGAGAGACGATGCCAGTAACGCGTTTTGCAGTCATTGGCACATAACGAAGTAGTAAACCGGCATGGATAGTAAAGTAGTCAACGCCCTGCTCCGCTTGCTCAATCAGGGTATCGCGCATCACTTCCCAGTTAAGGTTTTCCGCAACACCATTCACTTTCTCAAGCGCTTGATACATTGGTACGGTACCGATCGGAACCGGACTGTTACGTAGAATCCACTCGCGAGTTTCGTGGATGTTACGTCCAGTAGAGAGATCCATAACGGTATCTCCACCCCAACGTGTCGCCCAAACGAGCTTCTCTACTTCTTCCTCAATCGAAGAAGTGACCGATGAGTTACCGATGTTGGCGTTCACTTTGACCAAAAAGTTACGTCCAATGATCATTGGTTCGGATTCTGGGTGGTTAATATTGGAAGGGATAATAGCGCGACCTTCGGCGACTTCTTTACGCACGAATTCGGCGGTAATATCTTTTGGTAAGTTAGCTCCGAAGCTTTGACCCGGATGCTGTTGATTCAGCACTTCATCGCGATACTTGGCACGCCCCATGTTTTCACGCAGCGCGATATATTCCATTTCTGGGGTAATAATACCTTTGCGAGCATAGTGCAATTGGGTCACACAATGGCCATCTTTGGCACGTCGAATACGTGGTAGATTACCGTAACGAAGATCGTCTAGTGTTTCGTCTTCTAAGCGTTCTTTGGTGTACACCGAGCTTACTTCATCAAGTAGCTCAGTATCGGCACGCTCTTCAATCCACCCTTCTCTCAGCTTAGGTAAGCCGCTATAGAGGTCTATGGTGTGCTCTGGATCTGTGTATACACCCGAGGTATCGTAAACGCGTACTGGCTCATTAGGCTCGAAAATAGGCGCTTCTTTTGTGCCTCCAATAAGGCTATCAGCGAGTGATATTTCACGCATTGGCACACGAATATCTGGACGTGAGCCTTCTACGTAGACTTTGCTTGAATTGGGGTACGGTTGTACCGAGAGTGTATCAATGAACTGTTTTGCTTCCAGTCTCGCTTGTTTGCGACTCGACATAGCATTTTTCCTTGCTTTGTTATACTAGATAAAAAGTAATTGGATAAAAATGCTTGGCGGATAGATGCGACAAGAGGAGTCAAATTAAGGCTAGTTAAAGCTTACGATATTTGCCTGTAACAACATTCGACTTTTGATAGATCAACCAGAAAGAACTCCGGTGTGAATATCTTCTCTTGTTCCCTTCGCAGATTCTAATCTGATCAGGTTCAACGGATCCCGAATTAACGGTCTCAGCCTTATGGCACTCCGACAAGTGATGTCAGTATATAAAAACGGCTTGGTGAAACCAAGCCGACCTGTTCAATTTTTAACTACTTTGCTAGCTGCGCATCAATAATTGAAAGCCTATCCACGCAGCTGAAATACTTAACACGACATTCAACAATACGTTCAACCCCATCTTAAAGAAAGCGCCCTGCTGCATAAGCAAAACATTATCCATCGAGAAGGTGGAAAACGTCGTTAGTGCGCCTAAAAAACCCAAGCCAATCACTTGTCGCCAAGGTTCCGTTGCCAAAAGTTCATTATCGAAAGCTGCTATCAATAAGCCCATCATAAATGAGCCAACAACGTTAACGGTTAACGTACCATATGGAAAACCACGCCCCAATAAAATGACACAAAGTTCAGAAATTAAGTAACGAGAACATGCACCAAATGCACCACCCAATGCAATAAAACCCAAAACGGATAGTTGTCCCATAATTCCCCCAGAAAAGTTAATGGCGACATTGTAATCAAATTTACGGCAATAGTGATTATACAATCTTAGAATTCAGCAAAGTATAGCGCTTAAAACTTATCAAGATTTTAAAAGTTACGGGAGTCACTTTACTTCAATGTAACCCATCAAACCCGTCTTCATATGTTCAATTACATGACAATGGTACATCCAACGCCCTGGGTTATCTGCAACAAATGCCGCTTTCGCACTGCCGTTTTTTCCAAGTAAGACCGTATCGGTATGAAACGGTTCGTCGAGTTTTTTGCCATCTAACTCAAGAACCGTAAATGTGTGTCCATGAAGATGAATAGGATGATGATATTGGGTGACGTTCTTTAGGTTGAAGATATAGGTTTTTCCCATCTCCAATGTTGAAAGCGGCGCTGGAATATTATCTTTGCTCATTCCCTCCCAAGCCCGTTTGTTCATCAGCCAGAATTGGGGGATCGCTTTGCCCGATTTATCAGCAGGAGTGATCGCCCCCTCCCACTCAAACACATAATCGATTTGCTCTGCATTTTTCAAATCGAGAGCTGGCACAGGGTTGAGAGGTAATAAAGGCAGTTTCTGGTTGTTCGACAGATCAGACTCAACAACGTCAAACTCGCACAAAGGGAATGGGAAGCGTCCTTTCATTTGACGCACATAAACACGTTTTCCAGCCTTTGGAGCAATCAATCCGACATCTAACCTCATTCCTGGACCAATTTTATGCTGAGTGAGCTTGTAAGGCGTTTTAACAGGGTTACCATCAATAGCGATAACCCAAGCCTCTGCACCTTCAATAGCGATCGGGTAAGTAATGGTGTTATCGACATTAGCAATTCTTAATCGCGTGGTAGCATTCTGCTTCAGCGTATAAACAGGTTCATGCACACCATTGACGCTACTCCACTCTCCGGGAGTCCCCATACGAGCGCTCAAGCGCGGTACCATAAGGTTCTTCCACTGACCTTGTTTGTCTAAATGCCAATGCTTTAGAACTATTTCCTGTTCTTCATCAAATAGAACAGGCTCAGCCTCTTCAACGATAATTAGCCCAACTAAGCCCATACCAAGTTGCTTAACGCTATTCATGTGGGGGTGATACCAAAACGTGCCTGCATCTGGCGGTGTAAATTCATAAGCGAATGTTTCACCCGGCATGATAGGCGGCTGGCTTAAGAAAGGTACACCATCCATTTCAATAGGGATTCGCAAGCCATGCCAGTGGATTGTAGTCGGCTCTGAAAGCTTGTTAGTAAACCTAATTATAACTTTCTCGCCTTGGCGACAACGAATCGTAGGCGCTGGAATCGAACCATTAAATGCGAGTACGTCTGTGTTAAACCCAGGGATAAATTCTGCAGTAGAAGGCTCTGCAGTGATATCGTATATATATTGCCTCTGCTTATTAGTGCTCCTAGATAGAGAACATGCAGGTAGAACGGTAAGCGCGGAGATTGCTAAGGATGATTGAAGAAAGCGTCGACGAGATATATCCATACATAGTTACTCATTAATCCAGATCGGTTGAGTGTAACTAAATATAAATAGTGATTCCCCTTTATTATTAAAATTTCGGGCCACTGATCATTACAGCTAACTGTAGTTTCGTTCGTTCAGTAGATTAAATGCTGCCAAAGTACAGCAGAAAGCCATACTTACGGGATAAGAGTAGAAATAAGCTGTAATAATGAGAAGAAACCAGATACAAAAAAGGCCCTGACCTAAGTCAGAGCCTGATATATGGCAGGGGTGGAGAGATTCGAACTCCCAACACGCGGATTTGGAATCCGCTGCTCTGCCAATTGGAGCTACACCC
>NZ_JAWOVO010000031.1:0-43014 GCF_033339955.1 Vibrio sp. 1731 | reverse complement strand
ATCCACCCGATAAGCAGGTCATGGTCTTCTTTTTCAAATGCTCTAAGTTCCATTTTTCCCTCTAAGGTTATAACGCCGCATTAAGGTGTGAGCAACGCTACCTCAGCACTAAACCAATGCGCCATAAACACGAAACCCAACGATGGAATGAAAAATGCCAAGCGTTGGGAATCACTCTTAAATGCTTTGTTATACGATAGCGCGCGCCAAATCCTGTGCGACTTTTTTAAACGCAGTTAACTCTTGCTCTGTTCTGCCACTTGCAACTGTTACCCATTGAAGCCCCACTTCATCTCGATGTTCAAACTCAACTTGCAACTGGTACTTCGAACGATAGACTGAAAGGAAGAAAACAACTGGAAACGTAACGAGTAAAGCCACTAAGCCAGCATTGATACTAAATCCCCAAAGAGTCGCAAATGGTTCGAACAACCACAAAATACTTGAAGCTATAACTGAAGTAACAATCGCTTTGATTAGATGCGATGACACCTTATTTTCAACGACTTTAACACTCTTTATCTGGCTAAGCCCATAGCTATCCTTTTTTACCATCAGCCGGCCGCTAACTATTGTAAAGTCAGAAACTTTAAACATAACACATCCTCGTTTGGGTTAAAAAGTTAGAAAAATATTTCCTCAAACGATTGGATTGATTGTTAAACATAGATAAGTAATATGCAATGAGTTTTAACTACATATGTCGTATAACGCCCTGTTAAGGTGTGAGCAACGCAATACCAATGCTCCCGCATACCACCTTAACCACTAAAACTAACGCATAGTAAAAATGCCACGCGTTGCGAATCACTCTTAAACAGTTTGTTATGTGTTGGCTAAATTGACAGAAAGACTATTCTCACTATGATCAATTTTTAGCTTAACATTCTTCCCGCTTGCCACGCTTAAGAAGACATTGAGAACATTAACCAATTGAATGTAATACAGTTCTTTCTTACTGTCATAGTCAGAAACAAAATAGAACCCCACACAGAAGCTCTCATCAGGCACAAATGGCGAAAAGTGAACGCTATGAACAAATTGGTGGCACATTTTCTTTAGGCTAAACAGCTTAGCAAAGCCCTTGCTGTGATTGTAATTACGAATCCATTTTTCTGATTTAGCTTCTTCGCAAGAAGGATAAGCTGTTAATGTCCAATTCAGGCTGGATACGCGTTGATCCAAATGCCCGCTTTCCTGTAACTTCCGAATAGCGTAAAACCCAACAAATATCGATTTTTCAACCTCATATTCTAGCCGTTCACTCCACTCTCCAGAGCGATAAAGTCCCTCTAGAAAATGTGCTGAGGCTTTAAGTTCATCCAGCCAATATTGCTTTAGACGTGCATCAATCATTATTACCTCGTAAACACATAACGCTCAATTAAGGTGTGAAGCACGCAACCACGACACCTGATTTGACCACCGTAAACACAGAACTTAACTCAAGCCAAAAATGCCAAGCGTGCTGAATCACTCTTAAATTGTTTGTTAGGCTTCTGAACAGACAGACTTAGCTTTACCTATTGTCTCTGTCCCCAACAAACCTAAATCAACTTCGGATTCTTGAATTGTTATTATCAGATTGGCAATAGATTTATATGTCTTTTGCAATTGTTCAATACGCATATCATTTGCATCAACATTATTTACCGCCACACCGTCAAATAATTTACCTAACCTTTTAACCCATTTTTGATGCTCAGGCTCTTCACTTTCAAACATGGCTTCAAACTCTTTATAGCCAATCACATCAAAAGTACGATTCTTGGACTCAGATTTGACTAGCATCAATTCACCAATACCTGTTTGCCAATCGCGATATATCCATGCTTCTCTAATAGCCAATCGCTTTGCCACATCGAACTGTGTAACTCTTAATTGTTCGTCAGCAATCCTAGCTATGTCGAGAGAATCACATAAATAATCCGCACATTGTCGAGCAACTTCCAGATTTCGGTCAGCAGATAGATCACTAATTAACTGAACTTCGCTAACTTTTAGTTCATGCTTTACAATACGTGATATTTCAGAACCTAGCGCCATTAATTCAGCTTGCGGAACCTCTATACTCCAAATCTCGCATAAATACCTTGCTCGATTTTCCTCAGTATGAGGTCCATCAGCTAGTGACTTTTCTAGTTTATTTAGCGCTTCTAAGAGTTTCTTACTATCACCATCATTACTTGCTCTAATATATGACTGCTCTTTTTTAATAGCAGTTATCCAACCTAATAGCGCACCCAAACGATATAGAGTACTGATATATTTGTAGTTATCGAAGTCTGTGATAACTTTCCCACGCTCCAAAAACTTTGCCTTTGTTCCGTTAGAAAAGATTTCATTCAAACGCCAAAACATACTTTCAGCAGACTTCCCTAATGGTTCAGCATACTTTTTGTAGATTTCAATCTTTTGCTTTTTCTCTTCCTTTGTTGCTTTCAATTTCGGGAGTAGCAAATCTCTTATGAAAAATAAAGAAATCGCTACTACTGACGAAATCACTACCGCTTGTATTCTAATATCCATATATTCTCTTTAATTTATAATCATCTTGGAGGTGCGTGTGGAAGCTAAGAAGCCTAACGCCCAATTAAGGTGTGAGTAACGCTACCACGCAACTCGATAAAACCACCGTAATCACTAAAGCCCAATTTTACACCAAAATTGCCAAGCGTTAGGAATCACTCTTAAATTGTTTGTTAGGGCTATTTTGGTAAGTTATAGCTCACTTTTGTGCCATTAATTGAAACTAATTTAGCAGCAACTAAGAGTTCAACTAAATGATCTACTTCTTTGTCTTCAAGTTGCTTCATAAACAACTGGCGAATTGAATTAGATAATGTTTTTACTGCTCTAGGCTTCGAGACACCACGAGTTATAAGGTATTCGGTTATTGCACTGATTCTTTCCGAGTCGGACTTGGTGTTAGAGATTTTTAATACTTGGATTTCTGAAACGTCTTTAACACGATTAGCCAATATTTTTCTACTTTTGAGATGTTTGATCAAAGGATCAAAGCCTGAATCTTTGGAAATAATATGGAAAAAACAGTCCTTATCTAACGCTGAAATACTGCCAATATAATAGGCAATATGGAAATCCAAAGCATTTGGTCCATTTCCATCTATTTTAATGTACTGTGCGCTAGAGCCTAGGTTTTGCATAGCAGTTGCGATATCAAAAGGAACCTTTGTTTGATTTGCACCAACAAAGACTATGACTTTAAAAGGGTGTCCCTCTAGCAACGATAAGTTCTTTGGCTGTACATTCTCAAAATCAATAAGAATATAATTCGTCTTCAATTTGTACTCCTAACTTTTGATAGCCCTAACGCCCAATTAAGGGGTGAACAACGCCTCCACCCTAACCTAAAGCATTGTGCCATAAACACTAAATTTGAAGTAGAAGCAAAAATGCCGAGCGTTGTGAATCCCTCTTAAATTGCTTGTTAGTTTACCTTTCGCACAAATCGCGCGATTTAATTAGATTGACCATTTCATGCGACCAACTATAATCTTACTGTAATTCCAGATTTGGAGATTGATCATGCATACATTAACAGCAAATGATGCCAAACGTAATTTTGGTGAGCTACTCCTAAGCGCCCAACGAGAGCCTGTGAAGATTAGCAAGAACAGTAAAGATGCCGTAGTTGTAATGTCTATCAAGGACTATGAAGAACTAGAAGCAATGAAAGCCGATTACCTTAGACATTGCTTCGAGTCCGCAAAACAAGACTTAGCACAAGGTGATGTGGTTGATGGTGAAGACTTTTTAAACGCCTTATAACCCGATATGCAAAAGAACAAATACAAACTGAGTAAATTAGCTCAGGCTCATTTACGGAAAATTAAAAGCTATACAGTGAACAATTTCTCCGAGATGCAGTGGCGAAGCTATAAAGATACGTTACTAACTGGTTTTCAAATGCTTGCTGATAATCCAGCTGTTGGTCGCAGTTGTGATGAAATCTACCCAAGCGGATTCTATTTTCCCGTAGGCAAGCATACCGCTTACTTTACAAAGGAAGATGGTTTCATTTTAGTTGTAGCTATACTCGGTCAATCACAGCTTCCTCAGAACCATTTATAATCAAGGTTTCACCCTAGATTTGAACTTAGGGTGATGATATTGATTGGTAAACTAACGCCGCATTAAGGTGTGAGCGACGCTTGGCTATACTTGAGCGAAGCGAAAACGCCAAGCGTTGCGAATCACTCTTAAATGCTTTGTTAGCTGTATACTAAATTATTTCTGAGAGATGCCCATTTACTGGCTCAGAAGGCATGCCTTGTGTGTGTTTAGCAAATGATTCAGGACAAGGGAGTTGGTTGACTACTCTTTTCTCCACATGACTATAATAAAACTGGTTGTCCCATGTTTTAGATATAAATCTATTTTTATAGGAATTTAACCTATTATCACTCCCACCCCAACCGAACCAAATTATAGGGGTATACTCTTTTTCACTTTCACAAGTCGGTATATTACTGAAATTCGCAATTTTGTTACATGCGGAGCTCAAGTCAGCGTCGCATAAGTAAAAAAGGTTCCAGACACGAACATAAGCGTTTATAGGAATGTCCTTCTGAGCAATTTTATAAGCATCCAAAAAGCGATTGCGAACGGCTGGAAGCATTTTGTCGCCATTGAGATCGAGAGGTTGCAGTTCTCCAAAAATGTGAGGTTGAGCCGAACCAGGATTTTTACCAACTATGGCTCCGACACAAACACTCGGTTCTTGCGGGTCAAACTCCGTAAGGTAAATACGAGTATCAAACCTAAAAAGTTGACCATTTATTTTTTCAAATCTTGCAAAATAACTCAATTTTACCTCCTTGCAGCTAACGCTTTCTATACGGCGACTTGCCGTCTTTCTGGCAGGCTACCGCCTTCTTTCTTATCAAAAGCGCTATCAATCGTAGCACTTATCTGTATGAAACAAATAGAAAAACAGTATGAATATGTGTGGTGGCGCGCGCAATTAGGCGGCGCACAGCACGCTAATTTCAAAAGTGGTGATACATTAACGGAACTGTGTAAATAAACAGGTTAATTTATCATGAAAAGTCAGTTTTTACTTAGTGTAAAAGAGCACATGCTTACTCGTCATTATGCGAATAAAACTATCGAAAGTTATCTATTTTGGATAAAACGTTTTATCACTTTTCACCAGCTCGCCCACCCATCAACACTAGCAGAAGATGATGTCATTCAATTTCTGAGTTACTTAGCGGTAGAAGAAAAAGTTGCGGTAAAAACGCAAGCTTTGGCGCTGAACTCAATATCATTTTTATATCGTGATTATTTTAAAACCCCACTATCACTTGATATGAGATTTCAGAAATCCTTGACCGAAAAGAAACTTCCCGTTGTGTTAACCAGGGAGGAGATCCGAAGATTCGTTCAGCATATCGACCCGAGGTATAGACTCCATATTCAGCTACTTTACGGCTCCGGGCTTCGAGTTATGGAATGTTTACGCTTAAGAGTTCAAGACATCGATTATGATTATGGTGCAGTTCGCGTTTGGCAAGGAAAAGGAGGTAAAAATCGTACAGTCACATTAGCCAAAGAACTACATGAACCACTCAAAGCTCAAGTTAATTTAGCAAGAAACTACTACTTTAAAGATAGGCACATGCCTGGTTATGCGGGCGTATACATCTCTGAAGGTTTACGACGTAAATACCCAAAAGCGGAGCTAGATTTTAACTGGCACTTTTTGTTTCCATCAACAAAGTTAAGCGCAGATCGAGACACTGGTGAATTGAGAAGGCATCATATCAATGAAAGCGCAATACAAAGAGCAGTAAAGCGCGCGGCAAGCGACGCAAGCATTGAGAAAACTGTAACTTGCCACACACTAAGACACAGTTTTGCCACGCACTTATTGGAATCTGGCGCAGACATTAGAACTGTTCAGGAACAATTAGGGCATACTGATGTAAAAACCACGCAAATCTATACTCACGTTATCGAGCGCGGGGCTGGTGGTGTGTTGAGTCCATTATCCAGCCTTTAGAAAAACAAAGCCACCTCGAAAGGTGGCTTTGTTTTATAACTCTTTATTGACGAACACCGAGTTTCACATTGCCTTTTGAATCAAACCAAAGTGCTTGCGAACGGCGACGTCCTATTAGTATCGGACCATCGTCATAAAAGAGAAAGTTCTTCCAGTGCTTTTTAAAAATAGACCATTTCGTTTCGATGACATTGTACTTCTCGTAGCAAAAGTAAACGGTTACATCGTCTTGCCAATCGATATGTGCCTCAGCTTCCGCTGGCATGTCAGGATCATCCGACTCCCACGCAGCCATCCAATCCACAGTTTCAGACCAATTCGCCTCGTTCATTGGCCAGTCTTGGGAACTTAGTCTATCCATATCAGGGCTTTGAGCACTGATATTTTCTTTCCAAAATTGTGCTGAGCGGGCTTGGCTCATCGGCTTAATAAAAGCCAAATCTTCTTCTGGCACAGGCATCGACTGATGCGTAAAAATCCATTTTCTTTGGTATTCGTCCAAAGGCAAATAAGACATTCAGTCTCCTTTATTACGATTTCAGCCAACCTTTCTCTGTGGCTTCTTCAATCAACTCTTTCGCTTTGTCCCATAAGGTAACAGAGCCAAATTCAATTCGTTTATTAATGGTAAGTGCTTGTTCGCGTGAGACACCATGTTCCTTCCAACTCTGACCATTATTATGGTAGTTCAAGAGCATTGGAATTAACCGATCGAGTGCTTTTGCATACTTAGCATCATCGGTCTGCGCGGCTTCAAATTCATGCCAAAGCGCCAATAGCTCTTGCTCCTGATCGCTGGGTAACATACCAAACAAGCGCTCTGCAGCTCTAATTTCTTTTTCTGCTTGCTCTTGAGACGCAGCAGTATCATAAACAAAGGTATCGCCCGCGTCGATCTCTACTACGTCATGTATCAATAACATTTTCATCACTCGGCAAATATCAACAGGTGCATTCGCATGCTCTTCCATCAATATTGCCATCAGTGCGACATGCCAACTATGCTCACCACTATTTTCGAGGCGCCCTTCAGCACTTTTAACTCGAGTTCGGCGCAAAATGCTTTTGAGTTTATCGAGCTCGATTACAAGTGCTAACTGCTTTTCCAATCGTTCCATACTATCGCCCTTCTGGCTGCCAATTCGGATTAGTAAGCGACGTTAGAACGTGGTCTTGCCACTCACCATTAATCAAAAGGTAATCTTTTGCATACCCTTCTCGGTTGAACCCTACATGCTCTAGCACAGCTTCACTGCGTTTATTGTGAGGCATGTAGCCAGCTTGAATACGATGCAGTTTCTGAACGTTAAACATGTAGTCGCAAGCCATGGTTAATCCACGACGCATATAACCATGCCCTTGCGCTTTTTCAGCGAGAGAATATCCGACGTTACAAGAATAAAAAGGAAAACGACTCAAACTACTAAAGGATATCGTACCTAGCATTTCACCCGAAGAGGCTCTGACTAAAAGGCAATAATACCCCAATCCCATTCGATGCAGCTCATTGAGCTTGATAAGCTTTTGCAACCAACCGTTCACTGAGAAAAAAGCCTCTTCACGTTTCGGTTCAAACGGTTTCAGGTATTCTCGGTTGGCTTGAAAATATTCGGCAATCATATCTGCGTCACCGATTTCAGCGGTACGAAGAAGCAAGTCACCGTCCAACTTATGAACGGCGATAGATGAGCTGTTATCTTCCATTACAAATGATTAATTCCGTCTTTTCGTTCAATTCGATTAATTCTTACGGATACCGTAATCACGCAGTTTATTAGCGATTGAGGTATGCGATACATTTAAGCGCTTAGCAAGCTTGCGGCTTGATGGGAATGACTGATACAAACGTTCCAGAACTTGAGATTCATAATCACGCATGATCTCATCCAATGAACCGTCGATGTTAAGCGTTGCACTACCAGCGCCGACTGACTGAGGCTGAGGTAAATTGAAGTGATCCGCGTTTAGTATACCACCATCCATTTCCGTGAGCGCTCGAAGAACCATGTTATCCAGCTGGCGCATGTTTCCTGGCCACTGATAATTTGCAAGGGCATCAACTAGACCATCATCAAACTCTGGCTTATCAATCCCAAGCTGTTGAGCATGTTTCGCCACAAACAACTCAAGCAATGGTGCAACGTCGTTTGAGCGCTTACGTAACGGAGGAATGCTGAGCGTAAGTACGTTGAGACGATAATACAAATCTTCACGGAACATTCCTGCTTCAGAAAGCTCGGCAAGGTTATGTTTTGTTGAAGCGATGATACGAACATCGACATGCATCTCATCTTCTGCACCGACACGACGGAAATTACCATCCTGTAGAAAACGTAACAGCTTGATTTGAAGGTGCGAACTCATTTCACCGATTTCATCAAGAAATACCGTCCCGCCATTTGCTTGCTCAAAGATGCCTTTGTGGCCTTGTTCATGATTAAATGAACCCGGCGCATGACCAAACAGCTCGGTTTCTGCTACATCGTCAGGCATCGAAGCACAACTCAAAACTAGGAATGGCTTGCTCGCGCGGCTAGAACGGCTGTGGCAAGCTTTAGCAAGCATTTCTTTACCAGTCCCCGTTTCGCCCTCAATCAACAATGGTTGGTCAAGCACAGACAGCTTCTTAGCTTGGTTCATTAGTGCTTTATGACGGTTCGATATACCAACAAAGTGCTCAAAACCCAGAGGATTATGCAGCGGTAGCGCTTCTTCAATTCTGGCAACTTGCTGACTAGAGCGAATCGTCATTAGAGTACTCGCTAGAGTCGAGTTTTGCGCTTCGTCTCGGATATAAACGGGCATCAACTCTAGAACATAGTCCAAGCCATCAATCACAAGGTTTTCCCGCGTTCGACCATTAACACCTTCAGACCAACGAGAGAAACGAACACTTGGTAACAAAGCACCGATTTGAGTACCAATCACTTCTTGCTTGTGAAGGCCAAGCAATGAAAGTGCAGACATGTTTGCCATGTCTACGGCACCTTTAAGATCAATGGCAAAAACCGGATCGGGCAAGTTATCAACTAACGAGAGCAGCTCCGTATTGTGGCGCTCCATCGGCATAAACTGGATTTTACGTACGTCTTTCACCCCCGGAATACGGCGGATTTCAGCCATCAGCTCACTAAACGTATCAAAATCAATATCTGGGCAATTCAAATAGATAATACCGCTAATATCGATTTCGATACCACGCAAGTCGATGCTTTTAGACGCTAAAATATCGAGCAGTTCTCGGGTCAAGCCGAGTCGATCTTCACATAAGACTTCAAGACGCACTTAAAATATCCCAATTCACAACTGTCAGGAAAAGTTGACAGTAGTTTCTATCATGCTTGGAATGGCGTCAAGCAATCCTATCCATCAAAGTTGATATTCGTTACGGTTTCATCGTAATTGATGCAACTTTCGCCGCCACTGCCTTGCGTATGGTGCCCAACTTAACCTGACGGTCAGGATACCAGGGTAGTGGACGCAATAAGGTCATCGCTTTCAAGCCCAAACGTGCCGTTAGAATACCAACACCTAGTCCCTGCCCCGCACGAGCAGAAACTTTGCCAGCAAGATCCATCGACATCAAATCCATACTGGCATCAATAGCGAGCTCACTGGCACCAGCCGCCGCCATATTGACAAATACCGCTCTTAGTAACTTGATGCGAGATGCATAACCTAGCTCTACCCCATATACCTTGGAGAGGTTGTCGATCATTTTGAAATTTCGCCAAGCCACCAGCAACATATCAGCGGCAGCCAGAGGGCTCACGGCGACTAGGGCCGCACACTCGGTTGCGTGCTGTGATACGATTTTCGTTGCCAACTTGTCTTGTTGGCTCACAACCATCGAGTCATACATATCAAGAATTTCAGCGTCACTATGAGCAGGGTTAATACTGTTCTGCCAACGATCAAAGCCCGGATTCTCTGCCATCACACCACTTTGTTCTGCTACGGTTTCGCAAAAGGCTTTCCCTTTCCCAACGCTCTCACTATTAACAAGTGCTTCTGCTTCTTCTTGAACACTAAAATGATTTCGTAGTTTTCGCAGTTTCCAAAGCTCTTTACCCATAGCTCCTAAACCAAGCGAAGCGATCGCAGCAATAAACCCCGTCCAGCTTAAGGCCAGCCAATCAGAAGCCTGAATTGCGGTTATAACCGAGTCCACCGCTTGCCAACCAACCAAACCAGCAAAAGTTGCAAATACGCCAGTCGCGAGCCATTTTCTGCCCGATTTTGGACGAATGACATGCTCGAGTTGCAATTCCTGTTCGGTCTCCTGGTGCGCTTCTTTAACTTCAACAGGTACAAATGTTTCTTTTTCGCCGAATGTTTGCTGCGCCGTCAACTCCGGTTGATTCGATTGCTGCTCTTTTTCCATTACCTTTTCAGAGAAAACTTGTTTTTGCTTCAACTCACTCATTTCAATTTATCTCCAATCAGGTAATCCAGTGCTTTGTCTAAGCGTATGTGCTTCACTGGCTCATCATTCGGTGAGGGCATCGGACGAAACGACGTAAAATCAAACCCGTTGTTTTGCCAATAAGCTGCATTTGGTAGCTTTTTCGGCACCTCTCCGGGAAACATAGTCATCGGCTCACCACCCAATGTTGTTCCTTGTAACGCCGGGATGGTCTTATCTCCAGAGGAAATAAACCCCGTCGTGGTTGCTTGGATAGAAGCGATACTCATGCAGCTCATCTCAATATTCTCGTAGGCTGCCGTTTGCCATGCTGGATGCACCATTTGTTGGAGCAGAGACACCAAATTTGGGTGCTGATCGGGCGTGATATGATCCGCTTTTGTAGCAGCAAACAACACTTTGTCGATTTTTGGTGAGAACAAACGACGCAAAAAGCTACTACGACCATAGCGGAAGCTATGCATGATCTGTTCTAGCGCTTGGCGCATGTCGTAAAACGCTTCATCACCGGCATTGAGAGGCTGCAAACAATCCACCAGTACAATCTGGCGATCGAAGGTCGCAAAATGATGCTTATAAAACGCTTTCACTACTTTCTGTTGGTATTCCTGAAAACGGGCTTCTAGCATCGCTAAGTTACTGCCCTTGGGCGCTTTGCTTTCCGAATCAGCACGACACGGAAAAAACTGCAGCACCGGCGCGCCTGCTAGCTCACCAGGTAATACAAAGCGGCCAGGCTGAACCCAATGAAGGCCAGAGTCTTTACAAGAATGAAGGAACTCTGTGTATGTGTGTGCAACTTTCTCAAGTAGTTTCTCATTCACTTCTGCAAAGAGACCCACTTTCTCCAGTTCAGAAAGCCAAGCTTTGGCTAAATCGCCACGCTGGCCTTTAAGTGCATCAAACTGAGTTTGCGACCACGTTGCAAAGTCCATGTCCAATAAAGGCAGGTCGAGCAACCACTCTCCTGGATAGTCGATAATATCAACATTTAAAATTGTGGTTTTACTCAACAGCTTTTTCGTAGTTTTATTTGGTTTGTACTTGAGCGCTAAGCGAATCTCACTCACATCACGTGTCGGTACTGGCCACTGAGGTGGAGTGGCATGAATTTGGCTCATCGCCTCATCGTAAGCAAAGCGTGGCACCATCATATTCGATTGAGGCTCACGCTTCGCCCCAATAAGGCGCTTATCTCTAGCCGCAGTCAAAAGAGGCAAATTGTCATGGGTTGCAGTATGAAGAAGCTGATTCACTAATGACGTGATGAATGCCGTCTTACCGGCACGAGAAAGTCCGGTGACAGCAATTCGAACATTAGAGTCCATACCTCTGTTGATAAAGTCATTAACTTCTTTCTTTATTCTCTTCATTACGCTTCTTTATCTTACTCCACTTTAAAACAACGTTGTCAGCGACTTCGAATTTCGATCTATGAATACTGTTCTATCCCGAATTCTATGAGTTTAACTTTATATACCTTAATAAAAGATGAACAAAACATCCGGTTTGATGCTGTATTAAAAAAAGAAAAGCCCCTGAGTTGTTCAGAGGCTTACTTAATCTACAGCATTAGTAACTCTATATGCGCTGATTACTATGTTAAACAGGAACCCGCTTTCTTTAAGCCTAGTCGTCTTCGATCAACTTATAGATAACAAATAGAGCGATTTCTAAAATCAACCACAACACACATGTGATGGTCACGTACTTTTCATCAAAGATGCTGATACCGTGAAGAATCAAGTCATAGCCAACAAAGCCACCTATCACTACAGCAAGAATAATTTGTAGAATCTGAATAAAACGAGGCATGCCGTCTCCTAATTATTGTTCGCATAACGTTTGATTGCTATGCCTAAAGGTTTATATCCTTAATTATATAGACAAAAAGTGCAGGTTTCGCTGCACTTTTGTCAATTGTTTGCTAGGTAAATCAGCACCTTGTCACATTCTCTCTACTGAGACGCAGCAAGATTGCCTTTTGCCTTATGCCTCCATCTCTTGAATTTTCACTTTCCAAGTGTCTGGACCAATTTGGTGCGCGTTAACACCATTTGAGTCGACAGCCACTGTTACTGGCATATCTTCAACTTCAAATTCGTAAATCGCTTCCATACCTAAATCTTCAAATGCGACAACGCGAGCTTTCTTGATCGCTTTCGCCACCAAGTACGCAGCGCCACCGACAGCCATTAGGTAAACCGCTTTGTGATTCTTGATAGATTCAACCGTTGCAGGGCCACGCTCAGCTTTACCGATCATGCCCATGATGCCGGTCTTTTCTAGCATCATGTCGGTGAATTTATCCATACGCGTAGATGTTGTTGGGCCAGCAGGACCAACGACTTCATCACCAACTGCATCAACAGGGCCTACGTAGTAAATGAACTTACCGTTGAGATCTACGCCTTCAGGTAGACCTTCACCGTTATCTAGCATGCCTTGAATACGTTTATGCGCAGCATCACGACCAGTCAGAATTTTACCTGATAGAAGAACCGTTTCGCCTGTCTTCCACTCTTGTACTTCTTCTTTAGTAATTGTGTCTAAGTTTACGCGACGCGTATTTTCGCCCGCTTCCCAAGTGATATCTGGCCAATCTTCTAGTTTAGGTGGTGTTAGCTCTGCTGGGCCGCTACCATCAAGCGTGAAGTGTACGTGACGAGTCGCCGCACAGTTCGGGATCAAACAAACAGGCTTAGAAGCCGCGTGCGTTGGCGCAGTTTTGATTTTAACGTCGACAACAGTCGTCAAACCGCCAAGACCTTGCGCACCGATACCAAGTTTGTTCACGCGATTGAAGATATCCAAACGAAGCTCTTCTTCTGCGTTTTGTGGGCCACGGTCAATAAGCTCTTGAATATCGATGTGTTCCATTAGAGATTCTTTTGCCAATACCGCTGCTTTTTCAGCCGTACCGCCGATACCAATGCCAAGCATGCCAGGAGGACACCAGCCCGCCCCCATTGTTGGTAGCGTTTTTTCTACCCACTCAGCAATATCGTCAGATGGGTTTAGCATCACCATCTTAGTTTTGTTTTCGCTACCGCCGCCCTTCGCAGCGATCTGAATTTCAACTTTATCGCCCGGAACCATGTTGATATGTACGACGGCAGGCGTGTTGTCTTTGGTATTAATACGTTTACCAGCAGGGTCCATAAGTACTGACGCACGCAACGGGTTATCAGGGTTCGTGTACGCTTGTCGAACACCTTCATCTACCATCTGCTGAACCGTCATGTCGGTCGAATCCCATTGCACGCCCATACCGATGTTGACGAAACACGTCACAATACCAGTATCCTGACAAATTGGACGGTGACCTTCTGCGGACATTCGGGAGTTAATTAAGATCTGAGCAATCGCGTCTTTAGCGGCTTGGCTCTCTTCGCGGTGATAGGCTTTTTCAAGAGCTTGAACAAAGTCTAGCGGGTGGTAGTAAGAAATATACTGTAGCGCATCAGCGACACTGCTGATCACATCCTGCTTGCGTATTACCGTCATTACATGCCTCGTTATAGTTATGCTTCCATTATTGGCTTGGCTTCAATCGTGTTTGTTGAGCTTATTGCTCTTTTGAGCTTCGTTTTTTATAAACAATTGTCGAACGGCTGATATCGACACACGAAATGCTGAAGTTGCCTACTTGTAAACCATCTCAAAACCCTATGAATAGAGGGAGTTTGGCTATACAGAGGAATATGATACTCTTGCTGCCCATGACATGCCATGCAGTGAACGATCTCTTTGTCACAAATTACACAAATGAACAACATGGACAATCAATTCATTGATTTTAAAGCGCTGGAATACGCACCAGAGTTTACTCTTCACCTTTTTTCTCGCATTCAACACCTACCTTGGGCGATGTTGCTGCGTTCTGCATCAAAAACGCATATCGATAGCCGCTTCGATGTATTGGTTGCCAACCCAATTGCAACGTTAGAAACCACTGCCGACAACACACAAGTTGAAACGCCATCGAATGCCTATTCAACTCAAGATGACCCATTTGCGCTGCTTCATCAGATGCAAGAACAGTGGCTTCCTCACGTAGAGTTAAATAAAGAATTGGATTTGCCTTTTGTCGGCGGTGCGCTAGGATACTTCAGTTACGATTTAGGTCGCCGCGTAGAAACGATGCCAGAAGTGGCAGAAAAAGATCTCAACACGCCGGATATGGCGGTAGGTCTGTATGAATGGGCCGTCGTTGTTGACCACAAGCTTAAAAAAGCATGCTTAGTCGGTCAGAACATCGAGCAAGCTTGGCAATGGTTAAACGAGCAAAAAGCAGAACAAACCGTTGACTTCGCTTTGTCTGGTGCTTGGCAGTCAAACATGACAAAAGAGAGCTACGCCACTCGCTTTGACAAGGTGCAAGAATACTTGTTGAGCGGTGACTGTTATCAGATCAATTTGGCGCAACGCTTTAACGCACCGTATCAAGGCAGTGAGTGGCAAGCGTATCTAAAATTAGAGTCCGCCAACCAAGCGCCATTTTCCGCTTTTATCCGTATGCCTGAGTCTTCGATTTTGAGTATCTCTCCAGAGCGCTTTTTAGAGCTCAAAGATCGCGTCATTGAAACAAAACCAATCAAAGGTACTCGCCCACGCAGCGAAGATCCAAAGAAAGATAACGCTAATGCCCATGACTTGCAGACAGCGGAAAAAGATCAGGCAGAAAACCTGATGATTGTCGATTTGCTGCGTAATGATATTGGTCGGGTTGCATCACCGGGTAGCGTTCACGTGCCAAAGTTGTTCGATATTGAAAGCTTCCCTGCCGTGCATCATTTGGTGAGCACTATTCGTGCAAATTTGGATGAACAATACGCTCCTGCGGATTTGCTGCGAGCGTGTTTTCCAGGCGGTTCAATTACGGGCGCACCTAAAGTTCGCGCAATGCAGATCATTGAAGAACTGGAGCCGCATCGACGCAGCGCGTATTGCGGCAGTATTGGCTACATTTCACGCCATGGTCGTATGGACACCAGCATTACTATCCGAACTCTTGTTGCGGAAAAAAACAAACTTTACGCTTGGGCTGGCGGCGGCGTCGTGGCAGATAGCGATTGCGCCTCTGAGTATCAAGAAACGTTGGATAAGCTTTCAAAGATTTTGCCAGCGCTGCAATCGTAGGTTTCAACAGCACACAACGCCGCTTTAATGCTATTGACGAAAACAATCTAAAACGCCTCCAGAACGGATAATGCCGCTCATTTAACAGCGAGTGGCATATTTCTGTATCTCATCACCCTGCACAGCGACGAAGGAGCGTGATACAGGTTCTTCTATTCAAGCACTTTGTGGTCAAATTTGTTTCATTACCCGCTCATCGTGCTGCTACTAGATTCTCAGTCTCGCCAAGGCTCGCTAGAATGACCCAAAAAACATCGTTAAATGATCGGCATTATCCAGTGTGGTGCGTTTTTTTGTGTGTTTTATTTGCATGTACTTTAGCTTTTAGCCGTTGGCCAACAAACATACTTTTTAAGAGGCAGCGTCTACTGCTCAAGCCACTTACACATAATCTGTTCGATATCGGTTGCGGTGTACGGCTTAGTGAGGATGTCGTCCATGCCTGAATCAATGCACTTTTGACGCTCTTCGATGGTAGTGCCAGCGGTTAATGCAATAATAGGATGAGTAAAGCCACGCTCTCTCAGATACATCGTCGCCTCATAACCATCCATTTCTGGCATTCGGCAGTCCATGAATATCAGTTCGTAGTCTTTACTTTTCACCGCTTCTAATGCTTCTTTGCCGTTGGCTTTTAAATCAGGTGTAATGTCGAGTTTTTTCAGCATTTGAGTAACAATGACTTGATTCATTCTGATGTCATCAACCACTAATATTGAGCGTCCTGCTAAATCGCTTCGCTCTATGGTGACCAACTCCCCCTCTGCTGTGCCTTGTGCTTGCCCTTCCTCAAGAGGAATAGCAACTTTAAAAGTTGTGCCTTTGCGCTCTTCACTCTCAAAGCTAATTTGACCTTGCATCAAATCCACAAGGTTTTTACAAATCGCGAGACCTAAACCTGAGCCTTCAAAGCTGCGTTTCGCCGAGCGATCAACTTGGACAAATGGATCAAAGAGTGACGGCTGTGCTTTTATTGGGATGCCAATACCAGTGTCTTCAACCTCAAAATAAGCCGTGCCGTTAAGCCATTCCACCCGTAACACGACACCACCCAAGTGAGTAAACTTAATCGCGTTTCCCACCAAGTTAACCAAAATTTGTGTAATGCGCTCTAAGTCACCGACTAAAAACTCTGGAATCCCCAGCTTTTTGTCGATAGAGAAATGGATACGTTTTTCCGCAGCCTTAGCTGCAAATACACCCATGATGGCTTTTTCAAGTTCCTCCCAGGCAAAGACTTTATGTATGATTTCCATCATACCGGCATTCATCTTACTGAAATCAAGAAGATCATTAATGATAACTCTCAATAAGTCCCCTGATTGAGTCAGATTGCTCAAGTATTGACGCTGCTCTTCTTCTAATTGGGTTCGACTCAATAACTCCGCACTACCCAATACGCCATTGAGAGGAGTTCGCAGCTCATGGTTAATCATGGCGACAAACTCCTTCGTCGCTTTTTCTGATTCCTCAGCCCGCTTTCTCAGCTCGACCTCTCGCTCTAAACTTAAGTGTCGACCAATAACACCATGAACTAAGTCAGACACGAGCTCCATCTGTTTGGAAATAAAAGACTGATCGATTTGATCTTGCAACACAGAGAAAATCAACTCCCCAACCGTTTCCCCATCAATGATAACTGGCAAATGCAAATTCTCTCCCTGCCAATTAGGAGTGGTGAAAATCTCGTTGTTATGACGAAGCTGTAAGTGACCAAAGTGATGACGACGCAATGAGCTCAGCTTTGTAGCGTCAAGAAACAAGTAAGCCGCAGAAATGATCGAGTTAGAAGTGAGCTGCTCAATAAAGCTCGCTATCATTGCTTCATCGAACGTGCTCGATAAAAAAGTACGACCGAACTTAATCAACGTGGCATCAATTTGCTCTTCAAACTCAAACTTACGAAGATCCTTTTTAGATTTCAGCTCTAGCTTTTTCAATGCAACACTGAGTTGCTGGTTGGATTCATATAACTCTAAGCTTTTCTGTTCCAACAGCTGCTCAGCTGCTTTTCTTGATGCAACTTCTCGTTTGAGTTTCCTTTCTAATGAGGAACTTCCCGTCATATCGTTCTTATTGAGCCTCTAACCAAAAACGTACTTTGCTGCCATCTTCTGACTGGTTTTGATGTTTGATATGAACTACCTCACCAAAATGTGCAGCACAACCTTTTATCAATCCTAAGCATACGTGAGACATACATCTTGCGCTGTGGTAGTCAAATACCAATTGGGATTGGTTTTCACTAATGAAATCAAATTGCGGAGGGTTAGCATCAGGATAGAGCTTCTTAACTTCGACATGAATAAAGTCTTCAACATGGCGAACAAATTGAAACGTCGTTTCACACTGTTGCAAACTGGCGTGACTAGGAATAGAGCGAAGTAAATTCAAAAAGACGCACTCTCCAAACACCTCTTGCAGTTGCTCGGGGGGAACACCAGATACTTTACTGAGATTCACGATCAACTTAACCAAGTCTTTGTGATCGTAACTACCAACAGCGGTGTAAACACCTTCATCGTTAGAAAGGTCGAGAACTTGGTCTAACACATCAAGACCGAATTTCTCTTCCACTAACTCCATGAACTCGGTGAAAATAATCCCTTTCATTGGCCAATACTTGCCCTATAGTGACGTCCTAAAATAAAGAATGGTGTATAACCTTATAAGTTTCAAATTAATATGTTCAAGCAGAGTGAGACACACAACACAAAGAGGGAAAGTGCTGGCGAGTGTTTTAATGCGAATGCTTTATTTGGTAACCAGTAACGATAACGCCATACGCTTTGCCGTCTTTGAGTATAATAGATAATGGTTAGGCACGATAAATAAGGACTCAGTTTGGTTATCGACAAAACTCATTTACTACAGAACTTTCAATTTCGGCTTCCAACGGGCTACCACAAAGAGTCCCTTGCACGACTGAAATGGATGAAAGAAAAGTCCCTGAGAGATGCGGCAGTCTTAATCGGTTTTGTGGAACGCGATGACGGGTTACAAGTCATTCTGACTAAGCGTGCAGCCCACTTACGCCATCATCCGGGACAAATCAGCTTTCCCGGTGGCAAATATGAGCAGGAAGATATTCAGCTCGTGAATACCGCTTTAAGGGAAACCAAAGAAGAAGTTGGGATAGAAGATGAGCATATTCATGTGTTTGGTCAACTGCCTACACTACCAACGATTAGTCAATTTAATGTGACACCTTTTTTGGCTTTTGTTTCTCCGGAATATAAAACGCATATTGACCCAAATGAAGTAGAGTCAGTTTTTGAGGTTCCTGCCAACCATATTCTGAACCCCAAAAAATTGTATAGCACCAAATTTGACCTAAAAAGAAGCAGTCATCGTGTATTTGCTATCCCATATAGACAGCATTTCATCTGGGGCATGACGGCACAAATTATCGAATCAATGCAAAAACATATTATTTCACATTAAACAGTTGTTGATATCGGTGCTTTTATAGGCGCGATCATTATGCGCATCAATATTAATAAAACGTTGCTTCATAAACATTCATTCACATTAGATTAATTTTCCATTTTCACCGCAAACGCTTGCGGTGAAATAAATTTATACAAACAGCCCTATTGATAAGTTTTTCTAATTTTACTCATTAGCAGAAATCACGAGTAGCACATCATTTTCGTGATAAAAAGCAGGTTTTTGACATATCATTCAATAAGCGTAAGCAATAAATGATTTAGATCTAATTTTCCTAGTGTAAAATCTTGCAAAATTACTCCCGACTTATTTCCTGTTCCCAAAATGAGTAACTAAAAAATGAATACAACTACTTCTGCGGTTTCTACCGCACAATCGTCTAGTAAGTTTTCTTACAAAGACTTTACCTGGTGTCTGTCCCTTTTTGGTACGGCAGTAGGTGCAGGTGTACTGTTCCTTCCTATTAAAGCAGGTGCAGGTGGCTTCTGGCCATTAGTAATCCTAGCCCTAATCGCAGCACCAATGACTTGGTTCGCACACAAATCTTTAGCTCGTTTCGTTCTTTCTGCGAAAAACCCTGAAGCGGACATCACCGACACAGTAGAAGAGCACTTTGGTAAGACTGGCGCAAACCTTATTACGTTCGCTTACTTCTTCGCTATCTACCCAATCGTACTTATCTACGGTGTTGGTATCACAAACACAGTTGACTCTTTCCTAGTTAACCAAATGGGCATGGAATCTATTCCTCGCTGGCTACTTTCTGGTGCACTTATTGCTGCAATGACAGCAGGCGTAGTATTCGGTAAAGAGCTTATGCTGAAAGCAACTTCAGCAATGGTTTACCCTCTCGTGTTCATCCTACTAGCACTGTCTGTATACCTAATTCCTGGTTGGAACACTTCAATGATGGAAGTGTCACCTGACTGGGGTGCAATGCCAGCTATCGTTTGGCTAGCAATCCCTGTTATTGTGTTCTCTTTCAACCACAGCCCAATCATTTCTCAGTTCTCTAAAGAGCAACGTCGTGTATATGGTGATGACGCAGTTAAGAAAACTGACGCTATCACTGGTGGCGCAGCAATGATGCTGATGGGCTTTGTTATGTTCTTCGTTTTCTCTGTTGTACTTTCTCTGTCTCCAGAGCAACTAGCAACGGCGCAAGAGCAAAATATCTCTGTTCTCTCTTACCTAGCAAACGTGCATGAATCTCCACTGATCTCTTACATGGGTCCATTGGTTGCTTTCGCAGCGATCACCTCTAGCTACTTTGGCCACTTCTTAGGTGCCCACGAAGGTCTAGTTGGTCTAGTGAAATCTCGTTCAAAATCACCAGTAAGCAAGATCGAGAAGATGTCTCTAATCTTCATTGTAATCACAACTTGGATCGTTGCTATCGTTAACCCAAGCATCCTAGGTATGATTGAAACAATGGGTGCACCAATGATTGCGGCAATCCTATTCTTGATGCCAATCTTCGCAATGCAAAAAGTTCCTGCGATGGCTAAGTACAAAACTTCAGCACCTGTGCAAATTTTCACAGCAATCTGTGGTCTTGCTGCAATTAGTTCTGTAATCTACGGCGCTCTTTAATCATCTCTGCCCAGTGCAGTATGATTAATCCAAAAATATAACGATAAAATTAAGCCTCCCAACTCCCCTTGGGAGGCTTTCTTCTGAGGTAATCGATATGATTAGTGTTTTTGATATCTATAAAATCGGTGTTGGACCTTCAAGCTCACACACTGTAGGCCCAATGAAAGCGGGTAAAGAGTTTATTGATGATCTTCGTGCAATGGGAAAACTGCGCGACATCACTAAAATCACCGTTGACGTTTATGGATCACTATCACTGACAGGGAAAGGTCACCACACAGATATTGCTATCATCATGGGTCTTGCAGGCAACACTCCTGAGAAAGTTGATATCGATTCTATCCCGGGCTTTATCGCTCGTGTAGAAGAAACTGAACGCCTTCCTGTTGGCATGCACTGTCACACAGTATCGTTCCCACGTGAAGGTGGAATGAACTTCCACAAAACAAACCTAGAGCTACACGAAAACGGCATGCAGATCCACGCGTGGATCGAAGACGAAAAAGTGTACTCAAAGACTTACTACTCTATCGGCGGTGGTTTCATCGTTGATGAAGAAAATTTCGGTAAAGAAGCTGAGAACCCAGTAAAAGTACCTTACCCGTTTACAACGGCAGAGGAACTGGTTAACCAATGCCACGAAAGTGGATTGTCCATCAGCGCACTAACCATGAAGAATGAGCATGCGCTTCATTCAGATGAAGAAACTCGTACTTATTTCGCGAACATCTGGCGCACAATGCGCGAGTGTATGGATCGCGGTATGAATGAAGAAGGTATTTTGCCTGGTCCACTGCGTGTGCCTCGCCGTGCAGCAGCACTTCGCCAGCAGCTACTTACTTCAGAAAAGACAACAAACGACCCAATGTCTGTTGTTGATTGGGTAAACATGTTTGCTTTCGCAGTAAACGAAGAGAACGCAGCAGGTGGCCGCGTTGTTACAGCACCAACTAACGGTGCGTGTGGCATCATCCCTGCGGTACTGGCTTACTACGATAAGTTCATCCAAACTGTGACTGAAAAAGATTACATCCGTTACTTTGCAGCTTCTGGCGCAATCGGTGGTCTTTACAAGCGTAACGCGTCGATCTCTGGTGCAGAGGTTGGCTGTCAGGGTGAAGTTGGCGTGGCATGTTCTATGGCAGCAGCAGGCCTTGCTGAGCTTATGGGTGGTAGCCCAGAGCAAGTATGTATGGCAGCAGAAATCGCAATGGAGCACAACTTAGGTCTAACGTGTGACCCAGTTGCAGGTCAGGTTCAGGTTCCATGTATCGAGCGTAACGGTATTGCGGCAGTAAAAGCAATCAACTCAACTCGCATGGCACTACGTCGCTCTTCAGCTCCAACTGTTTCTCTAGATAAGGTTATCGAAACCATGCTAGAAACAGGTAAAGACATGAACGCGAAATACCGCGAAACATCTCAAGGTGGTCTAGCAATCAAAGTGATTTGCTAATACGACTTTCTGAATACCAATCAAAACCCGAGTTTATGCTCGGGTTTTTTTATACCCCAAAAACCTAGGAGAATACGTTATCAGGACAAGTAAAAAAAAACCTAAAACGTTGAATATATCCAAATATTATGGATATCTCAGTAAAAAATCACATCTCTTCCCTAGCTTTATTGATAACGTAGCCAAAAATTAAACTTGGAGCACATCAACACATGATTAGGTTTGAAATTGGAAACCAAATCTGCGTTTGCTTGTCCGAAAACGAAATATCTCTAGAGCTCAATCAGTCACTCCACCACTCCATTCCTGTCAACCCAAATGAGTACGCCATTCTGTCAACTATCGCCACATACGGCAGTTTAAATACGCCGATTAGTCAGCGGTTAATAGAAAGCAAAATCACTCAACAATACAAAATGACACTGCCTGAAAATGGCTTTAAAAACGCGGTGGCCGCTCTAAGAAAGAAATTTCGCAAGCTCACGGAAGAACATTTAACCACTAACAAAAACATTATCGAAAACATTCACCGGACCGGATACTTCATTCCTTTTACTATGCAAAATAACCATCAGAATGGCATCGAACATCAACAGAAGATCAATCAATACACAACCAATAGTCTTCGCAAAGCGCTTCGTATTTGCCTGCGTAATAAAAAGATCTATTCAGAAGCAATGTGGGTTGTGTTGATCACTGCGATCATTTTCTTTGCTATCTGTTACTACGCGATAAACAGCATCGTTAAACATAATTATCTGGATAACGCCTTCGAAATTGCAGAGAACCTTTCCCGCAGGAGTTGCTTTGCTAATGAAAGCGAACTGAAGTCACTATTTGATAATGTGAAGTTGGTGGAGTCGAGCATGATGCTAGATCGTTTCAATATTCGATGCTTAGTCACTCCAGAAACCGTTGTCCCTGTCAGCAAAAAAGCGTTTGAAGAGTGGAGTAACAATAGCAATTACACTACCCAATCATTTGACTTAAATAACGCAACTGTTTTGGTTCGTGTTAAAAACATTAACTTATCCGACAATGTTGAAAATCATATTTCACGTTTTTTTCTTTCCGGTATGAAGCTATCAACGAATACCGGAACGTCGTTAGAGATTGGTAACACCAATGAACGCTTTTTCAATTATCACGTAAAGAATAGTGGCTATAAAGAGGTGTATTACATCTCTGGGCCGTTTCAAAGTATCATTATACTGAGCTTACTTTTTCTCATTATACTGCGTCACCGCTCCCTACAAGCCTTTATGGCTTACTTGTGCGCAATTCGACAGTTCAAAATAAAACTGGAGCCGATTTATAACACTTCGGCACAAAAGATTGTGCACTACGAAGCCCTCTCCCGGTTTAAGGTAAAAAATACGCAACGGTTTATTGAAACACTGATCCGCAATGGATTGCTGCTAACTCATACCTTACTGGTGATTGATTCCATCTACACCAAACAAAAAGCGTTGCCCATCCCTATCAGCATTAACGTTTGTCCTTCTTTGCTGCGAGGGCGTAACTTTTCAATCCTATATAGAGAGCTATCTAATCGGGATTGCCGTTTGCTGACAATCGAAATCACAGAAAATGCATCGATGTACTATACCTCTGAGATTTATGACAATGTCGCGAAACTAAAAGCTCTGGATTGTAAAATCAGTATTGATGACTTTGGCACCGGCAATAATAATGTGGCGCTTATCAGCAAGCTGAATCCGGACTACCTCAAAATCGACCGAGAATTTGTTATTGGCCTAAAATCTGATGATAAAAAGATAGAAACCTTGCGTCAGTTAATTGCTATGGGCAATACGTATCGCTGCACGGTCATTGTTGAAGGCGTAGAAACGGCAGACAGTGCTCACTTACTCACAACATTGGGCGCCTATATTCACCAAGGTTATTATTACCCTCTTCATTGCTAGCTTTTCTTCACTCGGTTAGTTACTTAAAATAGATCTAATACTCTATAAAAACTCGTGGTGGCATAAAGGTATGCCGCCAATTTGTGATTGAGCGATGATTGCGATTAAACCCACCAAACTGAAAGATTTTTCAAGTTTGATGCAATTGGATGTGCAAGAAGAGCAAAAAGGATTTTTTACACCGTTTGAAATGGCTTATCAAAAACGTAGTAAGTCAGAGGCGTTCTTTACGATTTATTCTGATGATCTATTAGTAGGCTATCTTGTTATCGATAAAGGTTTCTCCCAACATGCGCCGTTTGCTAAACGATACGAACTGGAGCTTAAGTACTTGATGATTGATCAACGTTTCCAACGTCAAGGGGTTGGGAGTGAGGCATTGCGTAAACTGTTCCTTTATGCGTATACCATTAACCCTAAAAGCACCTCTCTTTGCGCCACTGTTCCACAAAGTCAGCAATACGCTATCAGTTTTTTTGATGCGTGCGGATTCATTAATACAGAGGAAACAACATTGGGTGATAATGAAAAAGAATGGATTCTACGACACCCATTAAGCTAACTGGTGAAGCATAATCAAAATTGGGCCATTCAGATACAACAAAGGCAAGCTTCTCGCTTGCCTTTGTTTAATGCTCAATAGAAAGTGACTTATTCGCCTTTGTAAATACAACCCGCTGTGCACGTTTCTTTGATTTCTACTTTACTTAGCAGTGGTAAGCTTGGCTTAAGCTGCTGCCAAATCCATTTTGCTAACACTTCGCTAGTCGGGTTCTCTAACCCTTCAATGTCGTTTAGGTAGTAATGGTCTAAGCGATTGTAAATTGGTTTAAACGCAGCTTTGATCTCTGCAAAATCCACTACCCAACCTGTATGTGGATCAACTTCACCTTCTACATAAAGACGAACAAGGAAAGAGTGTCCGTGCAAACGACCACACTTGTGACCTTCTGGTACGTGTGGCAAATGGTGTGCTGCTTCGAACATAAACTCTTTGTATAATTCTGTTTTCATCTTGATTCTCAGGCTTTAAAAAGACAGGCAATACTAAGGAATTCGCTGCCAAGAGACAAGCGTTACCCCATACAAGCGTAGCAAAAACTTCCGCTAGTTCCCGGCCTCTTTGCTATCACTCACACCAAAGCGCCGTATTTCTGTCACGCGCCAAACATTTGATTACACAGCACTCACATCACAATTACATATCCCCAACATGTGTGGGGTCACAATCATTCATTTCGTTGTTCGCAGTGCGCATTTGTGCACATTAATATTGTGCAGTTCGTTCCAATTACACTTATAAATTTATGCGCTCAACTATCACTTTTAAGCTCTTACTGGCGTTAATTGCTGTCTTCAGCTGCGTTCTAGCTGCCTCTACGGCTTACCAATACCATCAACAAAAAACCTTAATCAATGATGTTCTTAGTGAACAACTCCATGATAAGGCTAGTAATTATTTCGATAGCCTAAATATGATGATGCTTACGGGCACCATGTCGCAAAAAGAGACCTTACGTCAAAAAGCCCTGGCCCAAGAAGGCATTGAAGCAGTTCGCGTGTTGCGAGCTGATACTGTGACCAAACTTTACGGACCTGGGCAACAAAACCAGCAGCCTGTCGATGATATTGATCAACGAGCGTTGAATGGTGAACTGGTGATTGAACCAATCTCAGCCGATTGGGGCAAAGGGTTAGTAGTCGCGCTACCAATGAAATCGAGCGAAAATTACCGTGGCACCAACTGCGTTTCTTGCCACGTTGCACCAGCAGGAGAAGTGTTGGGCGCGATTCGCTTGGAATACAACATGAATCATGTCAATTCAATGATCAGTAAACAGGCAATGTTTGCGATGGGAATAATGGCCGTAATCGCATTTGTGGGCTTCATCATAACGATGAGTTTGATTCAGAAAATCATTGTACGACCAATTCAAAGAACGTCGAAATTCATGTCGAATGTGAGCCATAGCAAAGATCTATCTCAACGACTTATGCATCACCAACAGGATGAAGTGGGCCAACTTTCTACTGCCATCAATTCATTCATGGATACGGTCTCCGAAAGCTTAGAACGTGTGCAAGACACCTCTCACTCACTTGCCGACTCCGCGAGTAAACTAACTGCTGTCGCGCAGTCCACAGATAAAGCTGCCAATAACCAACAGCTAGAGACCAGCGAAGTACAAAGCAATATCACCGATATGCTGCAGCAACAAACTGCGGTTGAGGACTCGACTAACAACGCTACTGTTTTGGTCAATCACACCGTTGATGTCGCCACTCATAGTGCAAGCCAAGCACACAATGTAAGTGAAGACATCAAACAACTAGTAAGTAACATTGATACCGTACGGGAAAAAATCAGCTCTCTAAATCAAAGAACCGAAGAAGTGTCGTCCATTCTTGTGGTTATTAAGGGTATTGCAGAACAAACCAATCTGCTCGCGTTGAATGCTGCTATTGAAGCCGCCCGAGCCGGAGAGCAAGGGCGCGGTTTTGCGGTCGTCGCGGAAGAAGTGCGTAACCTGGCTTCTAGGACGGCTGAGGCCACTGGTAATATTGAACATATCATTTCTCAATTCCAGCAAGGAAGTGAAGAGTCATTAACTTCTGTTGATACCGTCTGCCAGTTTGCTCATCAACGCTCTGTCGATGTCGAGGCACTATCAGCCACAATGCATAACGTTGTTGACGAAATGCGCCAAGTGCTCAGACATGCAGAAGATATCCAAAACCAGACGCAAACCACATCTGATGTAAGTCAGCATATTCAATCTAAAATAGATGTGATCACACTGCATGCTAACGACACATCGCAATCAGCATCGCACACGCGTGATATTAGTGTTGATTTAGAGCATCTATCCGAACGTTTAGAGCAATTACTAAACCAATTCACACTTTCAGAGCACAAAAGAGTGAATAAATAGAGAGATTCTCCCCATCAAAACGAATATAAAGGTTGATGCGAGCGAATTGACAGGTAATATGTCTCGTTGAATCTGTAAAATGCTACCCAACTCAGCGCTTAGCTTGTTTTTTGAACAAAAATGTTATTAGACAAGTACTTTAAGTAAGCGTTGAGTTGAATTTTTACCTCAATGGAGAATATTGAAAACATGACTTACGCGCCTGTATCAGACGTATTGAAAGGTCAGCTAGCAGTAGACAGCGAAGTGACTGTTCGTGGCTGGATCCGTTCACGTCGTGATTCCAAAGCTGGAATCTCTTTCCTTGCCATATATGACGGCTCTTGTTTCGACCCGATTCAGGCCGTGGTCCCAAATAATCTTAATAATTACGAAGACGAAGTATTAAAGCTAACGACTGGCTGCTCTGTTGAAGTAACTGGTAAGATTGTTGAATCTCCTGCAAAGGGTCAAGACTTCGAACTTGCTGCCACTGACGTTAAAGTGGTTGGTTGGGTTGAAGATGCTGAAACTTACCCAATGGCAAAAACTCGTCACTCAATCGAGTACCTACGTGAAGTTGCGCACCTACGTCCGCGCACAAACGTAATCGGTGCAGTAGCACGTGTACGTAACTGCCTATCTCAAGCAATCCACCGCTTCTACCACGAGCAAGGTTACTTCTGGGTATCTGCGCCGTTGATCACGGCTTCAGATGCTGAAGGCGCTGGTGAAATGTTCCGCGTATCTACGCTAGACATGGAAAACCTTCCTCGCACTGACGCTGGTAAAGTGGACTACAACGAAGACTTCTTCGGTAAAGAGACGTTCCTAACCGTATCTGGTCAGCTAAACGCAGAAGCTTACGCTTGTGCGCTAAGCAAAGTTTACACTTTCGGCCCTACTTTCCGAGCTGAAAACTCAAACACAAGCCGCCACCTAGCAGAATTCTGGATGGTTGAGCCTGAAGTTGCGTTCGCAGAACTGGATGATGTAGCGAAACTGGCTGAAGACATGCTCAAGTACGTGTTTAAAGCAGTCCTTGCAGAGTGTCGCGATGACCTTGAGTTCTTCGCTCAACGCATCGACAAAGAAGCAATCACTCGTCTAGAGCAGTTCGTTTCTTCTGACTTCGCGCAAGTTGACTACACTGACGCAATCCAGATCCTTCTTGATTCAGGTCGTGAGTTCGAATTCCCAGTTGAATGGGGTATCGATATGTCTTCTGAGCACGAGCGTTTCCTTGCTGAAGAACACTTCAAAGCACCTGTAATCGTTAAGAACTACCCGAAAGACATCAAAGCATTCTACATGCGTGCTAACGATGACGGTAAAACAGTTGCAGCGATGGACGTTCTAGCACCGGGCATCGGCGAAATCATCGGTGGTTCTCAGCGTGAAGAGCGCCTAGACATTCTAGATGCACGTATGCGTGAAGTGGGTATCGATCCTGAACACATGAGCTGGTACCGCGACCTACGTAAATACGGTACAGTGCCACACGCAGGCTTCGGTCTAGGCTTTGAGCGCCTAGTATCTTACGTCACTGGTATGGGCAACGTTCGTGACGTGATCCCATTCCCACGTACTCCTCGCTCTGCGAACTTCTAATCACTTTTTAGTGATATTGAATTAAAAAGACCTCCCATGTGGAGGTCTTTTATTTTGTACGAATGATTTTCTAGCAACCGGTGTATGCACTCTAGTTGTTATTTTCATCGTCATCCTCATCTGCTCGCGCTGCGTATTTTACTCCAACCACACACAAGCCAAACATCACAAATGGGATAACGGCAGCAGTGTATTCCGTCCAAACCATATGAGAGAAAGATTTCGCCAATATCAAGTGTGCAAACACCAACAAAAATGCGCTAAAAATAGCAACACCCATCAACCTAAGTTCATGCTTTACCAACTGCTTTTTCATTACGGCTCCTAACCTAAATGGTTGTCTGCCCATGATTGAAACACAGCTTCGGTATCGTCCACTGATACAGTTTGAGCAAAAAACAGGTAAACAGTTGGCTAATGAAGTAATTCTCCGACCGTCTTCACGGCTTGTTCTAATTCATCATTTACAGGTAACGATGTATTAAGCCTCAGGTAGTTCTCATAATTTGGAGCGACAGAAAACAACTGACCAAATGCTACAGTGATGTTCGCTTCCAATAACTTCTGATAAATCGCTTTTCCGCACTTTGTTTTCGGCAGTTCTATCCAAAGAAAATAGCCGCCTTCCGGTTGCGTGTAACGAATCGATTGGGGAAAGTACTTATCAACCAGTTCAATAAACGCCAATTGCCGCTGCTCAAGATTCTTTCGCAGTTTTCTAAGATGGCTATCATAACTATCGTTTTGCAAGTAATGCGCGATACCCTGCTGGATTGGCGCGCTGCCTGACAACGTCGAGATAAGTTGCAGCTTTTGAAGTTGCTCATTGAAGCGTTTGTTTACCACCCAGCCCAGCCTATAGCCAGGGCAAAGGCTTTTTGAAAATGATCCACAATGCAACACGCGCTCTTGTGTATCAAAAGCTTTAAGTGAGCTTGGCTTTTTTTCAGAAAAATAAAGCTCTGAATACACATCATCTTCGATCAAGTACACATCGTATTTATCAGCCAGTTCGACGATACGTTGCTTCTGCCCGTCACTTAATAAGGTTCCTGTTGGATTGTGAAAGTTAGTCATTAACCAACATGCGCGAACATCATTGCCGGCAAAAGTCGCTTCAATTTGATCCACTGAATGTCCAGTTAACGGATCCACCGTTATTTCTATCGCCTTTAGACCTAAACGTTCAATCGCTTGAAGTGCGCCATAAAACGTCGGTGATTCAACTACAACAGTATCTCCAGGCTGGGTCACGGCCTGAAGGCTCAAATTCAACGCTTCTAATGCGCCAGAAGTAACGACAATATCATCATGGGTAAACACCATACCTTGTTGGATGTACCGTTGAGCAATCAAACGGCGTAGAGACTCACAGCCCGGCGGCAAGTTATCCAATAACGTCTCTGCCCCCATCTTCCTGCCTGAGCTGGCTAGGTTGCGGTTTAGCGCTTCTAATGGGAACAATGCTGGGTCCGGAAACGCGGAGCCAAACTTCACCGCATTCGGTGAGGCCTGATTTTTGAGGTAGTCGTAAAGTTCATCGTTGATGCTAGAGCGATAAACGGAAGTGGCTGGAGAACTCGGTTCGAAGCGGTCCAACTCCGCAGTCACAAAGTATCCAGACTGAGGTTTCGCTGCGACCCAACCTTGTGCTTCGAGCAGCTGATAAGCTTGTAATACCGTACCTGCGCTGACAGAATGGTTTCGGCTTGTTACACGCACTGATGGCAGCTTTTCCCCTGCTCTCCATGTATTTTGCTGAATCTGCGTTTTGAACAGCTCAGCCAGTTGACGGTATCGGTTCATGTTTCCCTCATTTCACTTACAGCCGCACCATAGCATACTTCGCGCCAGCATTCTGATATGGGAGTATTCAATTTAGCAACGTAATTTATCAAGCTTATCAATAGATATTTCAGCCACGAAGTGAGCGTTTATATCCCATACTTTGACTGTTACACACATATTGCCTCACATCTTTGCAATATCTAAAAGCCAAGGTTTTACGTTGGACTGAGTTCGTTAAACTCACTTCGAGCTACGGTCTTTAAATCAGGAGGAAGCGATGAAAGTTTTTACAATGGACGATCTCTCGTATCGCGGAAAACATAAAGGTGTACATAGTTGGGACCATCCTGGCAGTACCACCCCTTATTATTGGCATCCTGATTGGCTGCATATCGCTGAAGATGCTTTGGGTGAACACAAAAAGGCTGACCTTGAAGTCCCTGATGGAGAAACAGCTACAGAAGAGCATGCAAAAGCGGCGATTCTCAAACACTTGAATGACGAGTAGTTTAGGCTCTATCACCGTTCAAGAATAGCATTAGGTAGGCGAATCCATCGTTGTATGCTTTAAACACAAATAAAGCTAAAACCTGCCAAATAGTAAATTCTTCTGAATGAGAAGTACGCATCTTCTATAGCGTTCAAAGGGCAAAATAAGTCGATTGTTATCACATTAATTTTCATTACATCTGTTACATTTAAATAGTAATGGTGATGCACACCTCAACTCATGGATTATGAGAGAAAACAATAATGGCGAAATACAACGAAGAAGATATTAAATACAAAGGTGAATCCAACGGCGTACATTCTTGGAGCTCTCCTTCCGGCCAACCTTATTACTGGCATCCAGATTGGTTACACGTTGCAGAAGATGCGACGGGTACGCATCCGAAGCAAAAACTTGAAGTTGAAAAGACAGAAGTACCAACCGAAAAACACGCATTAAAAGCGATCTTAAAGCATATGAACGACTGGGCGACTGAAAAACTTTCTTCTAACCCTGACATCGAAACCAATGCGGTTGAGTCGGAAATCAATCTGAAGAAATAACCCCAACCGATATCCATACTTCTAACAGTAAACGCTCCACCTTTGGTGGGGCGTTTTTGTCTCAACAAATCCTCACTAGACAACTATAAACGCGTTAACGCAAAGCACTGAATTGAAACGATTGGGATGTGTGCAAAACTTCTCCAACCATGGCATAAATGCCCTTCAAACTCTGTGCCTACCAAACGTTTTCATGGCAAAAACTTTAGTTATGTTAGAATTCTGTTTCAAATCGCAACTTTTTTAGGTTTTCTTTTCAGTAACGGTTGTAACCAATATTGCTGAAAGGTATAAATGTTAGCACACCCCTTCGATTAACATGGATGAAGATTATGTTTGAAAAAGTAGTTGCCGCTCCGGCTGACCCTATTCTTGGCCTTACTGAAGAGTTTAAAAAAGATGCTCGCGCAGACAAAATTAACCTTGGCGTAGGTATTTACAAAAACGAGCAAGGCGAAACTCCCGTTCTTGCGACAGTAAAGAAAGCTGAAGCAGCACTTGTTGAAACTGAAAAAACCAAATCTTACCTAACCATCGAAGGCACAGCAGAGTACGGCATTGCAGTGCAAAAATTGCTTTTCGGCTCTGATGCAGAAATTGTAAACGAAAAACGTGCTAAAACAGCTCAAGCTCCGGGTGGTACTGGTGCACTACGTGTTGCCGGCGAGTTCATTAAACGTCAACTAGGCGATGTAAAGATCTGGATCAGCAACCCAACATGGGCGAACCACAACGGCGTATTTACTGCTGCTGGTATCGAAACGGCACAATACAGCTACTACAATGCTGAAACAAAAGACAAAGACTTCGATGCGATGCTAAACGATCTGCAATCTGCATCTGAAGGCGACATCGTGCTTCTACACGGCTGCTGTCACAACCCTACAGGGATCGATCCTACAGCTGAAGAATGGGAAACATTGGCGAAACTTGTCGCAGAGAAGAAATTGCTTCCTCTGTTCGACTTCGCCTACCAAGGCTTTGCTAAAGGTGTGGAAGAAGATGCAGCAGGTCTTCGTACTTTTGCTAAGTACAACAAAGAAATCCTAGTCGCGAGCTCTTTCTCGAAAAACTTTGGCCTATACAATGAACGCGTAGGTGCCTTCACGTTAGTAGCTGAGTCAGAAGAAGTCGCAACAACCGCATTCTCTCAAGTTAAAGCCATTATTCGCTCTATCTACTCTAACCCACCTGCACACGGCAGCGCTGTCGTGACTCACATTCTTGGCAACGCCGAAATGCGTGCGGAATGGGAAGCTGAAGTAGCAGAAATGCGTGACCGCATTCAAGAAATGCGTGAACTATTTGTAGCGACACTAAAAGCAGAGGGTGTGGACGCAGACTTTAGTTTCATCGAACGTCAAAATGGTATGTTCTCTTTCTCTGGTCTTTCTAAAGAGCAAGTTAACCGCCTTAAAGAAGAGTTCGGTATTTACATTGTCGGTTCTGGCCGAATCAGTGTTGCTGGTATGACGAAGTCAAATATGGGCCCTCTGTGTAAAGGCATTGCAGCGGTTTTATAATCGACTGTCGCATACTTTATTAAAAGGAAAGGTCAGCATAAGCTGACCTTTTTTGTTTTAACTTAACGCCAAAAACGAACCCGTCCGATCTAGTAGACAAACTTCAAACTCAGCCCAACTTCATTGACGTAATCTGAGCTTTCACCGCTGTAATCAGTATCTCTAAACTGATAAAAAAGACCAGTGCCGATGACTTTATGCCATTGGTAGTTAAAACCGATCTTAAAATTGTTCTCATCAACGATATCACTTCGGTTCAACTCCACTTCAGCTGTCGCAATAAGCTTTTCACTGAGCAAGTAATTCACCCCAACAGTTACAGCTTGAATCAATTCGCTATCGGAAGACAACGTATTATCCGTTTTGTCATCCGTCGCTTTCGCTTTGATTGCGCCTATTCCATATATCCCGTAGATATCGAATTGCTCTGTAACTCCATAACGGTAACCACCACCAAACAAAAGGCGGTCAATGCGAAGAGTAAAATCATCCGGATGGAAAAACTGCGCTGAGTAATCAACATTAAACAACCAGTTCTCAGTAAACAAATAGTTACCACCGAGTCCAACTGTGGTCGCATTAGAGTTATCTAACCATTCTTCGTTTGTCGTTCCGGCACCAACATCCAAATGAATGTGTTCGTACCCAAATTTTTCTGCTTGGTCCATGACCGCTGCGCTTGATATCGCCGGCAAAGCAGCTAAAGAAACAAGCAATAAATTTCTCACCATTCGACTTCCTTTCATGAGAATTATCTAAACACTGTATTCCATCGCCTGAGCTACTTGGCTCAAGAAGAATAGCTTAATCTAAAGACGTGATAACGATCTGAAACAGCCAAAGATCTAATCAGTCATCACGAAGAAAACATATCGACGACGTCTTTTTCAATTGAGGTGACCATATAGTAGTAAAAATGAAGCTCCCTTATCGTGCGATATGTCAGAATCTTATGACTGAGCACGAAAATCGCGGTTCAGATAAGACTCTGTTTTAAAACTAAGTTAAGATTACTTTATTATTTGCGAACTAAAAGGCGCCTTCGATGGATGCAGAACTTCTCGAGATTTACAACTTTCTCGCCAAGTATCCCCCGTTCAATGAACTCCCTGAAGAAACACTAAACAAGGTGACAGAGAGTGTCGAAATCTCGTACTACCGAGAAGATACCCCCATCATCCATTTTGGAGACTATATCCAAGATTTATACGTGGTGCGAAGCGGTGTTGTTGAAGTTTATCGACGCAAAGGTGAGCTGTATAACCGCCTTGACGAGGGTGACCTATTTGGCCAGATGGGCATGCTCACCAATAACAAAGTCCGCTTTCCGGTAAAAGCCATTGAGGATACCCTGCTCTACTGTATTCCTGGTGACATTTTCCAAGAAATTTACGATAACTTTGATTCCTTTGCGGATTTTGTTGAAGTTGAAAATAGCGCTCGTTTACGCCAAGCCATTTCAGAAAACAAAGACGCCAATGACCTGACGACGTCGAAAGTGAAAACCTTGCTAACTGGCGATGCTCATACGATTGATCGTGGTCAGACAATCCAGCAAGCCGCGCAGCAAATGGCGAATGACAACGTATCGGCTTTACTTATCGTCGACCCAGATTTCGTTCGTGACGAAGACGATCCACAGTCCCCAGTACTTGGTATCATTACTGACCGCGACTTGTGTACCCGTGTGTTAGCTGAAGGTTTGTCCCCACAGGACGATGTGTCCAGTGTGATGACCACGGAGGTCATGTCACTTGACCACAACGCTTACATCTATGAAGCAATGTTAACGATGCTGCGTTACAACGTACATCACCTACCAGTGGTAAAAAACCAATTACCAATCGGTATTATCGAAACAACCGACATTGTTCGTTATGAATCTCAGAATTCGTTGTTGTTGGTGAGTAGTATTTTCCAACAACAGACTATCGAAGATTTAGCCGTTGTTGCCGAAGAAGTGAAAAGCAGCTTCGTGCGTTTGGTCAATGAAGATGCCAACTCTCACATGGTGGGTAGCGCGATGTCGGTCATTGGCCGAAGCTTCAAACAGCGTCTGCTAGAAATGGCAGAAGAAGAGCTTGGCCCACCGCCAATTCCTTATTGTTTCCTTGCACTTGGCTCAATGGGGCGAGATGAGCAACTGTTGGTAACTGACCAAGATAACGCCATCATTCTAGATGAGACCTATCAAGAAGAGAAACATAGTAAATACTTCGAAGCCCTAGCAAAATACGTCAGCGATGGTTTAGATGCCTGTGGCTACAAATATTGCACAGGCGATATTATGGCAACCAACCCACTATGGCGCATGACTCGTTCAGAGTGGGAAGAGTGTTTTGCTGACTGGATTGATAACCCGAACCCGAAAGCACTACTCAACGCCTCCATCTTTTTCGACTTGGATGGCGTCTATGGCCGCTTAAAATGGGCAGAACAGTTAACTAGCTTTATTGTTCGTCGCGCTCGAAAGAACAACCGCTTCTTAGCGTGTTTGGCTCGTAACGCACTAAACAGAACACCACCTCTAGGCTTTTTTAAAGACTTCGTGATGGAAAAAGATGGCAGACACAACAACTCCATCAACCTCAAACGTCGCGGTACTGCTCCTCTGGTCGACTTAATTCGCGTTCACTCTCTGGCGGTTGGTTCACGTGCACAGAACTCGTTTGAGCGTCTTGACGACATTATTGATGCTGGCATTTTGCCAAAAGGTCGAGCACAAGACTTAAAAGACGCGTTAGAGTTTATTTCCATGGTGCGTATTCGTCACCAAGCGACGGATGTGGAACTAGGCATTGATCCTGATAACAATATCGAACCGGAAAACCTCTCTGAGTTTGAACGTCGCAACCTAAAGGATGCATTCCAGATCCTAAGCAATGGTCAAAATTTCCTTAAGTTCCGCTACCAAGCGAACAAGAGCTTTAAGTGAGGTTTAGCATGATTAAAAAGCTCTTTCAGAAGCCAACCATTCAGTGGCCAACGAAGTTTGAACAAAAGCTGGAGATGGCGAAGGATGAGAATTTAATTGCGTTTTATAGCAACAAGCCGCCTGCTCCAGAAACACCGTTATCTGAGGTGGAGTTCGTGGCGTTAGATTTCGAAACGACGGGTTTGAATCCTGAAAAACATGACATCATTACTATTGGTTTAGTGCCGTTTAACCTGAAGCGAATTTTCCTACGTAACTCGCGTCATTGGAAGGTACGTCCACAGCGTGCACTCGATGAAGACTCAGTCATTATACACGGTATTACTCACAGCGAATTGATCGATGCGCCTGACTTAGGCGATATCTTAAGCGAGCTGCTACCATGCTTAAGCGGGAAAATCATTGTTGTTCATTACCGTCGTATCGAGAGAGAGTTTCTGGATAAAGCGCTCAAAAGCCGTTTAGGGGAAGGTATTGAGTTTCCTGCTTTAGATACGCTGCACCTTGAAGAAACGATTCAACAGAAACGTTCAGGCTCTCTCTGGGAGCGTTTAAAAGGGAAAAAACCAGAATCGGTTCGGCTAGCGCAATCTCGACGCCGTTATGGGCTGCCAGACTATACGCCTCACCATGCATTAACCGATGCAATTGCTACCGCAGAGCTACTGCAAGCGCAAATCGCCCATCATTACAGTGAAGAGCAACCCATCAGTGAGTTCTGGCTGTAATATACTTCACGCTTAATAGCGATCAGAAAAGGAGCCAGATGGCTCCTTTTTACTTAGCTTGAGACAAGATTACAGCTTAAAGCGTTGAATCTCTTGTTCAAGTTCGTGTGATAGCTCAGACAGGTGAGCAGCTTGTTCTGCTGCTTGATGAGCTTCGACTGACAACTCGTTAGACACGTCACGAATACCTTCAGTGTTACGAGTGATCTCAGTGGTTACCGATGCTTGCTCTTCTGCTGCTGAAGCAATCTGCGTTGCCATATCACTGATACGCTCAACAGCAGTGTGGATTTGCGTCAAGCTCGCTGCAGCCGCATTGGCATCATCAACACTGGTATCAGCTAGACGACGACTGTCACCCATAATACCGACCGCTTTGGCCGTTGTGCCTTGTAGCATCTCGATAGTTTCTTGAATCTCTTGCGTTGAAGCATGAGTACGTTGGCTCAATACGCGGACTTCATCTGCAACCACAGCAAAACCACGGCCTTGCTCACCTGCACGTGCCGCTTCGATCGCCGCGTTAAGTGCAAGTAGGTTCGTTTGCTCTGCAATGCCTTGAATCGTTGATAGAATCGTATTGATGCTATTTCCGTGTGCTTCTAGCTCTTGAATCACATCAGTAGCAACTTGAACTTCTTGCGCTAAGTTCTGAATAGAGCCTTGCGTTTGAGTTACTTGGCTTGAACCGTGTGAACAAGCTTGAACCGCTTCTTCTGAGTTACTTGCCGTGCTATCAGCATTACCTGCAATTTCTTGTGTCGCTGCTGCCATTTCGTTCACGGCCGTCGCCACCATGTTGATTTCATCTTGCTGGTAAGAGATACGCTGACTACGCTCCTCAGCTTGCTGTGCTGTCGTGCGTGCTTGCTCTGAAAGCGCAGAAGATACGTGGCTAAGCTTAGTAACCATTGTGTGCATGTTGCCAACAAAACGGTTGAAGTTTTCCGCCAGTTTACCTACTTCATCATCACTGCGTGGTTCTAGGCGTTGCGTTAAGTCACCTTCACCAGATGCAATTTCTTCCAGTGCATTTGATACGCGGTTCAAGTCACGGAACAAGAAACCAACTAGCCAAGAAACTGCAAGAATAACCACAATCGTGATCGCCACAGCAGTAAACAATAGATCTCGTAGCAATACCGCATGACCTGCTTCTTCTGTTGCGCGATCCATTTCAATCGCAAACATCCAATGCGTACCAGGAACTTTATTGAAGTAGTAAAGCTTCTCTTTTCCTTTGATTACCGTATCTTCGATACGACCTTCATCGGCGGCGCGCTCAATTGCCTCTTCTGAAAAATCTTTTAGAACACTGGTGATAGGCTTAAGCGTCAAGCTTTTATCTGGATGCGCTAAGAAGGTGCCTTCATTCATGTCGATTAGCATCGCATGCGCGTTTTCACCTGCATCTAAGTTAATCACATCGCTGATAAGCTGATCGATCAGTACGTCCGCACCAACAACACCAACAAACTGACCATTTTTCATTACTGGCTCAGCAATGGTCACAAGTAGTGCATTCGTGATTGCGTCTTGATATGCGGCTGTGATGATTTGCTTACCCGCGGCATCAGCATCCTTGTACCAAGGACGTGTGCGAGGGTCATAATCAGCACGGTTACGCTCCGGATGAGAGCGGTACATATCACCGTTTGGTGTACCAAGGAAGATGTCATCGAAGCCACCAGCCTTGCGAGCTTGTTGTAGGAAAGGAACAACGTCTTGCTCGGTCGAGTAGTCGTTGAACGCAGTGGCAATATCTTTACGGATATTGACCCAATCAGAAATTCCCTCTGACGCAGTAGTACTAAGACTTTGCGCACGTGAATAGACACCTGAACGAGTCTGATCAAATAATTGACCAGCCGACAACCAAGTAAGTGCTGTTGCCATCACAACAACAGCAGAAAGGCTTGCGCCTATAAGCTTTTGTTTTAATGATAATTTCATATTTATAGTTTTTTGAGTTGGGAGAACAGTTAAGGTGCATGAATATTACACACTTTTTTACGACTATTCACTAATTTTTAAAAAACAAAATAGCACATTAACTCTTTGTAAAATATGAACTTTCATGTGTCATTTTTTTGTCTCGAGCGTCATAAAAACCGCACAAAAAAAGCCAGCAAATTGCTGGCCTTTTGATTGATTGTTAGTCAAACGGTTTTATAAAATGCCGAATTACTGACGCTCAGTTCGCATACCCATCAATAAGCTCACACACATTGCAAGCAGAATGAAGGTAAATGGCAGTGCTGTAGAAATGGCACCAGCCTGAAGAGCTTGAACCGCCTCGGAGCCACCAATCCATAGCAGAGCAACCGCAATTGCACCTTCCATGAATGCCCAGAAGACACGTTGAAGTACAGGTGCATCGACTTTACCACCTGCCGTGATACTGTCGATAACAAGTGAACCAGAGTCAGAAGACGTAATGAAGAACACAAGTACCAACACAACAGCGATGATAGAAAGCATGCTACCAAATGGAAGAACATCAAACATTTGGAACATAGCAAGTGATACGTCAGTCAAGCCATTTGTGCCCAGCTCACCTACTTTATCAACAACTTGCTCGATCGCCAGGCCACCAAATACAGACATCCAAACAACGGTAACCGCAGTTGGAACCAGTAGAACTGCTGTGATGAACTCGCGAACGGTACGACCACGAGAAACACGCGCGATGAACATGCCTACGAATGGCGACCATGAAATCCACCAAGCCCAGTAGAACACTGTCCAGCCTTGGAACCAAGCTTCGTCCGTACGACCAAACGGGTTACTTAGTGGGATGATATTCTCTACATATGCCATAAGTGTGGTTGGAATCGAACCTAGGCTCGCCGCCCAACCGATAAGACCAACAAGGAGAAGTAGCAAGAACGCCACAACCATGTTGATGTTACTAATGACTTTAACACCACCATCGATGCCGCGTACGACTGAAACAACAGCAAGTAAAGTCACCACGGTAATAACGACGATTTGCAGACCTAGGCCTGGCTCAACACCAAATACGTGATGAATACCACTTGCTGCTTGCTGCGCACCTAGACCTAGGGATGTAGCAAGACCAAATAAAGTCGCAAGCACAGCCAGAATGTCCACAATGTGGCCAGCCCAACCCCATGCACGATCACCCAGAAGTGGGTAGAAGATCGAACGCATAGATAGCGGTAAACCTTTGTTGTAGGCAAAGAATGCTAAAGAAAGTGCTACAACACCGTAAATTGCCCATGGGTGAAGGCCCCAGTGGAACATCGTTGCACCCAGTGCCAATCTCGCGGCTTCTGGTGTATTTGCCTCAACACCAAGTGGCGTTTCATACCAACCGGTGAAGTAAGCGACAGGTTCTGCAACACTCCAGAACATTAAACCGATACCCATACCAGCTGCAAATAGCATTGCAAGCCATGACATAAACGAGTAATCGGCAACAGCGTCTTTACCACCTAGTCGAATCTTACCCATTGGTGAGACGATAAGCGCCAAACAGAAAATAACGAAAATGTTACCTGCAATAATGAACAACCAATCGAATGAACCAATAATTTTCCACTTCAGCCCATCAAGTGCCGTCTTTGCGGTATGTGCATCTAGAACTAATGCAGCGACAAGAAACAGCGCAATTAAACCTGCACTAATACCAAAAACTGGGTTATGAACATCAAAACCCCATTTTTGAACGTTGTCCTGACCTACCGTATAGTCGGTACTATCGATACTGTACTTATCTATACCCTTTGTCATCGTTCCTCTCTATTTTTGTAGTGTTTTTACGTACCAAACAAAAAAATCTTTCGAACACGATACGTTTTGCATTCCGTGAAGGCGCAAGATCCTATCATTTGACACGTTTTTGTCTATCTTTTTGCTATTAAAAAATCCAATAACTTACTTTTCACTGTGTGGTTACGGCCTTTGATAGAACAAATCACTACTACAATAGTTAGACCACAAACATTTATTGCTATAATAATTTTAGCTCTTCTTATTTTGTCGAAAAGGCGCGACAAAATGGTATTGAGGACACGGCGTAAAATTGTAGGGGTAATTTTTGATTTCCCCCCTTTAAATAAGGGCGCATTTAAGTTAGTGTCGCCTCGATAAATGTTCCCTACAGACTGGATGAATAAATTGGAAAAGTACGAAGAAGTATTGGTCTCGATTCGTCAGATCATCCGCGCTATTGATTTACATTCTAAAAAGCTGAGCAAAGAGTCTGGATTGACTGCTCCACAGTTGATTTTGATGCGCGCTATCAATGACTTAGATAACGTGACGATTAAACAGTTGTCTAGCCACACTAACATGAGCCAAGCGACCGCAACGACCATTCTAGATAGACTAGAACGAGGCCAGTTTGTTGAGCGTCAGCGCAGTGTTCAAGACAAGCGTAAAGTGCATGCTGTACTTACGAGCAAGGGCCAAGAAGCCTTAAAACAAGCACCAACGCCGCTGCAAGAGCACTTCATTAATCGATTCCAAAAATTGGAAGAATGGGAGCAATCCCTTCTACTATCTTCCGTTCAACGCATCTCGACGATGATGAATGCAGAGGACATCGATGTTGCTCCAATGCTAGAGCTTGGTAGCATTACCAAAGCCGATTAGTTTCGCTCCCACGTGCTCGCTTTTTGCGGGCACTACTCTCCTACTCAGTCAAGCCAGTTTCAAACGCATATTTTGCTAACTCTGCCGTCGAATGTAAGTCCAACTTGTGCTTAATGTTATGGCGATGCGTCTCTACCGTTCGATAACTAATATTGAGTAAAGTGGCGATTTTTTTGCTGCTGTTTCCTTGAGCAACTAATTTAAGTACCGCTTCTTCCCTGCGGCTGAGAGGATTCGTTTTTTGCGTGGCAGGCACCACTTCTTGGGTAAAGAGTGTTTGTGTGACGGATTCACAGAAATACGTCGAGCCTTGGTTCACCGTTTTTATTGCTTGCACCATTTTCTCGGCCGAGATTTCCTTGAGCATATATCCTACGGCACCAGCTTGCATGACCTTCATGATGTACTCGCGATTATCGTGCATGGTCAACATAAGTATTTTGCTCTCTGGGCGCGCTTCTTTAATTACACCAGTCGCTTCAATACCGTTCATTATAGGCATGCTGATATCCATCAATATGACATCCGGTTGCAAGTGCTTTGCGACCTCTATCGCTTCCAAACCATTACTTGCTGTACCCACCACTTCGATGTCAGGCTCTAACTCCAAACGAGCCATGAAGCCATCCAACACCACTTGATGATCATCGACAATCACTACACTAATCGGTTTATCCATAAACTATTTCATCCAAATTAAGCAGCACGGTAATCTCTGTTCCCAAGCCAAGCTCACTCATTAGCTCAAATTCACCACCGATGAACTCTACACGCTCTTGCATATTCCTTAACCCAATCCCTTGTTGGTGCACTGCTTGGTTAACCACAAACCCAACGCCATCATCACGTATGAGTAATTGCAGCATATTGCCCATTTTTTGCAAAGTAACCGTTACTTTTTTCGCTCGCGCATGTTTTTCAATGTTATTCAAAGACTCCTGAGCGACGCGATATAGCGTCGTTGCGACTTCCGAAGTCAGTTTGTGCTGCTGAGTATCGAAATTGCTCTCGATATCAATCCCGGAATGGGAATGAAAATCCTGTAGCAAGGTCGTCAGTGCTGCTTCTAAACCGATATCATCGAGGGCGCTTGGACGGAGCTGATGAGAAATATGCCGCACCTCATTTATCGCGGTGACGAGCGATCGTTGTGATTTATCTAAGTGGGATTTGAGTTTTTCGTCTTCCAGTCTATGACTCATTAAGTCTAAATGACATTTACTGGAGACTAACAACTGATTGATTCCATCATGCAGTTCTCGCGCTAAATGCTTTTTCTCATCTTCTTGGAACATCACGGTTTTATGTGCCAATTCTTTCAGGTTCTTATCAGCGAGGCGATGCTCGTGCAGATTGATCGCCAAAGTGAGAACAATGATTACAGCAACGGTCACCGCTAAGATCACGACGACTGAGAAAAATGTCGTTTCGATATTTTTGTTCACTGCCGCGCGCATATTGGCGACTTCTCGGCTGACATCCTCAATATACAGCCCAGTCCCTATCATCCATTCCCACTTATCGAGCCATGCAGCGTAACTAAGCTTAGGGACGACTTCACCCGTAGATGGCTTTTGCCACAGGTACTGATGAAATCCGCCACCGGATTGCGCTTGATACAATAAAGCTTCGATTAAGCGATCGCCATTTTCGTCTTCAAGATAGAGTAAGTTTTCCCCGACAAGCTCTGGAAGAACTGGGTGTACAAGGTTGGTACCATATTTATCATAAGCAAAAAAATAGGTTCATCGCGGCTTTCCGGGGAAAGCCGCTTTTATCTTTAAGAAGAAGTAATCAGTATCTCGATATCCATACCCC